>NZ_JAWOTD010000017.1:0-99414 GCF_033338715.1 Vibrio sp. Vb1337 | reverse complement strand
GCCGAAGCTTCTAATTGGATTATCATCAACGAGTGCCCACACAGATTGATAGGTCTATATTGTTAAAGAGCTTGCTTTGCGAGAAGTTTTTCTCTCAAAGCGGAGGTGCATTCTAGCGATTTAGTCGTTAGTGTCAAACACTTTTTTAAACTAATTTTTTGTAGAAGCTTTTTACCTCTTCGACCCTGCTGAAGCCTTGTGACGTCTGCCGTGTCGATGGATGCGCATTATAGGGAGAAGATTTTCTTTGGCAATACTAAAAATGCATTTTTTCTAAAAAAACATGCCAAATGGATACTTTCCATCCAACCCTAAAATTACCCAGAAATAACACTCAGGATTTATACAATTTACTCACAAAAAGCTGTGGATAACTACTCATCACTATCAAAGAAATAAGAAATACGCGAACGCGGATTTAGATACTCTTTTACTTTATCCGGTAATTTTGACGGATGAATCGCGTTAACTATCTTTATATCTTTTGAGGCAAGATCAATGATTGGCGCTTGCGTCCTTGGTACTGATGGATCGTAAACCAAAACATTCGGGAATAATAGATGCGATGCATTCACTGAGATAACCAGGCCGACCATATTATTAGAAAGCTGAACTACGGTACCCGGAGGAAACACGCCCATAAACTTAATTAGGATGTTCAGGTTCTCTTCTTTATATAGGTGTTTACAGTTCTTATATAAATGAGAGAGTGCGGTATAAGGAATCTTTTGGTCTGAGACTATCGGGGTATGGCACAAGTTATCAAACGCATTGGCTACAGCAATAATTTGAGCAAACTCGTTGATCTCATCTCCTTTCAGGCCTTTAGGATAACCAGACCCATCTCTTAGCTCATGGTGCTGCGCGATCACAATTCTCGCGACTTCGGGAAAAGCCTCGATTTGACTCGCAAGATCGACGCCATATTTAGTATGCAACTTTAAGTAGTTGGTTTCTGGCTCTGTTAGAGGTAGTTGCTTTCTTAATATTGCAGTCGGGATTTTTATTTTCCCGATATCATGGAATAGTGCGGAGAAGGAAAGCTCTTTCAACTGTGCTGCTGAGTACCCTTTAGCACGGCCAATCATCATCGAGATAACAGCCACGTTCAATGAGTGGAAATAAATATCTTCAAACTCATTTTTTCCGTTCATCAGATGTAACGTAACATTATCATCGCACATTAACTTCTCGACGATATCTTCAATAAGAAGCTTTGCTTCATCAACTGCTGCTGTCGGACGGTTACGGATTTTAGTCATGACTGAACGCATACGTGCCAGAGAGCGCTCAAACTCTTTTTCACACTGAATCACGCGTCGACGGTATGCACTTAACTTTTCTATGCGGTTCTGTTTTTCTTGCCACATTTTTTGAGTTTCATGATCTAACGACGCTTCATTTGTTACTCTGTCAGCTTGTCTTTGATCAACAGGGAGTGGAACGGCATCGCTTTGCTCTGGATTAAAGTAAACGAACTCTACGCCGAGGTGGCGGATCATCTCGACTTGCTCTTGGTCTTTAATCTTAAAGCTATTGAGTAGAAAGGGGTGATCGTTCCACTTTAGCGGAAGACGGATATGTAATCCGGGTTGAATACGATCGACCGTTAGTTTAATGGCTGCCACTTATTCACTACTGATTTATATTTCTTAAGAGAGTTAGAATACTAGTAAATTTTGTGAATAAATTCATCAGTAACTATCAAAACATCAAACCGTTATTTCTAAGCGACTCACTTAATTAGATAGAAGTAAGCTACTTTAAGGAGCGATCTGCTTTGCGTATTTTAAGCTTGGCCTCGAACACTGGCTTGTCTATTACTTCTTGATCTTTGACTAGCCCCATTAACGTTTGTACCGCTACACGGGCCATGTCACTGATAGGAAAGTGCACTGCTGATACTGTAGGGTAAAGACTTTCACAAAGATCAACACTGTCAAAGCTAGTTAATGAGATTTGCTCTGGTACAGAAATACTGTGCTCGTGTAAGTACTGCATTGCGCCAACCGTCATTTCTTCACTGCACGAAAAGACAGCCGTCACATCAGGGTGTCGTTGTAAAATTGCAGCCATTGCATCATAACCACTTTGCCGGCCATAATTCCCTTCTTCACACCAGCTTTCATCAATATCTATACCAGCATCCTTCATTGCATCAATATACCCAAGCTTTCTCAATACACTGTTATGACGTTGGGATGGACCGGCAATACAAGCAATCTTTCGATGACCACCAGCTAAAAGGTGCTCAACGGCAATACGGCTTGCATGATGATGGTTAAAGGTAACACAACGCTCTTCTATTCCTTCCACGTAGCGATCCAGGAGAACGAAAGGTGTTGGCTGTTTAGCTAGTTCACGTAAGTCATCATCTGACAAATAACGACTATGAAGTACATAGCCGTCACAACGTAAATCATTAAAACGCTGAATTGCCTCTTTTTCACCTTGTGCAGAATGATGGCCTTGAGCTGTAATCAAAAACTTCTTATGAATATCCAGCTCGGTCTGAACCTGCTCCATCATCTCGCCAAAGAAGCCCCCCGTATAGTAAGTCACCAATAACCCAACCATATTACTGGATGAGGTTGCGAGTGAACGAGCAATTGCACTGGGACGATAATTCAATTGCGCCATAGCCTGCTCTACTTTTTTTCGAGTTTCCTCACGAAATTTCCCCTCTCCATTAATAATTCGAGAAACGGTAGAGCGATTTACACCGGCGAGTTCGGCTACATCTTTAATCCTTGCCATAATGCTATTGGGTCCAACTGCAATTGTTATTAAATATTCGTTTGTATAGAACGGCTGCCAGCAATTCGTAAGGTGCTATAGGGGGCGAAGCTGGCAGCCTTTAATCATACACCGACCATTTGATTGGTAGAAACAAGCTCAGAGTAATCCGTGACAGTTATACCATGATGAGCTAACTGTTCTTTTAAAATGGGAGAGGTAAGAACTTGTAACTCTAGCTCTCGCTGAAGCGCATAGCCACTCTTTAAGATAAGCGCCTGATCGGCCTCTGCCGGGTGGCACATCACCTCAACCAAGTCATAGTCAGCTTTTAAGCTCAATAGATGTGCCATTAAGCCATCCAAGCTCACTTTTTGATCATAAAACTCATCAGTAAAGATATACCTGATTGTCATCGATTCTTGACACAAGCCAGTGCCCCGCAGTGGCACTCGGTATTCATTCGCTACTTCTTTAATAACGGGCAAAATTTGAGGGTGAGTATGCGCGTGATGATGGCTATCTAAGTGGCTTAGCTCTAACCCAAGCGATAAAAAATGTTCCACCTGAGCTTTTGCTTCATCATAAACGACCTGAGTTTCGAAGTCCTGCTTACTCCAAAGTTCGTCATAGTTGATAAAGTGCGCTCGGCCGTTAGTCAAGTTACGATGCTTCGTTATAGGCACACCTGCTGTAAACCTAAGATGAACGCCAACTTTCAAGTCTGGATTATGGCGAGCTAGTTCTAAGGCATGTTGCTCAGCATCCATACCCACCATCATGGTGGTTGAATGAACCACACCTTGCTGATGAGCTTTAACGATGCCGTTATTTACACCTCTCGTTAAACCAAAATCATCAGCATTAAAAATGACTTTCATCGGCGCCCTTCCTTAGTCTTACAACGTCGTTAGTTTAAATTGAGGTAAATACGGAGCGTTCACCGCCAGAATATCATCCAGGATTGACTTGGCGCGGCCAATGTCAGGCACCAATGGGTTATTGGTTAATGCCATAAGCGCCTTGTCATAATTACCTTCGACAGCAGCTTCTATTGTTAGCTGCTCATACGCTTTAACTTGATGGAGTAATCCTTTGATATTGTTTGACAACTCGCCAACCGCAAGAGGTTTCGCCCCCCAGCTACCAATCACGGCACTACATTCAATCACAGCATCGTCAGGTAGGCCGTTGATCGCTCCATTATTTAAAACGTTAACAACATGAATACTATTACGATTGTTATAAATTGAATCAACTAGGTTCAGTGATGCATCAGAATAATAAGCACCACCCCGCTCCTCTAACTCTTTCGGCTTATGATCGAGGGTAGGATCTTGATAGAGCTTAAATAGCGCATTTTCTGTTTCCATTACCCGCTCAGCACGAGTGCCTTTTTCATCGGCACTTTGTTTCTCTTCAGCAAGCATGGCATCAGTTTGGTAGAAGTAACGATGATAAGGACATGGTATCGCCCCCAGTGCTTTTAGAAATGCCGGATCCCACGGCTCTTCCCAGATATTCTTCATACTGAAGTTGGCACCATCACCAACTTTCTCTAATACCGTTTGAGTAATATCTTCCCCATTGAGCCATGCTTTGTGTACCCACACGAGATGGTTTAACCCAGCAAACTCAAGTTGTAGCTCTTTTGGCTCGCACTCCATCATTTCTGCAATCATCATTTCCATTGAAACGGGCACATTGCATAAACCAATACTTTTTACTTTGGTGTACTTACTGACCGCTTCGGAAACTAAACCCGCTGGGTTGGTGAAATTGAGCATCCATGCGTTTGGAGCCAACTCTTCAATGTCTTTACAGATATCAAGAATGACCGGAATGGTTCGCAGTGCTTTAGCAAAACCACCAGGGCCCGTTGTTTCTTGGCCGATGACGTCGTACTTGATTGGGATTCGCTCATCATTAGCGCGAGCAGCAAGGCCACCAACACGAAACTGCGTCATCACAAAATCCGCATCTTTTATCGCAGCACGGCGATCGAAACCGGCTTTTATCTCAATTTTTGCTCCGGCTTTATCGACCATTCGCTGAGCCAATCCTTTGATGATCTCAAGCTTCTCAGCTCCTGACTCAATGTCCACAAAATGGATTTTCTTAACGGGTAAATATTCTAAGCGCTTAATAACCCCTTCAACCAATTCCGGGGTATAGCTACTACCACCGCCAATAATGGCAAGCTTGATCGCCTCTCTAGACATTTTCATCCCCCTTTATTTGTTCGAGATTTTTTTGTTCAGTGCGACGATTTCTACAGCCATCTCTTGAGCCAAAATCGTAGTCATTAGGTGATCTTGAGCATGCACCATCACTAACGTCATCGGGACTTTCCCTTCTCCCTGATCTTCTTCAATAAGCTGAGTCTGTATTAAGTGGGCTTTATTAATGCACTCTCTTGCTTGAGAGAGCTTCTCATCAGCCGCTTCAAAATCTTGCTCTCGAGATAAACGCAATGCCTCGTAGCTTAAACTTCTGGCTTCACCAGCATTGCAAATGATCTCCATTACAACCAATTCTTGTTCCATCATTTTCTCTCCGAAAATCGGGCCGCGGTAATTGCGGCCCATTAAGCACAGTTAAGCAGTAACGCCTTCGCCTGACGGCTGCGTGTCACCTTTAGTTTCCTTCGTCGTTGGCAGTTCTTGCTCCAACATTTGCTTCTCAAACATTTTGAAGAATGGGAAGTAGATGATTAGATCAAGAATTAATAAGCCAATGACGAGCAATACTGGCGCAAAGGTCCAACCGCTACCCCACGAAGCACCTATCAGTGCCGGTGTTGTCCAAGGTGTTGTAGCGACACCCATACCCACAAAGCCGACATGCACAGCAAAATACGCAATCGTAGCGTTGATGACTGGAGCGAAGACGAACGGGATAAACAAGGTCGGGTTCATCACAACTGGGCTACCGAAGATCACTGGTTCGTTGATTTGGAAAAAGCCAGGCACCGCACTCATTCGACCAATGCTCTTAAGGTGAACAGAACGGCTAAACGACATCAGCATAACAAGAGCAAGTGTTGCACCAGAGCCGCCAATAAAGATGTAAAAATCCCAGAACGGTTGAGTAAATACATTTGGAATCGGTTCACCTGCAACAAAGGCTTCAATGTTGGCACCAATGTTGGTCAAAAAGATTGGAGAAAGCAGTCCAACAACAATTGCAGCACCATGAATACCCGCAAACCAAAGCAGCTGGCAAAGCAATAAAGCGCCAATAATGGCAGGCAATGAGTTAGACGCACTAATTAGCGGTTTAAAGATAGCCATAACAGCATCTGGAATCAGCATGTCGTACTGGGTTTGTACGAAAAGGCTAAGTGGATATAAGGTAATGAATATCGCTAAGACTGGTAGCAATACTTCAAATGATCGCGCAATCGCCGGTGGAACCTGCTCTGGCATGCGAATCGTAATATTGTGCTTTTTCATAAAACGGTAGAGCTCCACCGAGAAAAATGCACACATCACTGCGGTGAAGATCCCGGTTCCGCCCATGTGAGACATAGACAACGCGCCATCTTTAGCTGGGGCCGCAATGAGTAAAAAAGACATTAGTGACAATACAGCACTCGTGATCCCATCCATCTTGTAAGCCTTCGCTAAACTATAAGCAACGCCCAGCGAAACAAAAATGGTCATGATCCCCATCGACATGTTGTAGGGCATCATTATGGTATCAAAATGTGTAGTGGCGAAATCGAGCCAAATTCGACCAAAAGTAAAGGTTGTATCTTCGGCAAATGGGGGGAATGCAAAAATCAAAATGAAACTACCGACAATAATAAACGGCATTGCGACAATAAAACCGTCTCTCATTGCGCGAACATGGGGCTGATTCCCCACTTTAGCTGCTATAGGGGCTATATGCTTTTCGACTGCGCCTATAATTGCGTCATAAAGCTTCATAGAATCCATCCTTATTTTAGGCAAAAGAATCCCGCATCAAATATTTATATTTGATGTACAGTTATCTTTTTAATTTAAAACTATAGTTTAGTTAATTAATTCTAATGCTTGCTCTAGTACTTCTTCTCCCTTCATCATTCCATAATGCTGAGGAGAAATAGCATCAATGTTTTTACCATGCTCTTGCGCCGTTTTTCTTAGCTCTTCTAGCTGAAAACGTACTTGAGGCCCGAGAAGACAAACATCGTACTCTTTAATTACATCTTCAAACGCATTCACTGACATTGCATCAATTTTGCACTCAATTCCTTTATTTTCAGCAGCTTGCTCCATTTTCTTAACAAGCATACTGGTTGACATCCCTGCGCTACAGCATAAAAGGATCTTTTTCATAGCCTTACTCCCGTTGTGTAAATTTCAACCTGTAAAAACTGTAGCAAAAATAACCAAGACAAAAAAGCGCAACCGGTTGCATTATTCGTGAACACAATCCCAATTTAGAAAATACCACCTATTTTTTTGTAATTATTTAGGTCTAGGATAAAAGTCATAAAATAATTTAAGACATCACATTAAGTTTCAAATTATCAATATTTTACTACTGACAACGTCGTTATTAATTTCTTAAAAGGAATAGAGAATGAAATTTAATAAATTGGCTATTGCAGCGCTTGTAAGTGCCGCACTATCACAGCACTCATTTGCTCAAACCGACTCTAAAGGCACCATTTATCTAACGTTTGATGATGGACCAATCAATGCATCTATTGACGTTATTCAAGTACTTAACCAGGAAGATATCAAAGCGACGTTTTACTTTAATGCTTGGCATTTAGATGGAATTGGTGATGAGAATGAAGACCGTTCGCTAGAAGCCTTAAAGCTCGCATTAGACACTGGTCATATTGTCGCGAACCATAGTTACGATCATATGGTTCATAATTGCGTTGATGAGTTTGGACCGAACAGTGCTGCGGAGTGTAATGCGACCGGGGACCACCAGCTTAACTCGTATCAAGACCCTGTTTACGATGCCTCAATGTTTACGGAAAACTTATCTGTGTTAGCAAAGTATTTGCCGAACATTACAAGCTACCCGAACTACAAGGCAACAGAGTTTGCTAGACTGCCCTACACCAACGGTTGGCGCGTGACGAAAGACTTCAAAGCAGATGGGTTATGTGCCACGTCTGATGACCTGAAACCTTGGGAACCAGGATATGTATGCGATACATCCAACCCATCCAACAGTGTAAAAGCAGCTATCGAGGTTCAAAATATCCTAGCGAATAACGGCTATCAAACTCACGGTTGGGATGTGGACTGGGCACCTGAAAATTGGGGCATTGAAATGCCAGCAAACAGCCTTACAGAAGCAGAAGCATTTCTTGGATATGTGGATTCCGCGTTAAACACTTGTGCACCAACAACGATTAACCCGATCAACTCCAAAGCTCAAGAGTTCCCATGTGGTACACCTTTACACGCCGATAAAGTTATCGTTTTAACTCACGAGTTCCTATTTGAAGATGGTAAGCGTGGCATGGGGGCAACGCAAAACTTACCTAAGCTCGCTAAGTTTATACAGTTAGCAAAACAAGCGGGTTATGACTTCGACACAATGGATAACTACACACCGAACTGGCAAGTTGGTCATAACTACGACGCTGGCGATTACGTCTTACACCTAGGTACTGTATACCAGGCTGTAACAAACCATACTGCACAACAAGATTGGGCACCGTCTCCAACCTCTAGCCTCTGGACAAATGCAGACCCAGCCACTAACTGGACTCAGAATGTTTCCTATAAACAAGGTGATGTGGTGACTTATCAAGGTTTGCGTTATCTAGTTGATGTACCGCACGTGTCCCAAGCAGACTGGACTCCGAACACTCAAAATACCTTGTTCACAGCTCTATAGGCTGTTCCTACTATCACCATGTAGTAGTTTGCGCGAGGCATACCCCTCGCGCTTTTTTGTTTTGAAGATCCAGATACAACAAAGCCCCGACTTTCATCGAGGCTCTGTCTTAAAATATGGTACCGGTGGACGGAGTTGATTGGACTGGCATTCCTGCCGCCACCGCGAAGGCAACGCTAACTTCCTTTTGATATTTACGAGCACCTAAAACGACGAAAGGCCGCTATAAAAGCGACCTTTCTGATATGGTACCGGTGGGCGGACTTGAACCGCCACGCCCGAAGGCAACGGATTTTGAATCCGTCGTGTATACCAATTTCACCACACCGGCATCTTTGGGCTATTGCCCTTTGATGGTTGGCATTATACGTAAGCTTTTGACCTGCGCAAGCAGAAATACCTTAAATAACTATCGTTTGCTGATAATTTCGCCACAAAGTGTGACAAAGCTGTACTCATAAGAAACGTACGCTCCATTTTCTACTACTCTTCCAGATGAAAATGAGTATACGAAACTCTTTTTAAGTTCTATTCACTGTAATATCAGAAACATAACCATTCCCAATGCTCGACACCGCATTATGGAGCATCTCTGCGGCATCTTCTGCTTGCATGAAGTGACTCGTGTCCATCGTATTGCCGCTTGTTTTCCAGAATTCCGTATCCATTCCACCAGGATAAACCGCGATGATTTTCATAGGTTTTCCTTTTAGCTCCAAACGAACCGACTCAATTAATCCTTTGACGGCCCATTTCACTGCACAATACGTAGACTCTTGCGCTTTAGGTTGTTGCGCGGCTGTGGACATGATCATGACCACTTTTATTGGATGATCTTTGTAACGCTTTACTAACTCTCTTAACACATGAATCGCAGAATTCAGGTTGTTATCAATCAACTTTTGAATCTCTTCCGGCTCCTGCTCTTCCAGTAAGCCAAAATAACCACTTCCCGCACTATGAATGACCATTTCAGGGGACTGTTTCACCCCATCAAAGAGCTGTTTCACATTTTGGTGCGATGAGAGGTTGCAAGCTTGATAACCAACGTTATGAGAGAGTTGTTTTGCTAGTGCGGATAGTTTTTCTGTGTTTCTTCCTATGATATACGTCTCTTTGTCTTCCGCATCATAACGCTTTGCCAACTCTGCCCCTAAACCGCTACTTGCACCTGTAATTACAATCATGCGCTACCTCTTTTCAATCACATACTTTTAATTCATCTATCAATTAAGGTAACAGAATCGTGGTAATTCACACCTCAAGAGCACCATTCTTTGAAGCAAGCGGCTTTCTTACTTTCGTGATGCATGAAATATCAAGCAGAACGACGGGCATTTAACCTATGCTTAAGCAAGAATAACTTTCTGAATTTTCTATCGACTTTCTAGTGAGAACTGAATAGGAGCAAAGAATGACTGGGTCAAAATGGCAGTGGTTACTGAAACAGATGACGCGAAAACTGTGGGTCCGGACGTCACTCTACGCATTACTTGCTGTTGCTACCGCCTTAATGTCGATTGTTTTAAACCAGTTCATTACTCTGCCCCCTGCCATCAACGTCAGCAAGGATTTGTTGAACAACATATTAAATATCCTCGCAACCTCCATGCTTGCAGTGACTACATTCTCTCTCAATATTATGGTCTCAGCGTACAGTGCCGCTAGTGCAGGGGTAACGCCGCGAGCGACAAAACTGTTGATGGAAGACAGCACAACACAAAATGCCTTAGCAACCTTTCTTGGCTCTTTTCTATTTAGTTTGGTAGGAATTATCGCGCTAGGTATTGGGGCCTATCATCAACAAGCTCAAATTTATCTGTTCATCGTGACTATCGCCGTAATCGTGATGATCATACTCACTCTGCTACGTTGGATTCAGCACCTTTCCGTACTAGGAAGGGTCAGTGAAACCACTTCATACGTGGAGCAAGCCTTGTTAGATGCGATAAGAAAACGGGGCAAAGAGCGTTGGCTAGGTGCTCACCCGTGGAGCCACCCAGAACATAAACCCAGAGGAAGTAAACCTATTTTGAGCCAAGAAATTGGCTACTTACAGCATGTTGATATGCATCATCTCGATAGTATTGCTGAAGCAAACCAATGCACCATCTACCTTGAGCGACAACCGGGAAGTTTTGTGTACGTAGGTCAACCATTGGCTTGGGTTTGTGGAGAGTCGCCAGACGAAAGCGAAGTAACGGCAGCCTTCACGATTCGAACGGAGCGTTCATATGATCAGGACCCTCGCTTTGGTTTAGTCGTTATGGCGGAAATCGCCTCACGAGCACTATCTCCGGCTGTAAATGATAATGGCACCGCGATTGACGTTCTTGGGCGTTCTGTACGAGCACTTTCATTATGGGGAGACCTACTCAGTGAGCCGCCTACCAAAACTCGATATCCTAGACTATTTGTGCCCGCATTGAGCTGCCAGGATTTGTTTGATGATGTCTTTTTGCCGATAGCACACGATGGTGCAGCGCAACTCCAAATACAGATTCGCCTACAAAAGGCCTTGCTAGCTCTCTCTAGTATGCACCCTAAGTTATTTTTGTCACCAGCAATCAAGCTGTCAGAAAAAGCTTTAGAGCTTTCATTAAGCCAACATTATACCGAAGATGAGAAACACCAACTCTCTCAGCTATCTAATCTGGTCACAGACCAAAAAGCCAATGGTTAAGAGAGTCGAATTCAGTTGAAACATATTGCTGCACGGCCTCGTGTATCATGACATGTGCTGATAACGTAGGGCAGAAAAGTCTCTTCGTTTATACACAATTAAAGACTCTGTGCGTTAGGTCTCTTTTCTCTTGGTGAGGGAATCTATATTCTGACGCACAATTTTTAAGGTAAGTGATGGAATAATGACAACGTCTACAACTCTTCCACCTGCTGGTCTCTTTCGCCGACTTGCAGCGTTGATTTACGACACATTGATTATTATCGCAATTGAAATGATGGCCGCTGGTATTGTTATGGCCGTTGTGTTTGCACTAAATGCAGCAGGATTGTTGAGCTATGGCGAGTACGCTGATGCCGCAGATATGCTCGGAAAGCACCCTGTATTCAGCCCTCTATTTACACTTTATCTTGCGGGTGTGTGGATATATTTCTTTGTGTTCTTCTGGACGCGAGCAGGACAAACTCTTGGGATGCGCGCTTGGAAGCTTCGAGTTCGCAATGCCAAAGACGGAGCACCAATTACGGTAACTCAAGCTCTGATTCGTATTTCGACATCTGGCTTTGGCTTGGCAAATCTGACTGTACCGATTGATCCGAAGAAACGTGGTTTCCACGACATTTGGGCCAAAACAGAGGTTGTTGTATTACCTAAGGCAAATTAACTTGTCTAGGAACACAAAAAAGGAAGGCGTAATGCCTTCCTTTTACATTTGGTTCGGTAAAACTTGGTTTATTCGATGATGCTTCAGTTATAGCTTTCTTCGTAGCAGTGCAATCGCAATAGCTAAGAACACCAAACTCGGGGCCAAAGCACCAAACACTGGGGATATGCCATACACCAAGCTTAATGGGCCAAAGAACTCACTGGATATGTAAAAAGTAAACCCGGCAACCACGCCCGACAATACCCTTGCCCCCATGGTCACGCTTCTGAGTGGACCGAAAACAAAAGATAGCGCCATTAACATCATCACAGCAATTGAAAGCGGCTGAGTCAACTTACGCCAAAACGCCAACTCATAGCGAGATGCATCTTGTTCCGATGCTTTCAGGTAAGTCACATAATCATACAAACCGCTCAGTGACAATTCCTCTGGCTTCACGGTCACCACAGCTAGCTTATCTGGTGCCAAAGAGGTGTGCCACTCCATCTGTTCGATGTCTTGCTTTGAAATTACGTTTTCATTTTCCATGTCCGTAATCTGTACGTAGCGCATCAGCCAGTTGTTATCTTGTTGGTAGTCGACTTCTTCGGCGAAAATAACTTTTTGTAGATTCTTATCATCATCAAAACGCCACATATTTAAAGCATAAAGCTTGTCGTCTTCGACTTTACCGATAAAGATAAAGTCGTTTGCGTCACGAGCCCACACACCTGAGCGCACAGACACAATGCTACCACCTGATATCGCAAACGCACGTAAGTCACGGGCCATCTTCTGGGCCTCAGGAGCGCCCCATTGACCTAACGCCATAACGACAATCATGAGCGGGACGGCCGTTTTTAGTACCGATAACCCGATATCCAGCTTAGAGAAACCAGCAGCTTGCATCACCACCAGCTCAGAGCTTGAAGCCAACATACCTAAGCCGATCAGGGCACCGAGTAATGCCGCCATTGGAAAGAACATTTCGATATCACGCGGCACACTGAGTAACACAAAGTACAACGCATGAGTGAGGTCGTATACACCTCGCCCTACTTTACGTAGCTGTTCTACATATTTGATGATGCCCGATAAGCCAACAAACGTCGCTAAAACCAAGGCAGTGGTAGAGATGATGGTTCTACCGATGTAAAGGTCTAAGATTTTGAACACAGCTTACGCGAGCCTCTTCTTGCGGAATTTGTCTTTTATTCGTCTAGCAGCAACGCTGTCCATCATATTCGCCATGATAGCAACAATCAGCAACATCGCATTGATTGGCCACATACCAATAGCAGCCGGGATGTCACCATCTTCTAATGCAGATTTGGTTGCACTGATCGCCAAGAAATACGCTAGATAGATCAGAATCGCAGGCCCCATTTTGGCAAACCGTCCCTGACGCGGATTCACCGCAGACAAAGGAATAACGAGCATTGTTAAGAGTGGAATACACACAAATAACGAAATTCGCCATTGTAGCTCCGCTTGCGCCTCTGGATCTGGGTGACCTATCAAGTCAACCGTTGGGTATGCTTCCCAGTCTCGCCCTTTCTTTTTGACCTCACGTTGGCCGATAACACCTTCGTATTCATCGAATTTCGTGATCATATATTCAACGCGAGTAGGCACACCTTCATAACGCGTACCTTCTTTCATAGTGATGATCTGACGACCGTCCGAAAGCTCTTTTACTTCACCAGAAGATGAGAACATCACACTCGGTAACACCGAATCTCGAGGGCGCATCTGCGCAACAAAAACGTTGCTCAAGGTATTGTCTTTAATGTCATCGATGAACACAACCGATGAACCGTCTGGTGTACCTTGGAACTGACCTTTTTTAAGTAGGTCAACGCTGTTTTCTGACGCTACCTGCTCATAAAGCTGCTCAACGCGGTCTTGAGACCACGGCGATAGCCACAACGCATTGAAAGCCGCCACCGCTGAAGTAATCAACGCTAGGTATAAGGCCGCTTGAACCAAGAATTTATTACCAATACCTGTCGCGTTCATTACGACAATTTCGCTCTCTGCATACAGACGACCAAATGTGATCAATATGCCGATATACAGACTTAAAGGCAGCATTAACAGACCCATTGCTGGCATGTTCAAACCAACAATCGAGAAAATCAATCCAGCAGGAATATCCCCATCAGAAGCATCAGCAAGAACACTTATGAATTTCTGGCTTACAAACACCAAAAAAAGTACGAAAAAAATCGCAAATTGGCTCTTGAGTGTTTCGCGGATCAAATATCTAACAATAATCACGCTGAAATTACCTATACAAAACTTGTTTTTTTGGTCGAATCACTATAGTTTCCCGTTGAACCATTTATTTTTTTAAAAATTATAAACTAGATGTTAGTCGCTTAATCAGCTCTGCATGTAAGCCTGGAGCTAAAATTCAACAAGTAAGCGATCATTATCTAACATTTAGAGCAATTTGTCTTCAGGATGTAGGAGTACGCATGGAGTTCAGTGTAAAAAGTGGCAGTCCAGAGAAACAACGTAGCGCATGTATCGTTGTTGGTGTGTTTGAACCACGTCGCCTTTCTCCAGTAGCCGAACAACTTGATAAAATCAGTGACGGTTACATCAGTTCACTACTTCGCCGTGGTGATCTAGAGGGTAAACCTGGTCAGATGCTGCTACTGCATCAAGTACCAGGTGTTTTGTCAGAGCGCGTTTTACTTGTCGGTTGCGGCAAAGAGCGTGAACTTGGCGAGCGCCAGTACAAGGAAATCATTCAAAAGACGATCAGCACACTTAACGAGACAGGCTCAATGGAAGCGGTATGTTTCCTAACTGAACTGCATGTTAAGGGTCGTGATACATACTGGAAAGTGCGCCAGGCTGTAGAAGCGACTAAAGATGGTCTATACACATTTAATCAATTCAAGAGCGTGAAACCTGAGACTCGCCGCCCACTGCGCAAGCTTGTTTTCAACGTACCAACGCGTCGTGAATTGAACTTGGGTGAAAAAGCAATCACTCATGGTCTTGCTATCGCATCAGGTGTCAAAGCCTCAAAAGACCTTGGCAACATGCCGCCAAACGTAGCTAATCCAGCTTACCTTGCTTCTCAAGCTCGTCGTCTAGCGGACGATTACGAAACCGTAACCACCAAAATTATTGGTGAGCAAGAGATGGAAAAACTGGGTATGACCTCTTACCTAGCAGTAGGCCGTGGTTCTAAAAACGAATCTATGATGTCTATCATCGAGTACAAAGGTAACCCTGACTCAGATGCAAAACCGATTGTGCTCGTAGGTAAAGGTCTAACCTTCGATTCAGGCGGTATTTCTCTAAAACCGGGCGAAGGTATGGATGAGATGAAGTACGACATGTGTGGTGCGGCATCGGTATTCGGTACAATGAAAGCGCTGGCGAAGCTAAACCTACCAATCAACGTTATTGGTGTTCTAGCGGGCTGTGAAAACATGCCTGGCAGCAACGCTTACCGTCCAGGTGACATCCTAACGACCATGTCTGGTCAAACTGTAGAAGTTCTGAACACGGATGCTGAAGGCCGTCTTGTTCTTTGTGACGCACTGACTTACGTAGAGCGTTTCGAACCAGACTGCGTGGTTGACGTTGCAACGCTAACTGGTGCTTGTGTTATCGCACTAGGCCACCATATCAGCGGCGTAATCTCTAACCACAACCCTCTTTCTCATGAGCTAGTAAACGCTTCTGAGCAAGCGAGTGACCGTGCATGGCGTCTACCAATGGCAGACGAGTACCACGAACAGTTGAAGAGCCCGTTTGCGGATATGGCAAACATTGGTGGTCGCCCTGGTGGCACAATTACTGCGGGTTGCTTCTTATCTAAGTTCGCGAAGAAGTATAACTGGGCACACGTCGATATCGCAGGTACCGCGTGGAAATCAGGCGCAGCGAAAGGCTCAACGGGCCGTCCTGTCTCAATGCTTGTCCAATTCCTTTTGAACCGCAGCGGCCAAGAGACAGAAGAGTAATTTCTGAACAGAATCTAAAAGGGCCGCAAGGCCCTTTTTTATTATCCTAATTTTCTAAAATGAAAGTGGGACTTAAGATGGTCTTAGGAAGAGACCCAAGGCAAGTGAGAGAATGATGCAAACTGCAACCTTCTACATCATTAACGAAGAGAGCCCGCAAGCAACGGTGGCTGGCTTTGAAGAATACATCGTGTTTTTGGCTCAGCACTTTGCTCGCCAAGGCGCTAAAGTGTATTTAAACTGCCAAGACAAACCACACGCCGAGCAGCTCGCTGAAGCCTTTTGGCAAGTTGATGCAGACAAGTTCATGGCACATAACCTCGTAGGCGAGGGACCGAAATACGCCACCAACATTGAAATCGGCCATGAAGGTGTAAAACCTAATTGGAACCGTCAGCTGGTAATTAATTTGGCGGAAAATGAGACAACCTTTGCGAACAAGTTTGCTCAAGTGGTAGACTTCGTGCCCTGCGAAGAAAAAGCTAAACAACTCGCAAGAGAAAGATATAAAATTTACCGTCAAGCAGGTTACCAGCTGCAAACGATCGAAATTCAATATCCTTAACGGTCAATCCTTATAGTTAAGGCGATCTTGTTAAGATCCCTCACTTATAAAGATTGACTAAGATTCAACCATCAACGTATCCATTAAAAGAGCGCTATGGAAAAGACATACAACCCAACTTCAATCGAACAAGCTCTGTATCAGACTTGGGAAGAGAAAGGCTACTTTAAGCCACACGGTGACACTACTAAAGAATCATACAGCATCATGATCCCGCCACCGAACGTCACTGGTAGCCTACACATGGGCCACGCGTTCCAAGATACGATCATGGATACGCTTATCCGTTGTGAACGTATGAAGGGTAAAAACACCCTTTGGCAAGTAGGTACTGACCACGCTGGTATCGCAACTCAGATGGTTGTTGAGCGTAAGATCGCTGCAGAAGAAGGCAAAACAAAACACGATTACGGTCGTGAAGCTTTCATCGACAAAATCTGGGAATGGAAAGGCGAATCTGGCGGCACTATCACTAAGCAGCTTCGTCGTCTTGGCGCATCTGTAGACTGGGATCGTGAACGCTTCACGATGGACGATGGTCTATCTAACGCCGTTCAAGAAGTGTTCGTACGTCTATACGAAGACGATCTAATCTACCGCGGTAAGCGTCTAGTTAACTGGGATCCAAAGCTACACACAGCGATTTCAGATCTAGAAGTAGAGAACAAAGACACTAAAGGCCACATGTGGCACTTCCGCTACCCACTGGCAGATGGCGCTAAAACAGCGGATGGCAAAGACTACATCGTTGTTGCAACGACTCGTCCAGAGACCGTGCTAGGCGATACGGGTGTTGCAGTTAACCCAGAAGATCTACGTTACAAAGATCTTATCGGTAAAGAAATCATCCTTCCTATCGTTGATCGTCGCATCCCAATCGTGGGCGATGAGCACGCAGATATGGAAAAAGGTACTGGCTGTGTGAAAATCACACCTGCGCACGACTTCAACGACTACGAAGTAGGTAAGCGCCACCAGCTACCAATGATCAACATTCTGACTTTCGACGCAAACATCCGTGATGCTTCTGAGGTATTCAACACCAACGGCGAAGCAAGCGACGCTTACAGCACTGAGCTACCAGCTAAATACCACGGTATGGAGCGTTTTGCCGCTCGTAAAGCTATCGTTGCTGAATTCGACGAGCTAGGCCTACTTGAAGAAGTGAAAGATCACGATCTACAAGTTCCTTACGGCGACCGTGGTGGCGTGGTTATCGAACCAATGCTAACTGACCAATGGTACGTACGTACTGCGCCTCTAGCGAAAACTGCAGTTGAAGCAGTAGAAAACGGCGACATCCAATTCGTTCCTAAGCAGTACGAAAACATGTACTTCTCTTGGATGCGTGACGTTCAAGACTGGTGTATCTCTCGTCAGCTATGGTGGGGTCACCGCATCCCAGCTTGGTACGACAACCAAGGTAATGTTTACGTAGGTCGCACTGAAGAAGAAGTTCGTAAGAACAACAACCTAGAGTCAGTCATTGAACTTCACCAAGACGAAGACGTACTGGATACGTGGTTCTCTTCTGCACTATGGACGTTCGGTACTCAAGGTTGGCCAGAGCAAACTGACGATCTGAAAGTATTCCACCCTTCAGACGTACTAGTAACTGGTTTCGACATCATCTTCTTCTGGGTTGCGCGCATGATCATGATGACCATGCACTTCGTGAAAGACGAAAACGGCAAGCCACAAGTACCATTTAAGACGGTTTACGTTACTGGTCTAATCCGTGACGAAAACGGCGACAAGATGTCTAAGTCGAAAGGTAACGTCCTTGATCCAATCGACATGATCGATGGTATCGACCTAGAGTCTCTCGTAGAGAAGCGTTGTGGCAACATGATGCAGCCTCAACTAGCGAAGAAGATCGAGAAGAACACTCGTAAGACGTTTGAAAACGGTATCGAAGCATACGGTACAGACGCACTGCGTTTCACTCTTGCAGCAATGGCATCGACAGGTCGTGATATCAACTGGGATATGAAGCGTCTTGAGGGTTACCGTAACTTCTGTAACAAGCTATGGAACGCAAGCCGTTACGTAATGATGAACACAGAAGAGCAAGATTGTGGCTTCAACGGTGGTGAGATTGAATACTCACTAGCAGACAAGTGGATCGAGTCTCAGTTTGAACTAGCAGCGAAAGCGTTCAACAACCATATCGACAACTTCCGTCTAGATATGGCTGCGAACACGCTTTACGAATTCATCTGGAACCAATTCTGTGACTGGTACCTAGAGCTTACTAAGCCAGTTCTATGGAAAGGTACTGAAGCACAACAGCGTGGTACTCGTCGTACATTAATCACGGTTCTTGAGAAGACTCTACGTCTAGCTCACCCAGTGATTCCTTACATCACTGAAACTATCTGGCAAAGCATCAAGCCATTAGTTGAAGGTGTAGAAGGCGAGACAATCATGCTACAAACACTTCCTCAATTCGACGAAGCAAACTTCAACCAAGAAGCGCTAGATGATATCGAATGGGTGAAGGCGTTCATTACCAGCATCCGTAACCTACGTGCTGAATACGACATCAACCCTGGTAAGCCGCTTGACGTTATGCTGAAAGCAGCAAATGCAGAAGATGCCTCTCGTCTAGAAGCAAGCAAGCAAGTACTGATGTCACTAGCGAAGCTAGAAGCAGTACGCGTGCTTGAAACTGGCGAACAAACTCCTGCATGTGCGACAGCACTGGTTGGTAAGTCTGAGTTGATGATCCCAATGGCAGGTCTGATCGACAAAGATGCTGAGCTTGCTCGTCTAGATGGCGAAATCAAGAAGACTCACGGCGAAATCAAGCGTATCGAAGGCAAACTAGGTAACGAAGGCTTCGTAGCGAAAGCACCTGAAGCAGTTGTTGCTAAAGAGCGTGAGAAGCTTGAAGGCTACAAAGAGACACTAGCTAAGCTAGAAGAGCAGAAGACAACGATCGCTGCGCTTTAAGCCTCAGTGAAAGAGAAGAATTAACACTTCTCACTTTTGGTTCAAAGGTTGGTCATCATGGCCAACCTTTTTTGTATACATTTCACCAAAACCATCATCAATAGCTTCCCCCTATCACAACAATACTCATTACCCATTAGCATTAATGAGAATTATTATCGATAATGAACTCATCGAAACAAACACGATTGAGTAATTATCATGAAAAAGACACTAACTTTCGCAGCACTGCATTTTACTATCGCATTTAGTGTCGCTTACGTACTCACAGGCGACATTCTAATTGGTAGTTTAATTGCCATGATTGAGCCTTCAGTGAACACCGTAGCCTTCTACTTTCATGAAAAGGCATGGGCAAAAGTCCCAGCACTTAAAGCTCGTCAGTGGATGACCAAATTAAAAACCGCAAGCTTTGCGACCGTGCACTTCAGCGTCGCTTTTACCGTGGTTTACTTACTAACAGGTGATGCATTTGTCGGCGGCGTAATGGCGATGCTAGAGCCGAGTTTGAACACGGTGGCTTACTACTTCCACGAGAAAGTATGGATGCGTAAATCATCAGAAAAAGCTCCAGCACCGCAGTTTTGTTTACATCACCACGCTTAAACATGGAGGCTCACTACGTCTCCTAACGAGAAAAATGACATTTACCATTGACAAGGTTGCGCACCGCAATTAATTTAATTGCGGTGCGCAACTTTATTTTTAGAGGTAAGTGATAATGAACGCTCGTCAACTTCGACACTACTCCCGTCAAGCCGTCCGATTGCTTGGTATGCTTGATAAACAATGCGGCGATGTCGCTCTCACTCCAGTGCAAGCGCACGCATTGGGTGAAATCCAATTGCAGCCATTGACCATCAATCAGCTGGCACAGCAGCTTAATGTCGACAAGTCCAACGCGAGCCGAACCGTTACTGGTTTGATTAAATTAGGTTTGGTCGAGAGCATCGAAAACCCAAAAGACAAACGTAGTCAACTCGTAGCGATTACAGAGCAAGGCCAACAGGCGTTATCACAACTGGACCAACAGCAAAACCACTTCTTTGAACAACTGCTTACCCAACTCGATGACAGCGAGCAAGAGCAACTCAAACTTGGTCTAGAGACTTACCTAAAAGGGCTAACAAAAGTGTGTCAGTCTGAGGAATACGTTCTTCGGCCTCTTACTAAAGCAGACAACCCGCAAGTCGCAGATGTGATTCGTAAAGTCTCTGCAGAATACGGCTTAACCGCAGACAAAGGTTATGGTGTGGCCGATCCAACGCTTGATGATATGTATTCGGTTTACAATCAATGCGGGGCCGCCTATTGGGTCATTGAACATCGCGGAGAGATCGTTGGTGGCGGTGGCTTTGCCCCTTTAGCTGGCGAGCCAAATGTGTGTGAACTACAAAAGATGTACTTCTTACCTCAAACACGAGGACACGGTTTAGCCAAACGCATCGTCGCATTGAGCTTACAATTGGCGGAACAATTTGGGTATCAGCAGTGCTATTTAGAGACAACTGAATGTCTGAGAGAAGCGGTAAGCTTGTATGAAAAGCTAGGCTTTGAGCATCTCGATGCCCCGCTTGGACAAACAGGGCATGATGCATGTGAAGTCGTAATGCTTAAGATGCTGTAATAGATAATATTATTAGAAGTTAAAGCACAACATGGGTAACACAAAGCTCCTGGCTCAAGGCAACAGTGAAGTTTTGGTGCTGCCCATCCAACTCAACAGACAATTGGTAGAGATCACTTGGATCAGGATCAGTAAGATCGGCATACTTTGGCGCTTCGATCTGGAATAAAGCGCTCGCATGCTCCGCTCGGACATCAATAGGAATATGGTAAGTCATACCATTAAACTTAACCGATGCAGAGACCAGACCCGGCGCAAAAGTTTGATAGTACAAGTCTACTTTAAACTCGCAACCACCACCGTGGTGCCAAATCTGCTCGGTTGCCACGCGGTCTAAACGTACATTGCGAATGAACTGCAGATACGGTTCTTGCCATACCCCTAAGCGCTCATCACTTTTTTTATATTCATGATCGGACAGAGAGCACAGCTCAGGTTTATCTTCATCAAACAGAAGATCCTCTTCTTCCTCTAAGAACAAGATTTCAAAGCGGTTACGCCCCATTTGCATGAACGGACGAATGTCTTTCTTGTAGACATTTTGAGAACCGTCACAGTCGAACAATGCTACTCCGTTCAAACGCACTTCTGCATGGTAATCCACACCACCCAACACCATTTCTACCGCAGGGAATGCCATCATGGATTCGTCCACTTCAATGTCATGCATCAGGTGCCACTCTTGCTGACGAATTGCTTCTTCTGTCAGTTCAGCTGGCAATACCTGACTCAAAGGAGCAGGGAAAGTAATGTCATCCTGTGGGATAGAAAGGTCCGTCAGTGGAGAGACTTGCCATAAACCGGCGAGTGAGAGTTGCATATACACCTTGAGCTAGATCAATTTTCACGCATTATAGGGAGAAATCCCCTATAAACTCAATGTGAATTATTTATCGCCTCCACATTCGTCAGTTTTTCAAGGAATAAAAAAACCAGCGTTAAACGCTGGTTTTTCCAAAAGTAGTGAGCTTTGATTACTCGTCGTCTTCATCTTCTTCAGGGTAAAGCGCATCTTCGCCTTCGTAGTACGTACCCCAACCGTCATAGATGATGTCGTATTTTTCTGCCAAGTGAATCAATTTTTCAACTTGCGCATCAATCGCTTCTGCGTCTAGTGCGGACTCCATAGTCGCATCACAGCAAAGCAACTTGTTACCATCTTCATCTTCAGTTTCTTCTGCTTCAAGAACTTCAAAGCCCATCTTGAATGCTTCAACTACCGCTTTTTCTAGCGTGTCAAAATCTTCTGCAAACAGGTGGTGCTCAATTTCGTATAGCGAATCTGGATCGCTGCCATCTTCTAGCAATGCTGCAATGATATCGCGAGTCTCTTCCTTTTGAATCTCAATTAATTCTTCTACTGATAGATATTCATCTTCGTGAGACATGTTTTGGCTCCAGATTAGTTACTTGATGGAAACACAATACCCGATACTGAGTATGCTGATCCGGTGAAATATGGCATGGATTGCGATGAAAAGCCACAAACAAACATCATACCACTGCGATTCTTATCGGTTATTTGAATCTAAATATTAAACCGACCACACAAAGAAACAAAAAATTAACAAAGAATGGCATTTTTTAATATTCAGAACATCCTAATTGACACTTAATGTGGTTATTTTCTCTTTCTATGCGTGTTTATGATGCTTTCTTGAATACACTCACGTGTAAAACGAAGAAGCATAACGAATAAATTCACTTTAATAATGCATAATTTAGAATAAAAATGCACGTTTTATGCACTGTGCGTGTATTCTTTCTCAACGGGAAAATTAGAATAAAAACGCACGCACTCTAATTTTAGTAAAATAGCATTTATATCTAATAATAAATTTCATAAGAATCAAAATAAAAATAAAAAACTCACAAAACCAGAAACACCAGAATATAAACAAAGCTTGATAACTTGCATCTTTCTAGGAAGCTTGTCATAACTAATGGCTGGAAAATTTGTAAGGATACAAAATGAGCAAGCTGTACGTTGGATCAGAAGTTGGTCAACTTCGACGAGTTCTATTAAATCGCCCTGAACGCGCCCTAACCCACTTAACTCCGTCAAACTGTCATGAGTTGCTATTTGATGACGTTCTTGCTGTAGAAGCGGCAGGTGAAGAGCACGATGCATTCGCACGTACGCTGCGCGAGCAAGACGTTGAAGTGCTTCTCCTCCACGATTTACTGGTCGAAACCCTCGCTGTTCCAGAAGCAAAACAATGGCTGCTGAACACTCAGATTTCTGACTTTCGCTACGGGCCAACATTTGCGCGAGACCTACGCCAATACTTTTCAGAAATGGATGATGAACATCTTGCCTGCATCTTTTTAGGTGGCTTAGCATACTCAGAGCTACCGATCTCCTCATCTTCTATGCTGCCAAAAATGAAGCGTCCTCTCGACTTTGTTATTGAGCCACTGCCTAATCACCTCTTTACTCGTGATACCTCATGTTGGGTTTATGGCGGCGTTTCTCTTAACCCGATGATGATGCCTGCACGCCAACGTGAAACAAACCACCTACGTGCGATTTATCGTTGGCACCCAATTTTTGCTGGCCAAGATTTTATCAAATACTTCGGTGACGATGATCTGCATTATGATAATGCTAATGTCGAAGGCGGTGATGTGTTGGTTATTGGTAAAGGTGCAGTTCTGATCGGTATGTCTGAGCGTACGACCGCGCAAGGCGTAGAGAACCTTGCAGCGAGCCTATTTAAAGCAGGCCAAGCGACCGAAGTGATTGCAATTGATCTGCCTAAACACCGCTCATGTATGCATTTAGACACCGTGATGACCCATATGGATGTAGATACTTTCTCTGTCTACCCAGAGATCATGCGCAAAGATCTCGACACATGGCGCTTAACACCAAAAGGCAACGGTGAAATGCATGTTGAAGCCTCACATAACTATCTGCACGCGATTGAGTCCGCTCTTGGCTTAGATCAGCTGAAAATCATCACCACTGGTGGCGACAGCTATGAAGCGGAACGCGAACAATGGAATGATGCCAATAACGTTCTAACTGTAAAACCGGGCGTAGTAATTGGTTACGAACGCAACGTATACACCAACGAAAAATACGATAAAGCTGGCATCAAAGTACTGACAGTACCTGGTAACGAGCTTGGTCGTGGTCGCGGTGGCGCTCGCTGTATGAGCTGTCCAATAGAGCGAGACGATATATAACTTACTCGTCCCTTTACATTAGGTGAATCAAAACTAAGGTTGATGTGAATACATCAACCTTTTTTAGCTTTATTTGAAAATAATTATTCACAATAAAAGCATTTATATGTTTTAATGAATTCTATTAATCTAATCACATGTACTAAGGGACGAGCTATGGCTTTCAATTTACGTAACCGCAACTTTTTGAAGCTATTGGACTTCTCAACCAAAGAAATCCAGTTTTTGCTCGAACTGTCTGCAGAGCTGAAAAAAGCTAAATATGCAGGAACAGAGCAGAAGAAACTTCAAGGTAAAAACATCGCACTAATCTTTGAGAAATCTTCGACTCGTACCCGATGTGCGTTTGAAGTCGCTGCCTTTGACCAAGGTGCTCAAGTCTCTTACATCGGCCCTTCTGGCTCGCAGATCGGTCATAAGGAATCGATGAAAGACACCGCTCGTGTTCTTGGTCGTATGTACGACGGGATTGAATACCGAGGCTTTGCCCAATCCATTGTTGAAGAGCTTGGTACGTATGCTGGTGTTCCAGTGTGGAATGGTTTAACGGATGAGTTCCACCCGACCCAGATCCTTGCTGACTTCCTGACCATGCAAGAGCACGGCCGTGGTAAACAGCTGCATGAAATAACCTTCGCTTACCTAGGTGATGCGCGCAACAACATGGGTAACTCACTTATGGTGGGCGCAGCGAAAATGGGCATGGACATTCGCCTTGTCGCGCCAAAAGCGTTCTGGCCTGAAGAAGAGCTCGTGGCAACTTGTCAAACTATCGCGCAACAAACCGGTGCAAAAATCACGTTAACAGAAAGCGTTGAGGAAGGTGTGAAAGGTTGTGACTTCCTATACACCGACGTTTGGGTGTCTATGGGTGAGTCTGCCGAGGCATGGGATGAACGTGTAGCGTTAATGACACCTTATCAAATCAATATGGACGTGATTGAGCAAACGGGTAATCCACATGTGAAATTCATGCACTGCCTTCCAGCTTTCCACAATGATGAAACCACCGTCGGCAAAGAAGTCGCTGAAAAATACGGTATGAAAGGCCTTGAAGTAACAGAAGAGGTATTTGAATCGGAATACTCCATCGTATTCGACGAAGCTGAAAACCGTATGCATACCATCAAAGCCGTGATGGTTGCGACGCTAGGAAGCTAAACCAGTGCGCAAAAACAGCCGATAAAAACCATGATGTAATCGCTTGCGCTCACGAAAGTTAAGCGTATAATGCTCGGCAATTTGTCTGAGGATTAAGAAATGACCACGCTGATTGCTGACGTAAAAACGCGATTTGCTCTCGCTAAGCGACTACGCTTACGTGGTGTTATTTTCGTTAATTCTATTGAATTTTAAAACCTCCCCATTGGGGAGGTTTTTTTATGTCCAAAATTCCTTTCGGTTATTTGGATGTAGTCATCAATGTTATAGGGAAGAAGATCATGGCGAACTCGCTTTACCAGAAGCACATCATCTCTATTCCAGAGCTTTCACGCGAAGAACTGGAACTTATCGTAGAAACAGCAGGTAGCCTTAAAAAAGCACCTCGACCAGAACTGATTAAAAACAAAGTCGTTGCAAGTTGTTTCTTTGAACCATCAACACGTACACGTTTATCGTTTGAAACAGCGATTCAGCGCATTGGTGGTGACGTGATTGGCTTTGATAATGATGGTAATACCTCTCTGGCGAAAAAAGGCGAAACACTCGCAGATTCAGTACAAGTCATCTCTTCTTACGTCGATGCCTTTGTGATGCGTCATCCACAAGAAGGCGCCGCTCGCTTGGCATCTGAATTTTCAAATGGCGTGCCAGTGATCAACGCGGGCGACGGTGCAAACCAACACCCAACTCAAACGCTACTCGACCTATACACCATCGCGGAAACACAAGGGCGTCTAGACAACCTGAACGTCGCATTCGTAGGTGACCTAAAATATGGCCGCACAGTGCACTCACTGACTCAAGCCTTAGCAAAGTTTAACAACATCCGCTTCTTCTTTGTTGCACCAGATGCGCTGGCAATGCCAGATTACATCTGCGAAGAACTAGACGAATCTGGCATTCAATATAGCCTACACACAGACATGGAAAGTGTGATTCCTGAACTGGATATTCTGTACATGACACGCGTACAGAAAGAACGCTTTGACGAATCGGAATACGCTCATATTAAGTCGGCTTACATCCTAACGGCGGCACTACTAGAAGGCGCGCGTGAGAACTTGAAAGTACTGCACCCACTACCACGTGTGGATGAAATCACAACTGATGTTGATAAAACGCCTCATGCTTACTTCTTCCAGCAAGCTCAAAATGGCGTGTATGCTCGCCAAGCACTGCTGGCGCTTGTTCTAAACGAAACACTGTAATCGAGGGGAAAAATCATGGCTAAAGAAACTCAATTGCAGGTAGAAGCAATCAAAAATGGTACGGTCATCGACCACATCCCTGCGCAAATCGGCATCAAAGTATTAAGACTGTTCGATATGCACAATTCATCACAACGCGTAACGATTGGACTGAACTTGCCATCATCAGCACTCGGTCATAAAGATCTACTCAAAATCGAAAATGTGTTTATCAATGAAGAGCAAGCGAGCAAGCTAGCGTTGTATGCTCCTCACGCGACCGTGAATCAAATCGAGAATTATGAAGTGGTGAAAAAGCTCGCGTTAGAGCTTCCTGAGCGCATCAATGATGTATTTGAATGCCCGAATTCAAACTGTATTTCTCATAATGAACCAGTAGAAAGCAGCTTTAGCGTGTTCGAGAAAAAACAAGAAATCCGCCTAAAGTGTAAATACTGCGAGAAAGTGTTCTCACGCGAGATCGTAACCGAGCGATAAACACGCCGCACGACTAGGCTGTGATACGTTTAAAATACCCTGCAATGTCAGGGTATTTTGCTCTTTACCTACCGAGGGTTTAGAGGCAAACTGAGAATCTTTATTCCCTACAACTGATGGAAAAAATCAAATGACGAAAGTACTTCACACTGAGTCTGCACCAGCAGCAATCGGTCCTTACGTTCAAGGCGTAGATCTAGGTAACATGGTTCTTACTTCTGGCCAAATCCCAGTAAACCCAGCGACAGGTGAAGTGTCTGCTGATATCGCAGAACAAGCTCGTCAGTCTCTAGAAAACGTAAAGGCTGTAGTTGAATCTTCAGGTCTTAAAGTATCTGATATTGTAAAGCTAACGGTTTTTGTTAAAGACCTAAATGACTTTGGCACGGTGAACGAAGTTTACGGCAAGTTCTTTGATGAGCACGGCGTAGCAAACTACCCTGCACGCTCTTGTGTAGAAGTGGCTCGCCTACCAAAAGATGTTGGCATCGAGATTGAAGCAATCGCTGTTCGCAAATAATTGCACTTGCTGACAAACAAAAAAACAGGTAGCTCAGGCTACCCGTTTTTTATTGTCTTTTCGTGATGATATCGCAGTAAAACTTAAGCAGCGTTGCGCTGTTTGACTTCTTCATCTAACGATTCAAGCTTCTCTTTCATCTGTTCACGACAGATATTCGCTAACTCGCGAATGCCCTCTTTACCATAGCCTTCAGTGCTGATTGGAGGTAGCATTTCAACAATCACATGACCATTGTTCCAACGGTTCAGCTTAATTTTATTCGTCGAGCTACATACGATAGGAATGATTGGCACACCTGCACCAATTGCCGCATGAAAAGCACCTGTTTTGAATGGCAGCAAACCACGCCCACGAGAACGCGTGCCTTCTGGGAACATCCACACAGAAACATCACTTTCTTTCATGCTGCTCACGACCTGATCGATAGTACCTTTTGCTTTAGAACGATTCGCTCGGTCAATCAGAATGTTACCCGTAAGCCAGTAAAGCTGGCCAAACAGTGGCATCCAAGCCAAGCTCTTTTTACCTACTGTCACAACTTTCGGAGTCACAGCCGCAGAAACAGTAAACATGTCCCAGTTGTTCTGGTGGTTAGCAATGTAAACATGTTGGCCGCGTGAATACGCATCTTCAGGGATACGCAACTCTAACTTAATCCCAAACACACGAGACATCTTGGCAAACAAACGGCCAAAAGTGAAAACGTGCTTAGGGTTTCTAGGGCTTAATAGGCAGTAACCACAACCACCAATAAACATAACAATCGCAAAGATAGCGACAGCAAATACACGTAACAGTGCAATCATTCTTGTTCTCCAGGAACCGGCTTTTGCCAGATACAGCTATTAATATCTCTCTTTCCATAAAGGGAAAATATGGTCATGAGAGTGATATAAAAAAGCCGAAACTCAGGTTTCGGCTCTCTTGATATCCAAGTTACCTGCGGTGCAGTTTAACTTGCCTAGCTCACTCGCTCAATATTTGCGCCAAGTGCAGCCAGTTTATTTTCGATTTTGTCGTAACCACGGTCGATATGGTAAATACGATCAACGACGGTTTCGCCTTTAGCAATGCAACCTGCAATAACCAAACTAGCCGAAGCTCGTAGATCGGTTGCCATCACTTGCGCACCGCTGAGTGACTCAACATCACCACAGATAACCGTATTGCCTTCGATCTCAGCTTTAGCGCCCATACGCATGAGTTCTGGTACGTGCATAAAGCGGTTTTCAAAGATAGTCTCTGTGATCACGCCGCCACCTTTCGCCATCATGTTCAGAAGCGTAAATTGAGCTTGCATATCCGTCGGGAAACCAGGATGTGGCGCAGTACGTACACTTACCGCTTTTAGCTCGCGGTCGGTCATATCAACGGAGATCCAGTCTTCCCCCGTTTCGACAAGCGCGCCAGCTTCTTCCAGCTTGGCAAGAACCGCTTCAAGCAAATGAGCATTAGTGTTGCGACATACCACTTTACCGCCAGATACTGCTGCTGCGACAAGGAATGTTCCCGTCTCAATACGGTCAGCAACCACGTTGTGTTTACAACCGCCTAGGCGCTCAACACCTTCAATCGTAATGGTATCTGTGCCAGCGCCAGAGATTTTTGCGCCAAGCTTATTTAGGAAATCAGCGGTATCGACGATTTCAGGCTCACGCGCAGCGTTATCTAGTGTTGTTGTGCCTTCCGCCAGCGCTGCGGCACACATGATGGTGATCGTCGCGCCTACGCTGACTTTATCCATCACGATGTGCGCGCCTTTTAGACGACCATCCACTTCTGCTTTCACATAACCATCTTCTAATGTAATGGTTGCGCCAAGCTGCTCTAAACCAGAAATATGCAGATCCACAGGACGGGCACCGATGGCACAACCGCCTGGTAAAGAAACCTGACCTTGACCAAAGCGCGCCACCAAAGGACCTAAAGCCCAAATAGAAGCACGCATGGTTTTCACCAAATCATAAGGCGCGCAGTATTCTGTAATACTGCTTGGGTCAACATGAACAGAGCCATTGCGGCTTACTTTCGCGCCTAAACGCTTAAGCAATTCCATGGTTGTATCGATATCACGAAGGTGTGGTACGTTTGCCACTTCTACTGGCTCTTCCGCCAAGATAGACGCAAATAAAATCGGCAGTGCTGCGTTTTTTGCACCTGAAATGGTCACTTCACCAACTAGTGGTTTATCTGACCCAATAACTCGAAACTTTTCCATCAATAAACCTTAAAGCGACATCAATTTCTTATCACGAGCCCACTCTTCTGGTGTGAACGCTTTGATTGATAATGCGTGAATGTCGTTACGCTGGATGTATTCCATCAGAGGAGCATAAATTAGCTGCTGCTTCTTAACGCGGCTCATTCCATCGAAACAAGCATCAACAGCAACCACTTCATAGTGGCTACCTTCACCTTTCACATGCACTTCTTGAAGGTTTAGTGCTTCTTCTAATAACTGTTGTACTTTTGCGCTATCCACAATTTACCCCTGATAATTCTGTACGTGTTTGGCCACTAAAGATTCAACATTGCTCAGTTGAAACAAAGTGCGCAGTTGCGCCGGCACGAAACTGAGCATTATATGACAGTTTTGCTTTTTTGCATGCTCTAATAAGTGGATTAACATCACCATTCCTGCAGAGTCGACTCGCTCTATCTCTTTTAGCGAGCATTCCAGCTCCGATTGAGCAGGTTGCCATTGCTGTGCATACGCCCACAATGAAGGCACTGTATCTCTATCAAGTGCCCCTGTTAGCTTAAGAATGTTTTGATCCAATTGCCACTGAGCGGGAGTCTGGGCCATTATTTCTTCGCCTCGAAGCGGATCGGTTCTGCGGCCAATTTTTCTAAGTCTTTAGCAACAGATAGAATGCCTTCTTGACGAATTTTACTGTTCCATTCGGATTGTTTACTAGAAAGCAAACTAATGCCCTCTGCAATCATATCGAATGCTTCCCACTCACCAGACTGGTTGTCTTTACGCAGTTTAAACTCAAGTTTGATGTTTGGACGCGGAGTATCGATGATATCAACTTTAATGCTTGTAATACGCTTAGAGTCATCAATGCTAGGCTCAGGACCAAACTCAATTTTTTGGTCAGAGTATTGCGTCAACACTTGTGCATAAGACGCAATCAGGTACGCACGAAATGCATCGATAAACTCAAGTACATCTTCACGCTTAGCACCTTTTAAGTTTGGACCAAGAAGTTTTAACCCTGCATATCGGTAGTTGACGTAAGGCATTAGCTCTTCTTCAACGATCACTTTAAGTAAATTTGGATCTTGTTTGATTTTCGGCTGTTCGGCTTTCAATCTTTCGAACGTGACTTCAGCTACTTGCTTCATCATCTTATAAGGTTCAGTTTTATCCACCTCGGCTGCTGTTGCTCCAAAAACGCTAAACACAGCACAAACTGAAAGTAGTAATCTCGCTAACATAGTTATTCCTTACTTGAGTCGTCTGAACCACCTACGCTGTATAGTACTTGACCAATTAAGTCTTCAAGCACAAGCGCCGATTTGGTGTCTTCGATGGTATCACCATCCACCAGCATGACTTCATCATCAAAAACGAAGCCAGGTACTAAACCAATGTATTGCTCACCAATCAGGCCAGATGTCAAAATTTGTACGCTCGACGTTTCTGGGAACTGATTGTATTTGCTATTGATAGATAGTGTTACAACTGGCAATAAGTTATCTGGGTTAAGCGAAATACTACTTACTCGACCAATCACAACGCCCCCCACTTTTACGGGAGAACGAACTTTTAAACTGCCAATATTATCGAACTCGGCTTTGAGGGTATAAGTATCACCAGAGCCAATGCTTTTTACGTCAGCAACTTGAAAAATCATCACAAGAATCGCGCAAATTCCCGCTAATACAAAGCTGCCAACCCATAATTCAGTTTTACGTGTTTGTTGCATGATTAATTCCCAAACATCAATGCGGTCAGTACAAAGTCTAATCCTAGTACTGCTAAAGAAGAATGCACAACAGTGCGCGTAGTTGCTCGGCTGATCCCTTCCGATGTTGGAATAGCATCATAACCGTTAAATAGAGCGACCCAAGTAACCGTAATTGCAAACGCAAAACATTTGATCATACTGTTACCAATGTCTTGCCCTAGCTCAACAGAGGACTGCATCGCTGACCAAAAACTGCCGTGATCAACGCCTTTCCAGTCAACACCAACAAGCTGAGCGCCCCAAATTCCCACAGCCATGAAAATCATAGCCAGTAAAGGCATTGAGATAACCCCAGCCCAAAACCGTGGTGCAATCACTCGTTTCAATGGGTCTACCGCCATCATTTCAAGGCTAGACAGTTGTTCCGTTGCTTTCATTAGACCTATCTCTGCGGTTAACGCAGAACCGGCACGACCAGCAAACAAAAGTGCAGTAACAACGGGTCCTAATTCACGGAGTAACGAAAGCGCTACCATTTGCCCCAAACTGCCTTCTGCGCCGTAATCCACCAACACAACATAGCCTTGTAGACTCAAAACCATTCCAATGAACAGACCAGATACGACGATGATCGCCAGCGACTGAACACCAACAGAATAAAGTTGCTTAACAAGCAGAGGAAAGCTTCTGATCGGTTGTGGCTTAGAAAATAGCGCCCCAATCAACATGAAAGTCGCACGACCAAATGCTCCGCAAATAGAAAGCGTGCGTCGACCCAGCGAGGCGACAAAGTGAATGAAGTTATCGACCATCAAATAAGTCCTTTTCGATACTTTGAGAAGGGAAACGAAACGGTACAGGACCGTCGGCATCACCTTGTAAGAACTGCTGGACACGAGGATCAGAGTTTTGAGTCAGCTCTTCTGGCGTACCATAGGCGATGATTTTTCCATCAGCCATCAGGTATACCCAGTCAGCAATACTCATGACTTCAGGTACGTCGTGAGAAACCACAATAGAGGTCAAACCTAACGCTTGGTTTAGATTGCTAATTAGCTCAACCAAAACGCCCATAGTGATTGGGTCTTGCCCCACAAACGGCTCATCGTACATGATCAGGTCAGGATCAAGTGCGATTGCACGAGCCAAAGCAGCGCGTCTTGCCATACCACCTGAAAGCTCACTCGGCATTAATTGCGCCGCGCCGCGCAGACCGACAGCTTCGAGCTTGAGTAACACCATGGTGCGAATCAAATCTTCCGATAAATCGGTATGCTCTCTCAATGGAAAGGCGACATTATCAAAAACATTCAAATCAGTGAATAAAGCCCCTGACTGGAACAACATGCTCATTTTCTTTCGAGCATGGTAGAGTTTTTTACGCGAGAGAGAGGGAATATTGTCGCCATCAAACCAGATCTCTCCTTGCTCGGGATACAACTGACCACCAATCAAACGCAGCAGTGTTGTTTTACCAATTCCCGATGGTCCCATAATGGCCGTCACTTTGCCCTCAGGAACATGCAGATCAATATCATCAAAGATCATGCGTTCTCCCCGTGAAAAAGTGAGGTTGTTCACGGTGACTAAATCGTTGTTCGACATATCATCTCTTCTACTGTAGGAGCGTTGCAACTCACGGAATCATCAAGCAGATACTCATCGGAGTTGAATTCTACGTTTAATAAAGTAACGTCGGTACATTTATTAGGCTGCAATCATAAGCACATTGGCGTTGAATTTAAAGCACTGTTCAATTAAATAAAGTCGAGTATATCCCTGCAATTTCTCATGGTTTATGACCGAATTAGCACGAAGTGTTTAAATCCTAGACCAGAATTGCTCATTTAAATGAGTGAGATTTACATACATTTTCGTTACTAACCTTTAATTTATTCTTCGTTTATCTTCCATTTTAGGCCGCAAAAGGTCAAAATTAGCGGTTATTCATTTTACTTATTTAATACTTAGGAATTCTCATGCTCGAAGCCGTTGCGTTGCTTATAGTCGGTCTTGTTTTGCTTGTTTGGAGTGCAGATAAACTTGTTTTTGGCTCTGCAGCGATAGCCCGCAACGTCGGTATTTCCCCGCTTGTCATCGGCATGACAATCCTCGCGATGGGCTCATCCGCCCCTGAGATGATGGTATCTGCAACCGCTGCTTGGGATGGCAAAACAGATACAGCGGTGGGTAACGTATTAGGCTCAAACATAGCGAACATTGCGTTAATCCTAGGTATTACAGCGCTGATCAAGCCTTTGTCGATTAGCTCCGCCGTCATCCGCCGAGAACTTCCACTCATGATAGCCGTAACCGTACTCGCTGGTATTCTGCTTTGGAATAGCCATCTCGGTTTTTATGAGGGTGTCTTATTGTTTGTACTCTTTGGGGCATTTTTATTTGCTATGTTGCAAATCAGCCGCAAAGAGCAAAAATCAGGTGATGTTTTTCTTGATGACCAAGAGTCAGAGATCCCTGAAGGCGTCAGTAACCCTAAAGCAATCATGTGGGTGGTTATTGGCTTGATACTGCTTCCTTTGGCAGCCAGCATGCTGGTTGATAACGCGGTAATTATTGCTAAACACTTTGGTATGAGCGACCTTGTTATCGGTCTAACTATTATCGCCATTGGCACTAGCCTGCCTGAACTGGCCGCATCACTTGCGGGAGTTTTAAAGGGTGAAGACGACATGGCTGTCGGTAACATTATCGGTTCGAATGTGTTTAACATTCTGGCGGTAATGGGGATTCCTGGCATCATTAATCCATCGGTGCTCAGTGAGTACGCGATGGGACGTGACTTCTGGGTCATGTTAGGCGTTTCATTGTTACTTGTCGCGATGTGTTTGGGTAAATCACGCAGTATTAACCGTATTGAAGGTGCCATCTTGTTTGTGTGCTTCTTAGGTTACCAAGTGTACTTATTCGCAAACATGACCGCTTAATTACCACGATCAATAAGTAGAGATCTGATATGTCCAATCAATTTGATTTTCGCGCTGCTGCTAAACAAGTTCTTGATATCGAAGTTGCTGCTCTGCAAGAGCTAGATACCTACTTTGATGATCAATTTGAAAAAGCGTGTGAACTTATCCTTTCCAACAACGGCAAAGTTGTCGTTATGGGTATTGGCAAGTCAGGCCATATTGGTAACAAGATTGCCGCCACTCTAGCAAGCACTGGGACTTCGGCGTTTTTCGTTCATCCAGGCGAAGCCGCACATGGTGACTTGGGTATGATTAGCCCTGGTGACATTGTGCTGGCAATTTCTAACTCTGGTGAATCAAACGAAATTCTGTCTCTATTTCCAGTATTAAAGCGCCTGAATATTAAGATCATCAGCATGACAGGTAAGCCAGAATCAAATATGGCCAAGCTGTCTGACTTACACCTGCAAATTACGGTACCTCAAGAAGCTTGTCCGTTAGGCCTGGCGCCAACTAGCAGTACGACTGCCACATTAGTGATGGGAGATGCATTAGCCGTAGCTCTGCTTCAAGCTCGTGGTTTTTCTGCCGAAGATTTTGCCCTATCTCACCCAGGTGGTGCACTGGGGAGAAAACTGCTACTTAAGTTGTCTGATATTATGCACTTTGGAGAAGCGTTACCTAAAGTTTCTCCTGACGCATTAATTCGCGATGCCCTGCTTGAAATTTCAGAAAAGGGGTTAGGCATGACAGCCATCGTCGATGAGCACGATGCTATGCTTGGTATATTCACCGATGGTGATTTACGTCGTACCTTAGACAAGCGTATCGATATTCATACGACGGCAATTGGCGAGGTCATGACGACAAACCCAACCACAGCACACCCTGATATGCTGGCGGTTGAAGGTTTGAACTTGATGCAGAATAAAAACATTAACGCTCTGATTTTATGTAAAGACGAAAAAATTGTGGGTGCACTGAACATGCACGATTTACTAAAAGCTGGCGTGATGTAATATCAGCACAAACATTTAAATCATTTATTAGACGAATCAAGGCAATGGTCAGGGAAGTACTGAGCTAAACGATAGGCCTTCATTATATGAGTTTTACTCGCCTTATTTATTTGCTCTTGATCTTCGTTGTAGCGTGGTGCGGTTATTACCTACTAACCCCTAAAGGCAACGACGCAATTCAAGTAGCACCAGATTCTGAACTGCCCATGTTCAGTGGTTCTGGATTAGAAAACATCACCTACGGTGAAGATGGTGTCCGCAGTTACATCATTCGCTCCACTAACTTAGACCATTATGCTAAGAGTGGAGATACTATTTTTAATAACCCGACTTTGATGGTTTACCGTGAAGGTAGCGTCATTGAATGGAAGGTGACTGCCACAAGAGCAGTGTTAGATGAAGACCAAGTTTTGACTTTATATGACAAAGTCTTAATGCAAAATCTTCTGCCTGGTGCGAGTTTTGATACCATGGCAACAGACAAATTGGTCATTAATCTAACCAATCGTGATTTTAAAGCTGACCAACAAGTGATGTTGGTTGGACCACAATTTGAAACTACTGGAGGCGCAATGCAAGGCAACTTAAAACAGCATACTGCGACTCTGACAGATGAAGTTCAAGGTCGATATGAAACCGTTACACCTTAGCCTACTGGCACTGGTATTGGCGGCGCCTCAAGCGCTGGCACTCAAGTCGGATACTCAACAGCCGGTTTACATAAACTCTGACACCCAACAGGTTGATATGAAGAGTAACCAGGTTGTTTTTGAAGGCGATGTATCTCTTAAGCAAGGGAGCATCAATATCGATGCTGATAGAATCGTGGTAACTCGCGATCCTAAAACCGAAGCAATTAAACAGATTCAAGCATTTGGTAAACCTGCGAAGTTTTCTCAGCTGATGGACGATGGTAAAACACTTAGTGGTCAAGCTACGGAGTTGGATTACCGTATTTCTACAGACGAACTGACCATGAAAGGTCAAGCGCAGCTGGCGCAAGACAACAACACCATCAAAGGTTCTTCGATTCGTTACCAAATTGGTAAACAAAAGCTAGTCGCAGATAGCTCTAAGGAAGAGCGCGTTACGACCATTTTGCAACCCAATCAGATAGAGAACTAATATGGCAGTACTGAGTGCGAAAAACTTGGCGAAAAGCTACAAAAAACGCAAAGTCGTCACTGATGTTAGCTTAGAAGTTGAATCTGGTCAGATTGTTGGGCTGCTCGGTCCAAACGGTGCGGGTAAAACCACCTCGTTTTACATGATTGTCGGCTTAGTACCTCGCGATGAAGGCACCATTACCATTGACGACAATGACATCAGTATTTTGCCGATGCATAGCCGTTCACGACTTGGCATTGGCTATCTTCCGCAAGAAGCGTCGATTTTCCGTAAGCTTTCAGTAGAAGATAACATCATGGCCGTACTTGAAACTCGTCAAGAAATGACGAGGGAAGAGCGCCAAGATAAACTGGAAGATTTGTTGGAAGAATTCCACATCCAGCACATCAGAACCAGTGCTGGTATGGCACTATCAGGGGGTGAACGACGCAGGGTGGAAATCGCTCGAGCTTTAGCGGCTAACCCTCAGTTCATTTTATTGGATGAACCTTTCGCTGGTGTTGACCCAATTTCGGTTAATGACATCAAGAAAATCATTGAGCATCTGCGCGATCGTGGTCTCGGAGTGTTAATCACTGACCATAATGTACGTGAAACACTGGACGTATGTGAAAAAGCCTATATCGTGAGCCAAGGGCACCTAATTGCATCGGGAACTCCGGCAGAAGTTCTCAATAATGAACAGGTGAAACAAGTTTATCTCGGCGAACAATTCCGTCTATGATTATATTAGGAACGGTAAGATTCTGAGCATTACAAGGTAAGTAACACTGAATGAAACCTTCATTACAACTCAAGCTAGGTCAGCAGTTAGCCATGACGCCACAGTTGCAGCAAGCGATTCGCTTATTGCAATTGTCGACACTCGATCTTCAACAAGAAATCCAAGAAGCGTTGGACTCAAACCCATTATTGGAAGTTGAAGAAGGCCAAGACGAGCCTCTAGCAAACGGTGAAGATAAGTCAGCGGTCGAGGCTGCTGATAGCAACAGTGCTAGCGAACCAACAGAAATTGACGTTCCAGATAGCTCCGATGTGATAGAGAAATCAGAAATTAGCTCTGAACTTGAAATCGACACGACTTGGGATGACGTCTACAGCGCGAATACTGGTAGCACTGGCTTAGCTCTTGATGATGATATGCCCGTCTACCAGGGCGAAACCACTGAATCATTACATGATTACCTCATGTGGCAGCTTGACCTAACACCATTCAGTGAAACCGACCGCACGATTGCATTAGCGATTATTGACGCTGTTGACGACTACGGCTATTTAACTTTGTCGCCTGAAGAGATTCATGAGAGCTTCGATAATGAAGAGATAGAGTTAGACGAAGTAGAAGCTGTTCGTAAACGCATTCAACAATTCGATCCTCTTGGCGTTGCATCGCGTAACTTACAAGAATGTTTGTTACTGCAACTGACGACCTTCCCAGAAGACACGCCGTGGCTTGCTGAAGCCAAAATGATACTTGCGGATCATATTGATCACCTAGGCAACCGAGACTACAAGCTCGTCATCAAAGAGACTAAGCTGAAAGAAGCCGATCTTCGTGAAGTCTTAAAGCTTATCCAACAGTTAGATCCTCGTCCAGGTAGTCGCATCACTCCTGATGATACCGAGTACGTAATTCCAGACGTATCCGTTTTTAAAGACAATGGCAAATGGACCGTTTCTATAAACCCGGATAGCGTGCCAAAATTAAAAGTAAATCAACAATATGCTCAATTAGGCAAAGGTAATAGCGCGGATAGCCAGTACATCCGCAGCAATTTGCAAGAGGCAAAATGGTTAATTAAGAGCTTAGAGAGTAGAAACGAGACGCTACTCAAAGTTGCAAGATGTATTGTTGAACATCAACAAGATTTCTTCGAGTATGGTGAGGAAGCCATGAAGCCAATGGTACTCAATGATGTCGCTTTGGCTGTGGACATGCATGAATCCACGATTTCTCGTGTAACAACGCAAAAGTTTATGCATACACCACGTGGTATTTTTGAATTGAAGTACTTCTTCTCTAGCCATGTTAGTACTGACAACGGCGGAGAATGTTCGTCAACAGCAATTCGTGCACTCATTAAAAAACTGGTCGCAGCAGAGAATACTGCCAAACCACTGAGTGATAGCAAGATTGCTGCTCTTCTGGCTGACCAAGGGATTCAGGTCGCAAGACGTACGATAGCCAAATATCGCGAATCCTTGGGAATTGCCCCTTCAAGTCAGCGTAAACGCCTATTATAAGGCACTAACTGAAAAGGAAAGTCTATGCAAATCAATATTCAAGGCCATCACGTTGATCTTACCGATTCAATGCAAGACTATGTAAATTCTAAGTTTCAGAAGCTCGAAAGGTTCTTCGACCATATCAATCAAGTGCATGTTGTACTAAAAGTTGAAAAAATTACTCAAATCGCGGAAGCTACGCTTCACATAAATCAAGGCGAAATCCACGCATCAGCCGATGACGAAAATATGTATGCCGCGATCGATTCGCTGGTAGATAAATTGGTTCGCCAACTTAATAAGCACAAAGAAAAACTAAACAGTCATTAATCATGCAACTGAGCGAAATACTGTCATTGGACTGCACCAAAAGTGCGGTCCACTGCACGAGTAAAAAACGCGCCCTTGAAATGATCAGCCGTATCGTGGCTGATCAAACGGGCCAAGATTCTACCGAGCTGTTCGAATGCATGCTCAATAGAGAAAAAATGGGCAGTACCGGTATCGGAAACGGTATTGCGATCCCTCACGCGAGAATGCAATCAAGCGACAAGGCCATTGCTGTCTTACTGCAATGTGATGAAGCAATCGAATTTGATGCGATTGACAATCGACCTGTCGATCTTCTTTTTGCGCTCCTTGTACCAGAAGAACAGTGCAAAGAGCACCTCAAGACTCTATCCTCTATGGCAGAACGTCTGAGCGATAAGCAAGTATTGAAACTACTGCGTAATGCTCAGAGTGATGAAGAACTTTACGACATCATGATTCACCAATAAGCAGGACTAACTCCATGCGACTAATCGTTGTTAGCGGGCACTCAGGTGCCGGTAAAAGTATTGCGCTTCGTGTACTGGAAGACTTAGGTTACTACTGTGTTGATAACCTGCCAGTTAACTTGCTGGACGCATTTGTTCATTCTGTTGCTGACAGCAAACAGAATGTTGCAGTCAGCATTGATATTCGTAATATTCCTAAAAAGCTAAAAGAACTGACGAGTACACTAGAACAGTTAAAAACTGAGCTTGATGTGACCGTGCTTTTCTTGGACGCTAATAAAGAAACGCTACTCAAACGCTACAGCGAAACACGCCGAATTCACCCGTTATCTTTAGGTGGCACCTCCCTCTCGCTCGATCAAGCCATCGAGCGTGAGAAGCAAATTTTGACGCCACTCAAAGCGCATGCAGATCTGGTCCTAAATAGTAGTGGGCAGTCTTTGCATGAATTGAGTGAAACCGTGCGTATGCGCGTTGAAGGCAGAGATCGCAAAGGGCTCGTTATGGTATTTGAGTCTTTTGGTTTTAAATACGGCCTGCCTTCCGATGCCGATTACGTATTTGACGTTCGCTTCTTACCTAACCCACATTGGGAACCAGCACTACGCCCGCTTACAGGTCTGGATGCTCCTATCGCCGCATTTTTAGAGCAACACCAATCGGTGTTAAGTTTGAAATATCAAATTGAAAGCTTTATAGAGAATTGGTTACCTCTGCTTGAGAAAAACAACCGCAGCTACCTGACCGTTGCAATCGGTTGTACTGGTGGTAAGCACCGCTCGGTGTACTTAACTCAGCAAATCGGTGAATACTTCTCCAACAAAGGACACCAAGTACAAATTCGCCATACCTCACTAGAGAAAAACGCTAAGGAGTAGCCGTGGAGTTAAGTCGTAAAGTATTGATTCAAAACCGCCTTGGCTTACATGCTCGTGCAGCAGTCAAACTGGTCGAACTGGCACAGAGCTTTGAAGCGGTCATCACCATCGACAATGAAGAAGACAAAACCGCCACAGCAGACAGCGTAATGGGCCTGTTAATGCTAGAGTCCGCTCAAGGACAATACGTCACGATCCACGCAACGGGTGGGCAAGCGGAAGAAGCACTGGATGCCGTTTGCCATTTGATCGAAGATAAATTTGATGAAGGCGAGTAGTTTACTCGCTTTTTTCTTACCTCCCATTATCTTTCTCTTCCCTGACCTAATAAATAAATTTGCTTAGTATCATAAGTTGTTATTAAAAGGCGCCTAGAATTAAGTTATTATTCAACGCATTGTAAATATCAGGAATTGGGAGGAATGAATGGCAGAGCAAATTGAATTCGACCAAGCTCACCAAGCCCTCCAAGAAGTCACAGAAGCGCTAGAAAATGGTCGCTTCGTCCATGTTCGTCGTCAATTACAGGACATGGAACCTGAGGATATCGCTCACCTTTTAGAAGCCTCCCCACGGAAGAGCCGTGAAGTTCTTTGGCAACTCACCGACCCTGAAGATTATGGTGAAATCCTTGACGAGCTGAACGAAGACGTCAAAGACAGCCTCGTATCCAAAATGGCACCAGAAGCGCTTGCAGAAGCGACAGAAGGCATGGATACCGATGACGTGGCTTACGTACTGCGTAGCTTGCCTGACAACCTGTCACGCGAAGTCCTGTCGCAAATGGACTCCTCTGACCGTCTACGGGTCGAAACCGCCCTATCCTACCCAGAAGACACTGCGGGTGGACTGATGAACACCGACGTCATCACAATTCGTGGTGACGTCGATGTGGACGTAGTTTTGCGTTATCTACGTATGAAAGGCGAGCTTCCAGAAGCTACGGATGCCCTGTATGTGATCGATGAAGAGAGTAAGCTCATCGGTGAACTGCCGATCACGACGCTTATTACCACTCAGCCAGACGTAAAAATCATTGATGTAATGGAAGACGCGGACGAGGCCATCACCGTCGATACTAGCGACTCAGATGTTGCGAGTCTGTTCGAACGCCGTAATTGGGTATCTGCACCTGTTGTTGATGAAAACTTGCATTTGGTCGGTCGTATCACCATCGATGACGTGGTTGACGTTATTCGTGAAGACGCGGAACACTCGATGATGAGTATGGCGGGTATGGACGATGACGAAGATACTTTCGCGCCTGTTGTAAAATCAGCTCGCAAACGCAGTATCTGGCTTGGCGCTAACGTATTAGCCGCCCTTGCTGCTGCTTCCGTTTCTAACATGTTTGAGGCCACATTAGACCAAATGGCCGCCATTGCGGTATTGATGACGATTGTTCCGTCCATGGGTGGTGTCGCTGGTAACCAAACCGTCGCACTAGTGATTCGTGGTCTTGCTCTTGGTCATATCGGTGACTCAAACAAACGCGAACTGTTAATGAAAGAAGCCTCGATCGGCTTACTCAACGGTATCATGTGGGCGCTGATTATTGGTGGTATTGTTGTTGCTTGGAAAGGTAACTGGATGCTCGGAGGAATCATTTCCGCCGCCATGCTGACCAACTTATTGGTCGCAGGTATTGCAGGAGTAACGATTCCAATCCTTTTGAAAAAAATGAACATCGATCCTGCTTTAGCTGGTGGTATGGCATTAACAACGGTGACGGATGTGATTGGTTTATCTGTCTTCTTAGGGCTTGCCACAATACTGATTACCTAACAGAAAAAACGAAAAAGCCTGATGAACACATCAGGCTTTTTTGATTCTGAATTGCTAGAAAAGCTTATTCACCCGCCACTTTCATGGTATCCAGTAGGATAGAGCCCGTTTGGATTTGTGAGCGCGTTTCAATATCACTACCAACCGCCACAATCTTGGTGAACATGTCTTTTAGATTACCTGCGATGGTAATTTCTGATACTGGGTATTGGATTTCGCCATTCTCAACCCAGAAGCCTGCGGCACCGCGAGAGTAATCCCCCGTTACCACGTTCACACCTTGTCCCATGACTTCTGTCACTAGAAGACCAGTACCGAGCTCTTTAAGCATTTGTTCGAAGTTTTGGCCTGTCGACTTCACGTACCAGTTATGAATCCCACCAGCGTGACCTGTCGGCGTCATCTTCATTTTACGTGCGGCATAACTGGTTAACAGATAAGTTGCTAGCACACCGTCAGTAATGATCTCACGGTCTTGAGTGTACACACCTTCACTATCGAATGGACTTGATGCCAAACCACGCAATACATGCGGACGTTCTGAGATATTGAACCATTCAGGAAGCACTTGTTTGCCTAGATGGTCAAGTAAGAAAGAAGATTTTCGGTACAGGTTACCACCGCTGATCGCCATAACGAGATGGCCAATCAAGCCTGTCGCAACATCAGCCGCAAACATGATTGGGTATTGACCTGTTTTTAGACGCTGCGCATCTAAGCGGTTAACCGTATTCTCTGCCGCCTTACGACCCACCGTTTCTGGGGTCCATAAGTCATCACGATGACGTGCCACGGTGTAGCTGTAATCACGTTCCATCTCGCCGTTTTGACCAACGCCAATTACACAACAGCTAGTACTATGGCGGCTAGACGCATAACTAGCTAATAAGCCATGGCTATTGCCATACACTTTCACGCCGTAATGACTATCATAACTCGCGCCATCACTTTGTTTGATTGCACTGTTATAACTTAGCGCCTCTTTTTCTGCTGCAATCGCCACATTGGCAGCATAGTCTGGATCGGGTGCGTCAGGGTGGAAAAGATCAAGCTCAGGGATATCTTGCACCATGTATTCTTTTGCTGCAGGGCCTGCAAATGGGTCTTCAGATGTGTAATGTGCAATATCTAGCGCCGCTATAACGGTTTGCTCGATTGCCGCTTCACTTAAATCAGACGTGGAAGCACTGCCTTTGCGTTGACCTCGGTAAACGGTAATGCCCAGCGCACCATCGCTGTTGAACTCGACATTCTCTACTTCACCCATACGAGTTGAAACACTTAAACCAGTGCTTTTAGTAATTGCGACTTCGGCGGCGTCAGATTTTGCCGATGCAAGCTTTAAGGCTCTTGCGACGGCTTGCTCTAGCTCGGTACGTTGCTCAGCAACCTGCTGTTTAATATCCATTGTCTTTCACATCTTGTCTTTGATGAACAATAGGATAACAAGAATTTCGCTTTCTCCCCATGATTCTTGTTAAAATAGTCATAATATTAATCAAAACACAGGCAACTGAAATGGCACGTAAGAATCAAAAAGCGCCATGGGAACCAGAAGAAGAGATCATCTGGGTAAGTAAATCCGAGATGAAGCGAGACATGGAAGAACTGCAAAAGCTAGGTGAGGAGCTTGTCGGCCTCAAACCTTCAGTTCTAGAAAAGTTTCCATTGAGCGAAGATTTGCGAGAAGCAATTGCTGACGCGCAACGCTTTAAAAATGAAGCGCGTCGTCGCCAATTACAACGTATTGGTAAATTGATGCGTTACGAAGATCCAGAGCCAATCCAAGCCGCACTGGATAAAATTCGTAATAAGCACTCTCAATTAACGGCGGTATTCCACAAACTTGAAGCGTTGCGTGATCGCGTAGTGGAAGAAGGTGACAAAGCCATTGATGACGTAATGGAAATGTACCCAGAAGCGGATCGTCAGCGTCTACGCCAACTTGCTCGCCAAGCAGCGAAAGAGAGAAAAGCTGGGAAACCAGCAAAAGCGTACCGCGAAATCTTTCAGATCCTTAAAGGTCTAAACGAAGAAGAGTTTTAATTCGACGGCTCAAGCAATGAGCATTCGATTTAAACGCAAAAAGCAGACGTCAATGTCTGCTTTTTTTATCTTTGGTTTTACAGTCAGCGTTACACTAAGCGATTAACGCGGTCTCCGCGCTCGAAAGCGTTAATGTTCTCAATCAAGATTTCCGCTAAACGTTGGATAGATGAGTCGCTGCCCCATGCAACATGCGGTGTCAGTAACAAATTAGGTAAACTCATATTGGCAATCAGCGGATTGCTCTCATCAGCCGGTTCTTGTGTAAAAACATCAAAACCAGCCGCTGCAATTTCTTGCTGTTTTAAGGCATCCACCAGTGCGCTCTCATCCACCAAACCTCCACGCCCTGTATTAATCAAAATGGCGTTGGACTTCATTTGTTGCAACTCTGCTTGACCAATTAAATTCTGAGTATGATCGTTGAGCGAGCAATGCAAGGTCAGCGCATCGGAGCGTTTTAATACTTCCTCAAACGACACATAACCTGGTCTACATTCTGCCGCCCCTTTACGCTCAGAAAACAAGACGGTCATTCCTAACGCTTGAGCCAGATTCGCCGTCGCTTGCCCTAGTGCCCCACTACCAACAACACCTAACGTGCTACCACCAATATCCCCGATTGGGTGAGTAAAAAAACAAAACTGCTGGTTACGCTGCCACTCACCTGCGGCAATATCTTGGTGGTACCCAAATAAATTCCGTCTTAAAGCGAATAACATTGCCATCACGTGCTCGGGCACCGAACGCGTCGCGTAACCACGTACATTAGCAACCGCAATATCATGATTAGCACAGTAGTTCACATCGACGTTGTTAAAACCAGTTGCGGCAACCGCGATCATCCGTAATTTTGGTAGTTGCTCTAATACATGTTGGTCAAGCAGGACTTTATTGCTAATCACGACATCGGCATCGGCTAACCTTTCTATTACCTGCCCAGGCGCAGTTAGGTCGTACTCACGCCAGTGGTGCGGAAAGCTAGGTCGTGGGATCTCAATATGTTCTGGGATGGTCGCTCGGTCTAAAAATACGATGCTTGGCAAAGACATAACAACTCCTTGTTCACGGCTGAAAGACAGGATACATCAACCACAGTAACGAAATAGCCAAAAATAGCGAACTAGAAAGAACCGTTGTTGAGTGCAATTGGCATTAAGGGTGTGGCAACGTTTTATAATCAGGCAATGTACGCTCTGGCGAAAAATAGTTAAAGATCATCGCCTCGGCTTCAGAATAAAAGTCACAGGGTACAAAAATACTGCTCAGCTGACCCGTAGCTGGATGATAAAAACTTAGCTCCGCAGCGTGCAACTCTAAACGTTCTGAAAACTGATACGCCTCTTCGCTTGCATAAAACTCATCACCCACAATCGCATGACCAATCGCCATCAAATGCACGCGTAACTGATGCGATCGACCAGTAATGGGCAGTAGTCGCACAACGGTCGTATGGGTGCCATCAGGGTGCACTTCACGCTTCACTACTTGGAATAAAGTTTGAGATGGTTTGCCGTCGTCAAAACATACTTTTTGTCGTGGACGATTTGGCCAATCACAAATTAATGGAAGATCAATATTCCCTTCTTGCGGCTCAACATGCCCCCACACACGTGCGTAATACACCTTGTGAGTGAGGCGATATTGGAACTGCTTTTTTAATGCTCGCTCCGCGGGTTTGTTTTTCGCCAGCAACATCAACCCTGATGTCGACATATCCAAGCGATGCACAACTTGAATTTCTGGATGCAACTCTTTGAGGCGGCTCCACATGCTGTCGTAATGCTCTGCAAGGCGACCAGGGACAGACAGCAGCCCTGATGGCTTATTCACTGCCAGAATGTCGTCATCCTCAAAAACGATATCAACCCAAGGGTCGGTGGGAGGGGTATATTCAAGCATTGCCATGGGAGATCTCTACAAAATAAAAACGCCGCGATTATATACCCAAATAGCACCCAGATGCAGGATTCTGAAGAAAAGTTCAACCCAATAAAACAAAGTCAATCCTTTAGCATAAAAACTAAAAATAGCACGTTGTAAATTTAGTTTGACAACAAGACGCATAACTGAATAGAGTGCTAGATGCACACAGCATGGTATTCGCAAAGAATACTTAAAATAAATACACCAAAACACAGCATTTAAAAGACATTACCGTTGCGCAGTATAGGGCGATCGCTCAGCTTGTCATGTACTGCGGTATGTATCTCTTTAGAAAGATACATAAGATAAAAAGGACAATAAGCAATGGACTCCGCCGTTATAGATAAACCCCAATCCAAACTTTCCTTATTTTTTCGTTCGCTAGGCCCCGGCATATTAATGGCATCTGCTGCGGTCGGTGGCTCTCACCTCGTGGCATCAACCAAGGCTGGTGCGATTTATGGTTGGCAATTGGCTGCACTGATTCTGCTCGTAAACCTGTTTAAATACCCTTTTTTCCGAGCGGGCGTACAGTACACCATGGGGACAGGGCTGACCTTGGTTGAGGGCTACGCGAAATTAGGTCGGCCTTATCTATGGCTATTTCTATTTCTGAGCGTGGTATCGGCCGTCATCAATACCGCCGCTTTGTTGATGTTTAGCGCTAGCTTGCTGGGCTACTTCATTCCGTTTTCACTATCAATGGCATCACTCAGTATCATTGTGATTGTCACCTGCCTGATTATATTATTTGCTGGCCATTACAAAGCGCTCGATACGCTATCTAAGGTGATCATGTCGGTGTTAACCATCGCGACTTTACTCGCTGTTTCTATCGCCGTTGGTAACCCTGTTGAGCAAGTAGCCAACTTCGAGCCGCCATCACCTTGGTCTATTGCGGCTATTGGTTTTATCGTCGTGACAATGGGGTGGATGCCTGCACCGATTGAGATCTCCTGTTTAACCTCAGCGTGGCTAAAACGCCAATCAAGCCAGCAAGAAGTAACATACCGCTCTGCTCTATTTGACTTTAATGTCGGTTATATTGGCACGGCGTTTCTTGCCATTATCTTTGTATCGCTAGGCTCTTTGATGCTTTATGGATCTGGCGTTGCGCTTGAAAGTTCTGGTGTTGGCTTCTCCCACCAATTGGTTGGCTTATATGCGGCAACGATTGGCGAATGGTCTCGTTACTTGATCGCGGTAATTGCGTTTTTCTGTATCTTTGGCAGCACGATTACCGTTATTGATGGCTATTCGCGCGTTATTTCGGATTCTCAACGCCTACTGCGCTCGCAACCAGACACTAACCCTCAAACCACTTCAGCGATCATGCTGGTAGTCTCCTTACTTGCATTGGGTATTGTGGTTTTCTGGGCTTCTGCGTTATTGCCTATGCTGAACTTTGCGATGATCCTCGCCTTTATGACCACGCCATTCTTTGCTCTGCTAAATTACACCTTAGTGAGCAAAACTGAGTTACCGGAGCCTTTGGCTGTTGGACCTAAACTAAAGTGGTTATCGATTGCGGGCCTGATTTACTTGTTTGGCTTCTTGGCTGTGTTTATCTGGTGGAAGTGGTTGATGTAAATGAGGTAGCTATCAGTGATTAATGCATTCCGCATAAAGAAACTAAACCGTAAATAAAGAAAAAGGTCTTCAACTGAAGACCTTTTTAATGAGCAATAAATACTTACTTAGTTGTGGCTCACCACAATCAAACGCAGCGAGTCGAGCTGAACCTGAGCTTGGTTGATGTAACCAGTGAGCTCTTTAATTTGTGCGTCGATAGCTTCAATTTCTTCGTCACGAATATTTGGGTTCACCGCTTTCAGTGCTTGCAAACGCTCAAGCTCTGCATTCAAACTGTGCTGCATATCTTGATGAGCTTGTTTGCGTACTTCTTCAACCTTCTCTTCAATAAGAACATCACCGGCTTCAATTAAGCGGTGTACATCTTTCTGTACCGACGTAACCAACTTGCTACCTAAGTGACGGTTTACAGGGCTGAGCTGGCGGTTAAAGCTTTCAAACTCCACTTGAGCAGACAAATCATTACCACGCGAGTCCATCATTAAACGGATTGGCGTTTTCGGTAAGAAGCGCGCGATACCACTGCGTTTTGGCGCTTGCGCATCTACCGCGTAAATCAACTCAAGAAGAATAGTCCCGACTGGTAACGCTTTGTTTTTCAATAGAGATACCGCAGACGTCCCCACCCCTTCACTCATAAGAAGATCGATACCACCCTGGATCATTGGGTGTTCCCAACTGATAAAGTGCATATCTTCACGAGATAACGCTGTATCACGATCAAACGTGATCGTCGCTCCTTCGTATGGCAGACCTGGGTAGCTTGGCACCATCATGTGCTCAGATGGGGTCACAATCAGGGCGTTTTCACCTTTGTCGTCTTGATTCAAGCCAATCGTGTCAAAAAGAGAAAGTGCGAAGGTGACCAGATTGGTATCGCCGTCGGTTGATTCAATTTTCTCAACGATTTGTTGTGCTTTTTCCCCGCCATTTGAATGCATTTCTAATAGGCGATCACGGCCTTGCTCCAATTGGGATTTCAGCTCTTTATTCATTTTTGCTGACGCTTCAATGATCTCATCTAGCGTACTGGTATCACCAGAGGCAAGAATTTCAATCAGATCATCGGAGTACTTATCGTAAACAGCACGGCCTGTTGGGCAGGTTTCCGCAAAAGCGTTCAGGCCTTCATCGAACCAACGTGCTAGGATCGCTTGCGATGTGCCTTTCAGGTAAGGAACATGAATGTCGATATCGCGATTTTGACCGATACGGTCCAAACGACCAATACGTTGCTCAAGCAAGTCTGGGTTGAATGGCAAATCGAACATGACAAGTTGGTTGGCAAACTGGAAGTTACGACCTTCAGAGCCGATTTCGCTACAGATAAGAACTTGTGCTCCACCTTCTTCTTGCGCAAAGTAAGCCGCCGCTTTGTCACGTTCAAGAATCGACATACCTTCGTGGAAAACGGTGGCGCGGATACCTTCACGCTCACGCAGTGCTTGCTCCAATTGCAGTGCGGTACTCGCACGAGAAGCAATCACGAGGATTTTCTCGCTGCGCTTCTCTTTTACTTTTTCAAGCAACCAATTCACACGCGAGTCAAACTGCCACCAGCTCGCGTCATCGCCTTCAAATTCTTGGAAAATTTCTTCTGGGTAAAGGTTCTTCATCGCACGTGCTTCAGAACTCATCTTACCGCCAATCATCCCAGCAACACGCATTGATGTAGTGTATTGCGGTGGAATATCCATTGGCATCAGATGCACGTTACGCTTAGGGAAGCCTTTGATGGCCGCGCGCGTATTACGGAACAGAACACGCCCTGTACCATGACGATCCATCAAGTTATCGATCAGCTCTTGGCGTGCCGACGCTTTAGCTTCTTCGTCCGCTTCACTTTCGATAATACGGAAAAGTGGTTCTACGTCTTGTTCAGACAACAACTCAGTGATCTGGTTTTTTGCTTCATTAGGTAGCTTTTCACCGGAAAAGAGTGAAGTAATCGCATCTGCTACGGGCGCGTATTGCTCTTCTTCCTCAACGAACGCTTCGTAATCATAGAAGCGGTCTGGATCCAACAAACGCAGACGAGCAAAGTGACTCTCACGACCAAGCTGCTCTGGCGTTGCAGTCAGTAGCAACACACCTGGAGTACGTTCAGCCAAGCCTTCTACCACTTGGTATTCACGGCTCGGTTTATCTTGGCTCCATTCAAGGTGATGCGCTTCATCGACGACCAGTAGGTCCCATTCACCTTCCAGTGCTTGTTCAAAACGCTTGCGGCTCTTGCGTAGGAAATCCAAAGAACACAGCACATATTGCTGAGTATCAAATGGGTTTTCTGCATCCGCAAAAGCTTCGATACAGCGCTCTTCGTCAAAGATAGAGAAATGCAGATTGAAACGACGCATCATCTCAACCAGCCATTGATGCTGCAGTGTTTCAGGCACCACAATCAAAATGCGTTCGGCACGACCAGACAGAACTTGTTGGTGGATGATCATGCCCGCTTCGATGGTTTTACCCAAACCTACCTCATCCGCCAACAAGACGCGTGGCGCGTGACGACGGCCAACTTCGTGCGCGATGTAAAGCTGATGAGGGATCAAACCTGCACGCATACCACATAGGCCACGCATTGGGCTCTTATGCTGCTCAAACTGGTTGGTTAGCGCACGGTAACGCAGAACAAAGTTGTCCATACGGTCGATTTGACCGGCGTACAACTTATCTTGAGGTTTGTTAAAACGAATTTGGTTGCTAAGAAAAATCTCACGCAGAACAACAGCGGTTTCTTGCGTGTCTTCACGAGTACCGAAATAGGTGTAAAGACCTTCATCTTCCAGTACTTCTTCTACTTTTAGAGACCAACCTTCTTGGCAATCGATGACATCCCCAACATTAAAGGTGACTCGGGTAACAGGTGCATCGTTACGTGCGTAAACTCGGTTTTCCTCTGACGCTGCAAACATCAATGTCACAGTACGAGCATCCATTGCTACAACGGTACCTAAACCTAAATCGCTTTCCGTATCGCTAATCCAGCGCTGCCCCAAAGCAAATGTCATGAATTGACTACCTCGTTATTAGTTCTTGATTCGTATTTCTTGTTGGTCTACTCATGCCCGTAGGCATGGATAATAGTTTAGATCTGATTCTGGCTTCTGCTATGCCGATAGCATTCGTCATTCCAGTATGAACTGAGTATTTTTTAAGCCAGCTCAACATGATAAATCGGACGTAGCCTATACGCAGAAAAAGGTCGCTAATCTTACTTGAAGCTGTGATTTAGGTCACGCCGAAACCGCACCAAGCAGAAACTTTTTTTCCCAAACTCTAAATGCAATCAAATTGTAAAATACTCATGCCAATTATTAAGTTGTAGAACGTAAATATTACGTATACTTCTAATGAGGGGCGTTTAAAACCATTGCATATGATTTAAGCGCGTTAGTACACGATTAGGATCAACACGGGTTTGCAGTAAGTTGTCTTGCTACTCGGTTGCACACTAGCCGACATCAGCCCGACAACCTCTATTGCAAGCAATCAGAGTTAGGTCACTTCACACCTATTTGGAAACGACCTAACAACTCGCATGCAGAGCCGTACTACGGCAAGGAGACGCTATGGGCGATACCGATCGGAAACTGTTTGTACTCGATACCAACATTCTTCTTCATGAACCCTTTGCCATCTTCTCTTTCCAAGAACACGATGTCGTTATCCCCATGACCGTGTTGGAAGAACTCGACCGAATCAAAGACAGTAAGCGCGACGTTGCAAGAGATGCGCGCGTGGCTATTCGCACCTTGGAAGATTTGTTTAAAGAAGCAACGCCAGATGAAATCTCTGAAGGCATTCCTGTTTCTAAAGACAACCCCGACCAAGGTACTATTTCCATTTTGGCGGATTTTGAACTGCAGGAAACTGTCAAAGCCTTCGCCGACAAAGCCGGTGACAACCGTATTCTCAACGCGGTGCTTTATCTGCAAAATAAACGTGCACCACGTGAAGTGGTACTGATCACGAAAGACATCAACATGCGTCTGCGAGCCAAAGGGGCTGGTGTACGCTTTGTTGAGGACTATAGAACCGACCAACTGATTGACGACATCCAATACCTAACCAAAGGCTTTCAATTGCGTGAAGGTGATTTCTGGAGCGGTATTGAGGAAGTAGAAAGCTATGCTCTGGGCGGAAAAACTTACCACAAACTCAGTCGCGAACCCTTCGACCCAACCTTTATCAACCAATACGTTATTGATGAAGACAGTGACTTTGCTGGTCGCGTAGAAACCATCAATGAAGACAAGCTAACGCTTCTCGACCTGAGCCGCGAACGTCTAATGCATCGTAAGGCTTGGGACATCACACCTAAAAATATCTACCAGGGAATGGCGTTAGATGCCTTACTCGATCCAGAAATTGACTTGGTGATTCTAACGGGTGCGGCGGGTAGTGGTAAGACATTACTGGCAATGGCAGCAGCATTGGAGCAAACCATTGAAAAAAGCATGTTCGATAAAATTATCGTAACACGTAACACGCCAGATATCGGTGAATCCATCGGCTTCTTACCCGGCTCCGAAGAGGAGAAAATGATGCCGTGGTTAGCGGCGGTGACCGATACCTTGGAAGCACTACATAAACACGATCACTGCACTGAAGGCTCATTGAAGTACATCTGCGATAAAGCCAACATTCAATTTAAATCGATCAACTTTATGCGTGGCCGTTCGATTCAAAATGCGTTTGTACTGCTTGATGAGTGTCAAAACCTCACTGCATCACAAATCAAAACCATCATTACCCGCTGTGGCGAAGGAACCAAAATCGTCTGCTCCGGTAACTTGGCGCAGATTGACTCTCATTACCTCACCCCAGTGACATCAGGATTGACGTACATGGTTGAGCGCTTCAAGAACTTTGAAGGCAGCGCAAATATTCACCTCAACGGCGTGGTTCGTAGCCGCTTGGCGGAATTTGCTGAAGAAAACCTGTAATTGACACCGACTCACAAAGCAAAAGAGCTCTCATTAGAGCGCTCTTTTTATAACGATTCGACTGAGTTACTCCGTGCCACCCACTGTCAGTGAGTCCAGCTTCAAGGTCGGCTGACCAACACCAACTGGCACACTTTGACCTGCTTTACCACATACGCCAACGCCCTTGTCGATACTTAGGTCGTTACCGACCATAGACACTTGCTGCATTGCTTCGATACCTGAGCCAATCAACGTCGCACCTTTAACAGGGCGCGTAATTTTACCGTTTTCAATCAAGTACGCTTCCGATGCAGAGAACACAAACTTACCCGAAGTAATGTCCACCTGGCCGCCACCAAAGTTTGGCGCATACAACCCTTTCTCGACCGTCGAGATAATTTCTTCTGGCGTATGTTCACCTGGAAGCATGTAGGTGTTGGTCATACGAGGCATTGGCAAGTGTGCATACGATTCACGACGACCGTTACCCGTTGGATTTACACCCATTAGCCGCGCGTTTAGCTTGTCTTGCATATAGCCTTTCAGCACACCATTCTCGATAAGCGTGTTGTACTGACCGTTTACCCCTTCATCATCCACATTCAGTGAACCACGAAGGTCTTTTAACGTGCCATCATCGACGATGGTACACAACGAAGACGTCACTTGTTGACCCATTTTTCCAGAGAACACTGACGACTCTTTGCGGTTAAAGTCACCTTCTAGGCCATGACCTACCGCTTCGTGTAGCAACACGCCTGGCCAACCTGAGCCTAATACCACTGGCATCATGCCTGCTGGTGCGGCTTCTGCTTCAAGGTTGATTAACGCCATTCGAATCGCTTCGTCTGCATAATGGAAAGCTTGTTTCACTCCATTGCTTTCCGTTAAAAAGAAATCGTAACCGAAACGGCCGCCGCCCCCCGCACTACCGCGTTCACGTCGTTCGCCTTTTTGTGCAAGCACACTAATAGACAAACGCACCAAAGGACGAATGTCGCCTGCATAAGTACCGTCTGTTGCCGCAACAAGCATCTGCTCATGCACACCGCTGATGCTAATCGAAACTTCTTTAATCAATGGTTCTTTAGTGCGGATGTAAGCATCTAGAGATTTGAGCAATTCTGTTTTTTGCTGCTTTTCCCATTCAGCTAGTGGATTCACAGCCGCGTAGTACGCTTGGTTTTCGGTGCGTTTAAACGCTTGGACTTTGCCATTTTGCCCTTGCTGAGCAATACCGCGCGCCGCCATTGCACTCTGCTTCAGGCCTTCAGGCTGGATTTGATCAGAGTAGGCAAAGCCGGTTTTCTCGCCAGTTACGGCGCGGACACCAACACCACAATCAATGTTAAAAGAGCCATCTTTGATGATGCTGTCTTCTAGAACCAGAGACTCATGCCAGCTGGACTGAAAGTAAATGTCCGCATAATCGATCTGGCGCGTCGCAATGCTGGCAAGCGTGTCAGCAATGTCTTGTTCTGTCAGACCATTTGGGGCAAGGAGTGCCTGTTCTATTTGGTTTGTGCTCATAGTTAGCTCTTTTATTTCCGTCTCAATTCATTTTGAAAGCGACTGTGTTGAGTCAGCGGCATATTCTGCCTTACTTGTTGGCTTTGTGACAAATCTATCTCAGTCACCAATAAACCTACTTCATCCTGAAGCTGTTTATGGATACGTCCCCAAGGGTCAACGACCATTGAGTGTCCCCATGTTTTTCGTCCACATGGATGCGTTCCAGTTTGTCCGCTTGCCAAAATCCAACATTGTGTCTCAATCGCTCTAGCTCGCAATAGTATTTCCCAGTGAGCTTGCCCCGTCACAGCGGTAAACGCAGCGGGCACCACAATGATATCCGCCCCTTCTTGACGCAATACTTTATAAAGTTCTGGGAAACGTAAATCATAACAAATACTCAATCCAACACTGCCGATATCAGTTTCCGCAACGACTATTTGATTACCCGCCATAAACGTATCCGACTCACGATAACTACCATAACCATCGGCTACGTCGACATCAAACATATGCAGTTTGTCATAGTGAGCAATGCATTTACCGTGCGGCGGCAATACAAGTGTTGTTGTCGTGACACCTTTTGCGGTTTGAATGGGCATGCTTCCGACAATCAGTGTTAACTGGTTCTTTCTTGCGATTTCACAGAGCCGCTGTTGAATCATGCCACTGCCAAGTGGCTCTGCATGTTGATGATAAGCTTCGCGACTGGCAAATAGCACTGTATTTTCAGGAGTAAGAACAAGTTTGGCACCTTGCTTGCTCGCTAAAGCACACTGTTTTTCAATGAAGTCCAAATTCGCGTTAATATCCGGACCCGAAGTCATTTGAATAATGCCAACACGCTCCATGTGTTTCCTCCCTATTCCATTATATTCGGTGAGTTATTTGGCCTGTTCACGCAGTTTTTCTGGCAGCTTGTATTCACCTTTACTTCGCGAAATTTCTTTCACCGTTGGTGAATCTAGTGGGCCTTTCACTTCATAATTGACTTGAGTGAAGACCTCAACCACCGGAGATATCACCGTAGAGATGGCCAAGACATACAAAGCAGTTTGAGGCGCAACGGCAAACGCGGTCAGCATTGGTAGGCCTGATGTGATGTCTGGTGTGAATTTCACTTCCGCATCAACCATTCTGCTGTTCATATTAGCGATGCCGCGGATTTGCATTTCCCCTGCTAACGCATCCATTACGATATCATTGGTGATAAACACACCGTCTTGGATTTTGCCCGTTCCCGTGATCGAGTTGAATGCCATGCCTTTATCGAATACGTCGGTAAAGTCGAGCTGCATCTTACGGATGATAGAATCCAAGCTAAACAAGCCTAACAAGCGTGCCGCACCACTAACTTCACTGATCACGCCTTTACCAAATTCCGTTGAGACGTTTCCTTGCAAGGTTTGTGTCTTCATTGACCAAGGTGCGCCGTCCCATTCCATATTGGCATTGATCTCAAATGGTGCTTGTTGAATGCCTGATGTAATACCAAAGCGCTCCATAAGATCGGTGTTGTTATCACCTTTCATTTTCATGGTTAAGTTGGAATGACTACTCTCTTTCGTCAGGTCCCACCAACCACTCATATCAATGCGGTTTTTGCCGCTACTAAAGGTGATATTTTTCCACTCCAAGCGGTTCTCGCGACGCTGCAAATCAACATTAACTTTGCCCACTTTGTAACCTTGCAGCCAAAAATCATCGATGTTCAAAGTTAAGTTTGGCATCTCTGCGTGAAACTTGCGGTCAAAATTGGTAATCAAAGGTGCGTTTTGATCTTCACTCGCAAAGATTGAACTGCGCTCTTTGGTCATCTCTTCAAACCCTGGGATGTACAGATGCAAGTGCTCTAGAGAGACCGATAGATCATAGGGTTTCAGATAGTTAGCTTTCCCTTTAACCTCTTGACTGTCCACATCGAGTTGCCAACTCAAATTTTTCTTGCTTGCTGAAAAATCCACATCATGAAACTCAATCCCACCGAGCTGTAAGTTTGGCGTTTCAACTTCAATGCGTGTCGGCAATGGAATGGTCGGCGTTTTCATGCTTGCCAAAACAGACGATGAAGGCTTGCTCTCAGAGACCTGCGCAAGCTCAGCCCATTGGTCTAAATTCAGTTCTTCGACACGCACCGAAGCATCGTGCCCGACAATAGGACTAATCCGGAAGCCACCTTTGCCAACCATTAAATGAGTCGCAGTCAGAACCGGGACATCGCCAGCGATATCTATCTCAGTTTGATACTTCACATTTGGGATCTGTAGTCTTGCTGAAATACTCTCTTGGTTGCCGGATGCTTGCAGTTTCGCTTGCCCAGACTCGCCAATTTGTTTCGCTAAAGGATAAGGATATTGACTAGCCAGACGATTTAGCTGCGCCAGCACTTCAAGCTGATAAGTGAAACCAACATCATTGAGTTGCAAGTCAATGTCCATTTGCCACGGCGCATGGCCAGAAACAAGGTTTAACCAACGCTCACCGACATAGGGTTTGAGAGGCTCGACATCCCAATCTCCTAGTGTATTAATTGTCACGTTGTAGCCTTGCTCCGCACTCTCTCCATGGAAATCAAGAGAGATAGGCTGTTGTAATAATTCGGCCGACAAACCCGATGTGGTAACCACATCATTGTCGAAGGTGATACGCCCTGTGGCGTTTTCAAGCGTCATTGGCGGCGCTTCAATATCAACACGATTTTCTGTTAAATCTGCATAACCCCAAGCGCGAGACTCTTTCTCAAAATCAAACGGTATATTGAGTTGAAACTCAGAGTAAACGGGACCACTCACTTGCAGCGCTGTCAATGCGGCACCGACTGAATCCACTAATGGCGTCGCCATCATGTAGTCACGGACTTCATTACCCGGCGCGCTTGCTTTCGCTTCAATCTCGATGTGTCCACCTTCTGCCAACTCAGGGATTCGCCCAGTGATACGCTTGGCATGAACGCCATTTAGTGTGGCTGATTTTGAATCCAAATACATGGCATCATTTTCAAACAGCAAGTCTAGCTGCAAATCCGTGATGGTTGGCCATGCCGTATCAAAGCTAAATTTCGCGTCTTTTAATCCAACCCAAGCTTGGAACATGCCATTATGTTCTTTGTAAGGAAAATCACCTAACTCGCCATACCACAACAATTTCGCTGTATTCACTTTTCCGCCCTGAATCGCGGTCGAAAGATAGTCGGTCAAGTCTTGTCCAAGTGCCAGAGTCGGTAGATAGCGCCATGTTTCACCCGCGTTGTAGAGATCCGCTTCGGCATAGAACGATAAAAATGGGCTTTGTTCTTTTGGAAAATCAAGACGAAATGCCCCCAAAACTTGAAGATCAGGCGTTGCTGCCGTCACTTTATCCGACCACAAACGCCAGCCCGCATCATCTTGCTGCCAGATAATATCGACTTCACCTTGTTTGATATTCAGCGGAGATTGGAATACATCGCCGTACGGAAAGACATCATCAATGACGGTGACTTTTGCTTTAGCTTGATTCACATCCCCCGATACGCTGCCCTGTACGTGATGAAACCCGGGTAGGAGCTCCCATTGTGTCATCGCGAGTTCATCCAGTTCAGCCGAGTAGCGTAAGGTGTCTAAACCACCGTTCATTGACAATCGGACATCTTCGACCCGACCTTTCGGTGCTAGTTTGTTAATAAGGTCACTGGTCGACTCTGACTCTGGAGCCAGCTTAATGAGCGGAATGAGTGCTTCAATGTCGAGTTGAGAGAGATTAAGCATCCAGCCGTTTGGTTGCCAATCAAACGCGACGTCTAGCTCTGGCCAAGGAGTATTATCGGTTCTGATCTGAAGTGAGTGGCCATTTACTTTCCAGCCTTGTTTATCTGGTCGAAGATTGAAAATTCCAGACTCAATAAACAACTCATGATGTCCATCTTCATTCCACACCAACTCGGAAGGCAGCAACTCAACATAAGCATCATGCGGTTGGCTATGTTTGAGCGTTAGCCAAGTATTTAAGCTGACTTTACCCGACTCAGCTCCTGACTCTTCTTGCATGTAAGTGGTCAGCCAAGGTGTGACCGAGACATCTTGAGCACTCACGTAAAACTCACCAGATACATCGCGCAACGAGCCATGATCTTTAAAGTTAGCGCTTACTAACAATGAGTTCAGGTGAACATCGGCAATGCTAACCGTGCCTTCGGCTACGTGATGTTTCCCTTGATTGCTCCAACGAAGCTGCTCAATATCTAAACGGCGAGTTTCACCTGACACAGACTTATACCAAATCCGTGAATCGCTAATAGTGAAGTCTTCGAACTGACGTAAAAGAAGTGAGTCGAGTTGGTCAATGAGTTTCACTTCGCTCTTATCCACTTCAGGCTTCGGATCTTGACGATGAGAAGTCGGCAGAATGTCTACCGTGTGAATGTCTAAAGCGAGGTTATGAATGGTAAGGTCTGCAACTACAGGTTTAAGTTGAAAAAGAGATTGAATAAGGTCGAACTCAATTTGGACTTCTTCAACAGCGAAGCGTGCATCTTGTACGTTTGGTAGATTTGCCTCTAAACCCAGTAACGCAATTGAGGGATGATTATTGCGCCACGTCCCTGCGACATTAGCAATAGAAACGTCAAAACCTGTGCCTTGTTTGACCCAGGTTTTGATCTCATCTTGGAAATGGTTAAGTTGCGGCAGTGTGACGCGAAGCGTGGTTACTAATATGGCTAATAACACCAATACAGTAACTAAACTCCACGCACAAAAACGCCCAAAACGGTTAACACCAGAATTCACAAATGTTCCAAATTACATCATTACGACGTCAAACTGTTCCTGAATGTACAGGGGTTCAGCCTGAACTCGCACTTGCTTGCCAATAAATACTTCGAGCTCTGCCAACGCATGAGACTCATCGCCCAATAGCGCTTCAGCAACAAACGGCGATGCGTACACGACAAAATTATCGGCGTCGTAAGCACGGTTCACACGAGTAATCTCGCGTAATATCTCAAAGCATACGGTTTCGACCGTTTTCACGCTGCCACGGCCTTCACAAGTAGGACAGCCAGAACACAAGATATGTTCAATACTTTCTCGTGTGCGCTTGCGCGTCATTTCAACTAAGCCAAGCTGGGTAAAGCCGTTGATGTTGGTTTTTACTCGGTCTTTCGCCAGCGCCGTTTCCAGTGAGGTAAGTACTCGCTGACGATGCTCTTCGGATGCCATATCGATAAAATCAATAATGATGATACCGCCGAGGTTACGTAAACGTAGCTGACGCGCAATAGCTTGCGTTGCCTCTATATTGGTATTGAAGATAGTCTCTTCGAGATTACGACGACCAACAAATGCACCCGTGTTGATGTCGATGGTGGTCATGGCTTCGGTTTGATCGATGATCAAATAGCCGCCCGATTTTAGCTCGACCTTGCGCTCTAAAGAACGCTGAATTTCGTTTTCGGTGTCGTACATGTCAAAGATTGGCTTGTCACCTTCGTAAAGCTCAAGCTTATCTGTTAACTCCGGTACATACTCAGAAGTGAATTCTTTCAGGTTCTCGTATTCAAGGCGGGAGTCGACCATGATCTTATCGAGCTCTGTGCCAACAAAGTCACGCAGAATGCGTTGAGCTAAGCCGAGTTCACCGTAAAGTGTTGAACGCGTTTTGTATTTTGAGCGACGCTCCATGACTTTTAGCCACAAACGCTTTAGAAATGCCGCATCTTGAGATAGCTCTTTTTCATCAGCGCCTTCTGCCGCGGTACGAATGATAAAACCACCGTGCTCATCGCAGTAATGGTTCACCACCTTTTTCAAACGCTCGCGCTCTTTTTCACTTTCAATACGCTGCGAAACACCGACATGGCTGGCCCCCGGCATAAAAACAAGATAACGCGAAGGTAAGGTGATATCCGTCGTTAAACGCGCACCTTTTGTGCCGAGCGGATCTTTGACCACTTGCACAACAATGTCTTGTCCCTGGCGTACCAGCTCAGAGATATCACGGACTTGAAACTGCTGTTTTTCGTTTTCTGCCACACATTCGGTATGAGGAACAATATCTGACGCATGTAAAAATGCCGCTTTATCTAAACCAATGTCGACGAAAGCCGCCTGCATACCTGGTAACACTCGGCTTACTTTGCCTTTGTATATATTGCCCACAATACCGCGACGCGATTCGCGCTCGATATGTATTTCTTGTAGTACTCCACCTTCAATCATGGCCACACGAGTTTCACTCGGGGTCACGTTAAGCAGCAATTCTGCACTCATGTGCACACCTCAAAACAATTATAAAAATTCTTGAATTAGCTGATCGGTTTCGAACAAAGGTAAGCCTACTACAGCGTGATAACTGCCTTCGATTCGGGTGACAAATCGCCCTCCGAGTCCCTGAATACCATAACTTCCAGCTTTATCGCATGGCTCTCCTGACTGCCAATATTGTTCGATTTCTTCGTGAGTCAGTGGTTTGAACCACACGTCAGTGGTAACGACCACTGAATGTTGTTGTTCCGATGATACAACGCTCACCGCAGTCATCACTTGATGACGACGACCCGATAAGTCAGTAAGCATACGCTTTGAATCTTCAAAACTTTTTGGTTTTTCTAGCACACGGTCATCGCATACTACGACCGTATCAGAGCCCAATACAACGGAATCAGGCTTAGCCAACGCTAAGCCTGCCTGAGCTTTTTCCAAAGAAAGACGCAACACGTAATCTCGTGCTTGCTCATGAGCCTGTTTGGCTTCCTCAACATCAGGCAATACGATCTCAAAATCATAACCCAGTTGAGCAAGCAGCTCTTTTCTTCTCGGAGAACCCGATGCGAGAACGAGAGATAAGCTTTTCTTCACCGCTTTACCTTACGTGCCATGCACGACGAACTCGTCGCATTAATAAAAACATCCATGGCCAAAGTATACAGTTTATTGCCGCCGTCCACAGAGATAATGGATTAAATACTACGTCCTGGTTCAAATATTCCCCACAGAATATCAAAACTTCCAATAACGCAGTAAAAAAGGCAATTAAAATCGACTGTTGCCACAAAGCCATGTTGCGAATCAACAGGAAATTCAGCGCCACAAGGTAGATAACGATCGACATCATCATGCCACGAATTCCAAGCGTTGAGCCGATCAAGATATCCCACAATAAGCCCAACACTAGCGCAGTTCCGACGTTCACTCGGTGCGGTAGTGCCAACACCCAATAACACGTGACAAGGAACAACCATGACGGACGTAACACATCTAACACACCTGGCCATGGAATGGTTTGCAGTACCAGCGCAACGAAGAAACTGACGCCAATCACCATTCGGCTACTCAATACATTATTGGCCATCGGTTACCTCTTGTTCTTGCTCTAACCCTTCACCTACATTGGACCGCAGTACTTTGTGTTGACGGTCTTCATTCGGCCAAATCAGCAGTAGGTAGCGTAAGCGATCAAATTCCACAACCGGCTCAGCCTTGATTGAGGCGAACTCTTGACGCGTATCATGATCCACATTGGTAACCGTCGCGACTGGATATCCTTCAGGGTAAATACCACCTAAACCGGATGTCACCAATAAATCACCAACCTGAATATCTGTGCTGGTTGGAATGTGCTCCAGTTGGATTTCATCCATTTCACCATTGCCCGATGCGATCACTCGGATATCATTGCGGATCACCTGGACAGGAATTGCATTTTTCGCGTCCGTTAGCAGCAGAACACGTGCGTTGTGCGCTGCGACAAACGTGACCTGACCAACGATGCCTTTCTCATTGATAACAGGCTGACCAACGTAAACACCATCAATACGGCCTTTATCGATCACCACTTGATGACGATAAGGTGAAGTATCAACCGCCATTACTTCTGTCACGACTTTCTTTTCATCACGGACAAATGAAGATCCTAACAACTTACGTAAGCGTTGGTTTTCTTCTTTATACTGGTCGAGCAAGATAAGCTCGCTTTTCAGGCGTAGCACTTCTCGCTTTAAGCTGCGATTGCCTTCAACCAATGCCTGATGAGAATTAAAACGTTCAAATACGCCATCGAACATACTACGAGGTAAATTCGCTGCGTACTGAATCGGTGCAACCATACTGTTTAGTAGGTATCGAACGTTGGAAAACGTATCTAGACGACTATCGGCCAGCATTAAGCTCGCCGACACGATGACAGCAAAAAACAGACGTAATTGCAGAGACGGACCTCTGCCGAAAATCGGTTTCATCTTGTTTTTGACCTGATTGCTTCCATGATTATTGAGCCTTACTTGGCAACCTAAAAATACTTAACTAAATACTTTTAGGTATGGAGCATGTTTGAATTACAGAGAGAGCAGAAATGAAGGTGAAGCCCGACATGAGCTTCACCTAAACCTTTATTCTTCAGAGAACAGATCGCCACCGTGCATGTCGATCATTTCTAGTGCTTTACCGCCACCACGCGCAACACACGTTAGTGGATCTTCCGCGATAACCACAGGAATACCAGTTTCTTCCATTAGTAGACGGTCTAGGTCTTTAAGTAGTGCACCACCACCGGTTAGTACCATACCGTTTTCAGAAATGTCTGAAGCAAGCTCTGGTGGACACTGTTCTAGTGCAACCATGACTGCTGATACGATGCCAGATAGCGGCTCTTGAAGCGCTTCTAGGATCTCGTTTGAGTTCAAGCTAAAGCTGCGTGGCACACCCTCTGCAAGGTTACGACCGCGAACTTCAATCTCTTGAACTTCATCACCAGGGTAAGCAGAACCGATTTCGTGTTTGATCTTTTCAGCCGTTGCTTCACCAATCAAGCTGCCGTAGTTACGACGTACGTAGTTGATCACAGCTTCATCAAAGCGGTCACCACCGATACGTACAGACGATGAGTAAACCACACCGTTTAGAGAGATAACGGCAACTTCAGTTGTACCACCACCGATATCGACCACCATTGAACCTGTCGGCTCAGATACGCGTAAACCAGCACCAATTGCCGCCGCCATTGGCTCGTCGATTAGGTAAACTTCACGCGCACCAGCACCAAGTGCTGATTCACGAATTGCGCGACGCTCAACTTGGGTAGAACCACAAGGAACACAAACAAGAACACGTGGGCTTGGCTTTAGGATGCTGTTATCGTGCACTTGCTTGATAAAGTGCTGAAGCATTTTTTCGGTTACGTAGAAGTCAGCGATTACGCCGTCTTTCATTGGGCGAATAGCGGAAATGTTGCCAGGTGTACGACCAAGCATCTGTTTTGCTGCGTGACCGACTGCAGCAACGCTTTTTGCAGAACCTACACGATCTTGACGAATAGCAACTACAGAAGGTTCATCAAGGACAATTCCTTGCCCTTTTACGTAAATTAGAGTGTTGGCTGTACCTAAATCGATAGATAGATCGTTAGAAAACATGCCACGAAGTTTCTTAAACATACTCTTCGCTCATCCTGCAAAAATATAGAAGACAAAAATTGCTCTAAATGTACCAATGCCTCGCTGTCACAGCAAGGTATTGGTACACAAACATGAGCAGAAAGCCTCAATTTCTTGCAGTTTCCTAACTTAAGGGCAAAAACCTAAGTTGTTACTGTCCGGTTAACCCTGGCTCACCACGGTAAATCACGCGATCGTTACCACGGTGAATACCGAAGGTTACTACGGATGATGGGTTTTCTTCACCAGCTTTCTTATTGTCCCAGTTGTACTTGAGCCAAGGTAAGCCATTTTTTGAATCATCAAGATCTAACCAAACGCGCGTTTGCTGGCGATATGGTTCAGCTTGAGTTGCAGTAATAGAGCGAGAAGAACCTGAAGAAACAGTCCCGCCATCGCCTAGAGTTACCTCTTTTGCACTGTTATCTGTCGGCCAAATGTGACTCAAGGAATCCTTTTCCATCAATCCCATAACTTTTGTCTGGCTGTCATCAGAGTTAGCAATAAAGCGGCTACCATTCCAGTACTCAACTCGAAGTGGCACATGTAATGTCGAACCTTGATTACCACCTACATCATCTAGATCAACGCGACCAAAGCGGATGTCGGGTTGAATAGAAAGAACTGGATTACCATACACCGATATAGGATCTGGATCTATTGCCACGCCAACCTTTATATCTGTCGCTTTTATGGTGTTGCCATTAAGATTAAAAGGTCCATCTTCGTAACCTGCGGCAGGAGTCTTTTTCATCCAACATAAGCCTTCTATCGCATTACATTTACCACTTAATGGGGGAGTCAGTGTGAAGCGTTGAATGCTTCCCAAAGCGTCTACCCAAGAAGGTGTTAAATTACCCTGAGCATTAAACCGATTCAACGAATCACTCAACTCAAAAGATGCTACATGTTCTTTGTTGAAGTATTTATAATTTTCTACTGATTTTGGAGCATCCCCACCAGCCAATACCTCTACTTCGTACCACATAGAATCAAAGTTTTGATTCATATAGTTAAAGCTTTGACTTCCTGCATAGTCCCAATGTTGCCCACGCAACTTGTAGAACTTCGGATAGAAACGCCCGAGAGTAATGGTCGCTGGTTGAATCAAGAATGAGCTCTTACTAAGGTAGAGAGACGTATTTTCAACATTACCTTCAGGAGCACTTATTGAAAATTTGAACGCACCTACCTCAGACACAGTTTGAGAAAATGACGTTTTGGCATCATCAGAGGCGATATGTTGATATGTATCTGTGAGAAGTTCTGCTTTTTTCCCGCCGGCGCTTATAGCAGGATATACTACTTCATTTGACACAACCATTTGTTCTTCTTTGTAATTTTTAGCTGGCATGCCACCTTTACCATCTTCACTATACTGCAAAGCAGTGATGCTTATAGTAAATTCCTCACCAGCGGCGATAAACCCTCTATCACACCCAGATTTACTACCGCACCGCCCACTTGCCGTTGCTTGGAGGCGATGTGGATAGCTTACAAATGTGCCAACTCCTTTGGAGTCTTCGATTCCTTCAACAGATGCATTAAACGAAACTTTACCTACTTCAGGATAGGTAAACTTAAACTTAGCTCGACCATTATTATCAAAGTAAACATCTCTAAGATAGGCGGGGTCATCCTCTGGGCCTGAAATAGTTTGGTCAGAGCTCCAAACAGGCGTACTATTCCCGTCGCTCTTTTTATAATTTAGCGTAACACTTGGTTGCTCTTTAGGAGCAACGTCATACGTCATGCTCAACTTAATATCACGAGTAGTGTTTGTTGCTGAACTAGATGAACAAAATTCAAAATAGTTGCTATCTGAAGACTCCTTGTTAGCAATAACATCTTCAGCAACGATAGATAACGTATTACCATGGAATTCAATCTTACATTTTTCAGCCGAAAGCTCATCGCCATTAATTCGACAACGTGTATCCTCAAAACCGAACTGGTGAACACCATGGGTATTTGCAATGCCGATGGTCACGAAACCCGCTTTTGCGCCTTGCAACTGAAGGTGAGTTGACCCCTTAAAGCTAATCGGTGAACTTTGTACCCAATTAGCAACCTCATGACCCGCACTAGGAGAAAGGGTCACTTGCAAATCTTCGGCATCGGTTATTGAACCAGGATAAAGCGTATCACAGTCTTTATCCATACATGCTCGTAGAATTACATCAGACGGCTGACATGTGCTGCCAACTCCAGAATAATCAAACTCAAAATGATGTATACCTTCTGTTAGTGGTTGGAACTCATCAGCACATATTTGAAAGTTATCAATTTCATGCACATTTTTTACTAACCCAGTAGAGCCCGCTACAGACACTCGAAATTCACTTGGAGCAGTCGATTGAGCAAAACCTTGCATGATATTGAAAGAATCAATAATGTCCTCCCAATTTAGGTTATCGCTTTTTAGTTTCCCTCTATCATCAACATCAACTTTGAGGTTACCTTGGTAGCTGGCTCTTTTGATAGAGACATAAACCCCGGCATCTCTACCATCGATAGCCCGTGAATCAATCGTCATCCGATAACGGTGAATTTCGTCCTTTGACTCATCATCGAGCTTGCCAACCTTACTGTTCTTTTTAATAAAGCGATATCCACCGAACCATCCTTCAGGGAACGTACCTATACGATGGTTGCTCGTATCAATATATTCGCCAGGGCCTTTTTTCTCACCCGAGCCTCGTATTGTTATTGAATGGTCATTCTGTCCCGGACTGCTATCAAGCGGATTTTTATCTTGATAATAGCTGCCTTCGTTAGAGAAATTACCATATTCATCAATACCAAAAGCAATCCACCCTCCAGCAAATCCTTCGATACCGCCGTCGTCAGGTTTCACTCCATACCCTAACGGCCCACCAAATGCACCAGTAGATGGTAGAACACTTGCATCCGAAAAAACAATCGCAACCCCGTCTGCACCAGTGTTGTTACGGTTACCATCGTACGCAAAATGGTCAAATTCAACTTCAACAATGTTGTTACTTGATGGAAATATATAGTTGTATGCGCCAACCGCAGCTTGGCCCTGTACATTGTTGGTTATTCTCAACCGATTCTTGTGAATAAATGGTTTAGGCTCTGCACCATCCTGTCCATCATAATCCCCGCTAAAGTAACCCATAGTTGCCCATTTTTGCTCAAGGTCATATTCTTGATCAAAGGCCTCAACATCAATACATTGTTTTGGATCGGGAAGTGGCTCTGGCTCAGGTTCCGGCTCCCAACCACAAATCGATTCAACATCTGAAACTGGGCACTTAGCAGGGGCATAATAGCAATCAGGCTCATCCACTCCACAATAAATGTCACTCTGCGGATCAGAACTTGGGGTTGGGTTAATCGAGCCGCAGATGTCTGCCTGTTTGAGTATTGGCTGTCCATGAGACTTAATAGCATCGTGCAAGGCAAAAACCCCATTTGAATTACCATTACCACTGCCCTGACCATTGCTTTTTGAGTTTTCAACAGTAACCGTGCGCCCTTTTGATTCGAGCGTACCACAGACTAATGTTTGCTTAATGTAAATTGCATGTAAAGCCGTTACATTGCCAAAGATCTTGTTATGAGTAGAGCTCTTAGTTTCATCATCACCAGTCATTACGTCACCGCCATCAGAGGTAATGTTGCCTTGGATAATACTATGTCTTAGCATCACATCATTATGTGCATGTATATCACCCCAGACCGTACTTTTATTATTAATTACTATGTTTCTATAACCACTTGAATTTGTGTTGTTTCCTTTGTTAAATCCACCTCGTTTCATCTTCTGCAAACGGGAAGGAGAGCTTGAGGTTTTCAAGTTGATTCGCTGCTGTTGGGTACCTACATTGTTCTTCCCTTCAAGAATAATGTCACCGCGCACTGCTTCGAGCGTGATAGGGGCTCCATTTGACTCTCCGGTATAGATTACTGAAGCACCTTTCTCTAAAGTGATGCCACCAGTGATACATCGATAAACGTTACCGACTAATTGACCCGAGCCTATATCATCACAAATATTGATCCCAGATTCTGATAGGTCATAGGTCACTGCCTGTGCGTGCGAAAAAACACCAAAAGGAAGTAATATTAAAAGTAAAAATAGTTTTTTCATTATTCTACTCCCTAACCCAAACTTCTTGCTGTCGCTGTACTTGAGACAGCCCAGAACCACAAATGGCTGTTGCTTGCACTCTAAATAAAGACTGTGCCTCTGAGGTTCCCTCATTCAGAACCCCCAACTTCAAACAACTCATCTTATTAATCCTACATGCCGTATTCTGTGTAACATTAGGGGTTGCACCGCTGACCTCATTCAAACAAATATCTGCGATATCAGGATCATCATCGTTAAGCGGGTACAACTGCGTCAATGCCCATTCGTTGGCAGATTGAGCGACAAACCAGGCTTTTGTGCCTAAGAACTCCCGGGTTAGTCCACTTTGATTTGACCAACTGATTCTCATAAGAGAGGCGGCTAAATACCCCATCACGATAATGACAAAAAGCACTACGATGAGAACATTACCTTGTTGATTTCGTTTACGGAACATTGAGCACCTGCACGTCTTGCTGATACACACTACGCTCCCCATCCTGTAAAAACTCTAAGTTAATATGCACTAGTCCACCACGTTGTAGAGTTGGCTCAACATAACGCATGTAACTCGCTGAGGCATCAATACTATCCGTGACAATGACATTATTACGAAGTACTCGGCCGTTATCGAAGCAATAACGGACTTCAGTGCTGGGTTGGTAGATGTAATGACGACCCGAAACCGATGTCGCACCTATTGAACTGGCAGCACCACTGACGACAAATGCCTCTTTCGTTTTGGTTAAACCGCTAATATCAATACTTTGGGAAGACGACTGAAGGTCCTCATAGCGGCTAGGGTTTATCACCATCCGATTCTTCTCTGGAATAGACTCAAGATCAGGATCATTACCGACTAAAAATTCAATATCGTTCGCCGTAAATACATAAAAGCCAGAATATTCAATGGGTACAAACTCCAAACAATTGCTTGTCCCAGCTGGCTCATGAAAACTATTTGGCACGGCATGGCGGATTTCTCGGGTCATCTTTTCTAAAACAAACTGAGCCTGTGTTTGTATTCGTTGGCGATCGATAGTATCAGCGTAACCTTTCATTCCTAACTGGACATACCCAGCTATCCCCAACATGATGAAGCTGCCGACCACAATCGTAACTATCATTTCCATTAAGGTGAAACCACGATCTTTCATCAGTAGTTCCCCTTAATAGCTGTTAAAGTAAGGGGCTGCGTGTTCCCCGCAAAAATCCTTAATGTTACTTTTTTGTATTCGGTTATTTCATCGGGAGCTTTATCCGTCAGATCATCATAGGCAACACTAACTTCTAATCTAAAGTTTTTGTACTGCTCAGTACTGTCCGCACCAAGTACATCACTGATATTCCCTCTAGAGGCACCATCACACTGAGAAGCTGTTGTAGATGTGCTCCAACACCCGATATAGTCATCTACATCGTTGAAATCACTAGGCGTTGTTTCCAAGGAACCGTCTAGTTTTTTATCCACACCTAATTTATTTACGTCAGTGCAGCTCACTCCATTCTCACCACACCGAACGGTGCCACCATCAAAGTCGCTGTTTTCATCGAAGCCTCGCGCCAATATCTGCGACATGAAACCTTGGCCTAATGCGGCAGCGCGGGTTTGATAATGAGGGATGGCGGAATCTCGAATCTGAGGGACAAGAAAAGAAGTAAACGCCACCATCGCAATGCCCATTAAAACAATCGCGATGATCATTTCTATCAAAGTCATGCCACTAGATTTCTTCATGAGCATGTGCCTTTTGAAACATAACCTTGAGAATTTATTTCAACTTGGCAGCGGCTTCGACCATGCTTATCTTCAATTAAGATGTTTACAGCACCACTTACAGGATTGCCGAGAAGGTTAAAATTAATTGTATTTGCGGCACCGCTGATAACGGAAAACCTTGCGGACTTATCGATAACCACGTCACTACGAGCATCTCGTGCACTGCCTGTTAGTGCACAGGCAGCAACCGAACCAACACATGAGCTAGAAACTTGTAAACGAAAGTTGTTATCAGGACTTGTAGCATTCGACTGCATACGATTCACCTGCACTTGGCGAATCACAGAAATCACGCGTTCTTGTAATGCATATGCAGAAAAACTGCCAGATCCCATAAAACGGCTGGCTGCAAAAAGTGAAAGGATAGAGAGGAGAACAATCACGAGGATTAACTCCATTAAAGTGAATCCTAATGCAGAGCTGCGAATTTTCATAACCCAACCTTAGGCTTAGAACAAGCGAGATAAGTATACGATGAAATTATGAGATTAATGATAGGTTTATAATTTTTCGATTCGAAGTGTGAACAGACGAACAAATAACCAATGTCTAGTTACTTTACTCTTTTGAACGGCCAATCTCTTCTTCAATTCGATCGTAAGTTTCTTTATTGCTCAGCGTTTCAGAAACATGCTCAGCGGTTTGCTTGGTTTGCTCCCACTTAGCCTCGTAAGTTTCTGGTTCAAAGCTGATAAATCTTAGTAATACCACATAACCGATCACACCTAAGATAATCAGCACAACCACAAACTCTATTGCACTAAGACCTGATGATTTACGCATATGAACTATTCCGAGATCAATCAAAATATAGAGTTAAAGGCCAGACTAGCTGGCCTTCATGAGAAGATAGTTACTATTTCTCACATTCCTTGTTTGCCGTTGTGTTTTCAATAACCTTAACAACAGCTGGAGTATCCTTGTCTTTTGCGCCAGTGTACTCTACACATTTATCTTCATAGTTCTTAAAACCATATGTGATCTTGCCTGGGTTGCCGCCTGCTGCTGCTGTTACTTTTTTAGCTTCCCAGTCATCTGTCGTTAAACCATCAACAACTAGTGCTAATGCTGTCGCTGTAGGCTCTGGATACCCGAAGTCTAAATTAAGTGTCGATGAACCAACACTAATTGCGCCGTCAGCAGTCGATTCTTGTCCATTAACCGCCGCCTTACCATAAGTAATACCAGCCGCACCAGCCATTGCGCCTTTTAGACCATCAAGCGCTGAATCACGAGCATCGTCCTGTAGGTTAAGGAAACGTGGCGCTGCAGTTACCGCTAGAATACCTAGGATTACAATTACCACTACCAATTCGATAAGGGTGAAACCACCTTGTCTTTTCATTGTTTACTCTCTCTATGTAAGCATGCAGTACAACTGCAAAGTTTTGTTTAGGTCACGCGACCATTTTGGATATTGTCAAAACGGTTTGGGGCAGCAACGTTCACTAAAACTGACCGTGAAGTGGATACTGTATCTACCGCTTGAGCAGAATGACGATTCGCCATTATTCAGTTCATGCTGCAATGAGAAAAACACATTATTGTTTACCCACTATTACAGCCTGTTACTTATGGTAATGATTGCATTATACCGACTTTCATTACCAATTATAGTGATTAGGTGTCAAAAAATTCACTCTGCCGACATTTCGACTTCTATTTTCAGTTGATTAGCAGTTAAGATAACTACAATCGACTGACCATTTTCATAAGTGTAGTGACAGACATAACGATCAGTTTTGATGGCTCCACTGATATCTATTAACTTGTTGGTCATTATTTTACGTTGGGGGTAATGCACCGCTAGCCAATAACCACAATCTAATACACCTTGCTGAGTAAAGGGAGACACTAACCCGTCCTCAGTCATAGTAAGGTTAAAACCATCCATCAGCATATGCTCTGGCTCGCCTTGTACTAGCCAAGCTTGACGATAACGCTGAACACTATCTTGCATCCAAACTCTCGCCAACTTAGCCCCAGTTACTTGTGCTTGCTCGGTCACAGGACGTAATTTGACCGCCAAACCCACCGCCATAATCGTAGCAATAACCCCAAACACAATAAGCGTTGCTCGGCTTTGATTTTCAACCACCTATTAGCCGCCTTTGATGATGTCGAGCATTCCCCACATTGGTAAGAAGATACCCAATGCCAGCACCATGACCATGCCTGCGACAATCACCAAAAGTAATGGTTCTATTCTTGCGGTCAGCGTTTTTAGATCGTAATCGACTTCTCGATCGTAAAAGTCCGACACCTCCAGCAGCAACTCATCAATACGACCAGTTTCTTCACCTACTGCAATCATCTGAATCACCAATGGGGTGAATATTTTACTGTTGATGGCCGTCACTGAAATGGTGCTACCCGCTTCAATTGCGGACTTCATCTCAAGAATTCGATTTTCTAAAAAACGGTTCCCTAAGGCTTCCCCGGCCAAAGCCAAAGACTGGTTAAGTGGCACCCCTGATTTCAGCATCAACGAGAAGGTTCTAGCAAAACGAGAAAGCTGCGCACGATTAACGATATCGCCAACAATTGGCAGCCGAAGCCGAAACTTATCGAACTTCTCCCGACCATCAGCCGTCGCCACCCAGGCTCTGAACACCGTAAACGCACCAATCATTGCCACAACCAGCAACACCCAATAATTAACAAAGAAATTAGAAGTCGCGATCAAAATACGCGTTGGCAATGGTAGCTCAACCCCAAAGCGCGTGAACATCGATGCAAACTCAGGGATCACCAAGATATTCAATACAAACATGGCGATGGTGATAAAGATAATGACAAACGTTGGATAACGCATCGCCGCTTTAATGCGTTTGCGAGTCTCAAGTTCCTGTTCGTAGTAATTCGCCAGTTGCAATAGCGCTTGGTCAAGCCGACCCGTATTCTCACCGACGTTGATCATAGAAACGAACAGTGGGCTGAATACTTTACTGTGTTGCTGCATCGCAGAAGACAAACCTCGGCCATTACTCAGTTCAGAAACGACATCTTCTAGCGCCTCTTTGAGCTGTTTGTTTTCGCAATTTTGCAACAAGCCACGCATAGAGCGCAGCAAAGGTACGCCAGCTTTAGTCAAACTAAACAACTGACGAGAGAAAAGAATAATTACTTCCAACGGAATAGCAGGCACAAACAGCTTAGACAAGCTCACTTGGCTTTTTGCCGACTCTTTCTCTAACCGTACATTGAGCGGGATGACCCCTTTGTTCATCAATGCTTCCGCCGCAGCTTCTGAGTTCACTGCTTCGATTTTGCCGTTAGTGGATGAGCCGTCTAGCGTGCGGCCTTGATAACGAAAAGTTGGCATTCACTTACCTATATGAAAATGGGATCAGTCTTACCAGAAGCATCACCCTCACCTAGGGTCATCACTTCATCCAAACTGACGGTGCCTTGTAGCGCCAGTTCCATTGCAGAAGCAAGCAGTGGCTTATAGTTTTCTGAGCGGCGCGCGGCTTGCGCAAAGCCAACCGCATCATTGGCTCGCAATTTATCCATCATCTCTTGCTCAAGTTCGAGCATTTCAAACACACCGATTCGGCCTCGATAACCAGTCAAGTTACAGTTTTGGCAACCTGCGCCTTTATAAAAAATGGTGCTAACTTGATTTGGGAAACGCCCAGCTAACCACTGCTGGCGAGACTCATCTAAGTGGTCTTCTGTTTTACAATCTGGGCAAACTCGGCGCACAAGACGCTGCGCCACCACGGCTCTGACTGCACTAGCAACCAAGTAACCCGGCGCACCCATATCGATCATACGTAACGCACTGTCGACAGCATCGTTGGTGTGAAGAGTGCTCAATACTAAGTGACCCGTTAGTGCAGCTCGCAGACCAATTTCTACCGTCTCTTGATCACGCATTTCACCAACAAGAATGATGTCTGGGTCTTGACGTAAAAAGGTTCTAAGGACACGCGAGAAAGTTAGATCGATCTTACTGTTAACCTGTACCTGAGTGATGCGAGGCAGACGATATTCAACCGGGTCCTCTGCTGTAATGATCTTTTTCCCAGGTTCGTTGAGCTCACTCAATGCGCCGTAAAGCGTGGTGGTTTTACCGGAACCTGTCGGCCCGGTAACCAAAATCATGCCGTGCGGACGCGCCAGCTGTCGACGTAAGCGAGCAAGTAAGTCTGGCGGCAAGCCCGACTCTTCTAACGGACGCAAACCAGCAGACTGGTTAAGCAGACGCATTACTACAGATTCTCCGTACTGCGTTGGTAACGTCGACATACGAATATCAATTGACTGGCCACGAACTTTGATATTGAATCGGCCATCTTGCGGCAAGCGCTTTTCAGAAATATCTAGGTGTGCCATCAACTTCAGTCGAAGAACCAAAGCCGATGCAATATTCACTTCATTTAAGAGCGTTTCATGCAATACGCCATCAATACGCTGGCGCAAACGCAATACTTGATCGTCTGGCTCAATATGAATATCCGAAGCTCCAACCTGTACCGCATCTTCAAACATGGAATTAACCAGCTTTACAACGGTAACCTCTTCACTATCGGCTTCATCAATACCGTAATCAAAGCTTTGTACATCTTTATGCTCTTCATGCAGCTGTTCAGCAAAGGAGGCTATCTCTTTAGTACGGCGGTAATAACGGTCAAAGCTTGAAATAAGCTGACGCTCTGAAGCAACAATGAACTCAAGGTTGTATTGGCCCAACAAGTTCATCAATGATTCTTGGATGAACAAGTCCGCAGGGTCACTCATAGCAACGCGCAGTGTGTCCCCATTTCGAGCAACGACCATCGCACGTAAGCGACGTGCGTGTACCTCAGGTAGAATCTGCACGGCTTCGGCATCCACAGGCGCACGACCAAGATCGATCAGTGGCAAACCAAGCTGCTGAGACAAGAAGTCCAACATTTGCTTTTCGGTAATAAAGCCAAGGTCAATTAACGCATCCCCTAGCTTCTGCCCGGTACTGCGTTGTGCGTTTAGTGCTTGCTGGATTTGTTCTTCAGAGACGATACCTTCCTCAACCAGAAGATCGCCCAAGCGTTTTCTCAACTGAATTTTCATTGTGCGCTCTCCAACTCTTTCAAGATGCTCAAACGGTCACGGATAAATGCTTGCGATTGATTCGAAATGCCAACTTTACCCAGAGCTTGGTTGTAAGAGTGCATCGCGGCAGTAAAAGCCAGGGCGCGCTCTTGTTGAATAGCCAAACCTAACCACCAGCGCGCGTTTTCCGGCTCACGCTGAGTTAGGAGTTGATAGCTCTCAAGCGCAATGTCATTTTGCTTGTGTTTTTGTGCCAATGCCGCACGCATCGCCAAGTAATCTCGACTTGGTACTGGAGGCAAATGAACAAGCGGGCTCAGCGCCGCTTCAGGTTGATTAGCTTTCACTAACAACTTAGACAAGGCCAAGCGGAGTACTTGGTTGTTCGTATCTAGGTTGATGCCTTCTTGAATAATCTCATATGCTTTACGCGTGTCACCTTTACCAAAGTACAACGCTGATAACTTTTGACGCGTGTCTGCATTCATTGGCTCATAACGCAACGCCTCGGCATAAGCCGATAACGCTGTTTGCATATCGTTAGCATCGAGTGCCTTTTCCGCTCGACTAACAGCCTTAAGGGAAAGCTGACGATGTGTAAGCTCAACCTGCTCAATACTCATTGAACTGTTTTCTGCTGTCGTGTGGGTTACGTGATCGTATTGTTCCTCGCTCGGCATCGTTGCTAACTGCGCGAGTAAAACTGAATCATCAGAGGCGATATTTATCTCAGATTTTGGCGTGAACCTATCAGTCTCTTGCATGTGAGGCTGTTGCGCGACCGGCTGTGTGGCTGGTTTAGTGTAAACCACTTGAGTTGTATCGGGCGTCATTTTACTCGTTGGCGAGTGAGTGCGCTCCGATGAAACAATTGGTGAGACATTCACAGACGACAATGGCATAGCTTCGGTTTGAAATTGTGATAGCTCGCCTGAAGGGACAGGACCGCGAGAGACCGCCCAGCTACCAACCGCAAGGCTTAACGAAAAACCGGCGACAAGCCAAAGCCAAGGTTTACTGCGTGAGACACTTGGAATCTCCGCACGAGTAAGCTCTGACGGCGATGTTTTTTCAGCAAGTTCTGATAATGCTTTATTGATGGCACTCAAGGTTGACTCCATCCCCAAAATACGGGTGTTTTAAACTTAGGTTTACGGGCATCAAACGTATCGTGCATAGCGGCGTAAACGTGATGATTTTTCAATAGTGTGCAACGATCATTAAATGCAGCAAGCAACGACTTGTGACTAATTTGGTTTATCAAGCGCGGAATCCCCATGGATGAACGCCAAATCGCTTTTTTCTGTTCAATAGAAAAAATGTGCGCCCCATTGCCTGCTTTATCTAAACGATTATTGATGTAAGCCACGCCTTCATCGATAGAGAGAGGACGTAACTGGCAACTAAACGTAATGCGTTGACGAAATTGCCTTAGCTCATGGTTAGCCAATCTTTCATCCAACTCAGGTTGTCCGAATAACACCAATTGAATGAGCTTATCTTGTTCCGTTTCTAAGTTGCCAAATAGACGTAATGTTTCTAAAGCTTGTGGGGAAAGAGCTTGCGCTTCATCAACGATCAAGACGGTTTTCTTTCCCAAGGCATGTACTTGAATCAAGTGCTCTTGAATGAGGGAAACGATACGCAGCGGATCATCGTTCTCGATACCCAACTCTCTGGCGACAGCAAACTGCAACTGTTCCCCATTCAACACTGGATTGGGTAAGTAAATAAGCTCAACTTCAGATTCAATCTGCTCGATCAGCTTACGGCATACCATGGTTTTTCCAGTGCCGACTTCTCCCGTCACCTTAATCACCCCTTCTCCCATTTGCACGGCAGCTAGGATGGTTTGGATCGCCTCATAGTGAGGGACTAACCCCAAGAACATTTCGGTATTTGGGGTTAACGAAAAAGGCTGAACTCGGAATCCAAAGTGTGACAAGTACATACTCGAATCACAAACCTATTAAAAAACAGAACCTTTCCCAGCGCTTATTGCGCATCTGGGAACCACTCTTGCAGCAGATCACGAGAGCGCTCTAGCTCTTTCTGCCAAGAGTTCACGCCAACTACGGTCGGTTTTAGCAAGATGACCAATTCTGTTTTCTCAGTTACGTTATTCACGTTGCGGAACAAATGCCCCAGTGCTGGTACATCGCCCAAAAATGGGACTTTAGAAACAAGCTCACGATTTTGCTGTTTCATCAACCCGCCGATAACCACAACATCGCCATCTTTAGCACGAATAACCGAGTCTGATTCACGAATAGAGCTTTTCGCTAATGGCAGTTGGATGTTTTGGAAATCTCCGCCCAAGTTCAATTGCTTCACTTCTTCCGTGACTTCAATAACTGCGGGGTGAACATGCAGGAACACATTGCCTTTGTTATCAATTTGCGGAGTCACATCAAGGGAAATACCCGAGAAGAATGGCGTCAGTTCCACTTCAGGAACCGCATTTGAGTTTTCACCGTTGCCTGCATTGCTCGATAGCTCGGTAACAAAGTACTCATCGGTACCCACTTTGATGACAGATTTTTGGTTGTTGGCAGCGGTAATACGAGGGCTAGAAAGGACGTTCAAGTCACCTTGCGTAGACATGAAGCTCAATACAGCATTGAAGTTACCATCCGAAATAGTCACGTTAGTTTGACCGCCCAATAGCGTGCCAATCGCATCCAATGGTGGTAATGTCGACGCAGGGCGGTTGACTACAATACTACCCGAGTTACCAATTGATGCCGATAAGTTTGACCAGTTGATGCCTTGTTGGTAGCCATCATTCAACGTCACTTCTAGGATTTTAGCTTCAAGAATGACCTGGCGCTGCATGCGCTCCTGCGATACACCTAAGAACTCGCGTACTTCGCGAATATCATCTGGAAATGCTCGAACCGTAATAACTCCCGCTTGTGGCGTTACAACCACACTTTGCCCTTTGCCTGAACCAATTAGATTCGCAACAGCTTGCTGCAGCATCGGCCAGAAATCACTTTCAGTGATGGTTTCAATGCGTGTACCACCCGTAGATGTGGTTGAGCTATCGTTGTTGTTTCCATTGTTAGAGTCTGACGAGTCAGAACTGTCTGAGCTACCACCAGAATTAGACGTACCAGCCGAGGTTACAGAGCCCGTAACAATGCTGGTTAATGAGCGACCAGAACGCTTGAACTGCAGGTAATCGACTGGAATGGTCACAGTACGCATACCTGCTGGGTAGATTTGAATAACTTTGCCAGACTTCACCACGTCATAGCCATACATATTCTGTACGACATTCAGAACTTCATCCAATGTCACATCAGACAAGTTGACAGTGATATTACCTTGTACCGATGGGTGAATCGCCACGCTGTACTCTGTGCCTTTCACCAACGAAGCGAAAAAGCTTCTTGCATCGACCGCATTCGCTTGAATACGAAAACGCTTCGAGGTGCCTTGCTCTGATGCAACGTTCGAGTCTAAATTTGGCATCAAGTCTGCCTCAACAGAAGAAGGGATTTCTTCCAATGTGCGGCTGTTCGCTTGATTGATAGATTCATTGAGCGCTTCTTTAACTTCCACTGGATTCCGATGACCCATTGAACATCCCATTAAAGAAGCAATCGCTATTCCTACAACTAATTTGCGCATATCTGATCGGGCTCTGGTTATTATTGTTTTACGTTTAAATCAAAAAGCTCTAGGTCCCACTGACGGTTACCACGCTTTAAAGTTACAAATTCACTATTAATGCTCGCGACGCGATAACCCTTAAATAGCTCGCCTTTTTCGACAAGTTTGTTATCCATAATCGCGATACAATCAGTACTTGGCTTACACACAATACTGTTGAGCTTAGGCAGTCGATACCGTTTAACTTTTGGTTTCGCTGACGTTTCAACCGCTGGCTTTTCCCAACCAAGTGGGGCCGTTGGGTCTTGGTTTGCCCAAGCGGTTCCTGCCGCTGCCATAACAAGCAATGAGATGATGAGTTTGTTAACCACCAATAAACTCCTCTCTAGATCCTAGTGTGTAGACTTCTAACACAAGCTTCGCTTTCGGGTACTCTTCGACTTTATAACTAAAGCTGCGCCAGTAATAACTCGCAGGAAGGCTCTCCAATTTATTCAGATAATTAGCAATAGAAAAATAGTCACCAGTCAGTTCCATACGAACAGGATGCACGTAGTAACCAGAGTATTGCGATGCTTCTTTATCTTCCGTTATTGGCTCAGATGGCAAGGTTTGCAGAGACAAAAGGTGAATGCCACTTTGCTGCTCCAACACATTTTCAAGCAGCTCAGCCATTTGCGAAGGTGTAATAAGATGCTCGATGATCTCCGCTAATTGCATCGAAAGATGCTGACTCTCAGCTAACAGATTAGATATCGCGCGATCAACCTCAGCATTTGGATCTTTCTTAAGTTGCGCCTGAATACGTAGCGTATCGATTTCAATCTTTTGATTGGCTTGCTTTAAATTACTTAGTTGCCTCTCATTACTGATGATCTCGTTAAGCTTTGGCTCCAATACCAGCGTAAAGAGCAACATGATCACGACAACTAAACCGCATAATGCGGTGAGCACTTTTTCACGCGTACTCATTTCGCCAAAGCGCCCTTCTAATGAGAGCCAGAATTCGTTCATTTCTCTTTATCCTCGCGCGTTTTTAGTTCAAACGTCACAATATCCTTATCATTTCGACCTATTTTGACGTCGTCAAACGTTCGACCAACCAAGCTAATTTCGTTTTTAAATTGGCTAACCCAATTTGGCACTGAGCTCGGTTTTTTCGCTAGTCCCTTCAGGTCTAAGGTATGGGTATTGATTCGAATTTCGGACAAAGAAATTTCTTGGTTTCCTAGCTTCGCTAATGATTGCATCACGCCAGAGTAACCCGTGCGTTGCGAGTCATCGTATTTCCCGACAGCTTTAAGCGAGTCTCGCTTCGCCTTGACTTCACGTTCTAAGCGGGCTTTAGCTGCCAGCTTATTATTGTCAGGTTGATGCTTACGTAGCTTGACTTGATAACGTTCAAGCTCTGACTTCATGATATCGCCTTTACTTTTTACAATAGCAATCTCATCTTCCAAACCGCTGCTCTGCCAAGTGACATAACCGTAAGAAAATAGAATTGCAGCCGCCGCAACGCCCCAAGATAACGCGATATTTTTTAGCGTCAGGAGCTCTTTTTTCGGCTTTAAGTAATCGGGATATAAGTTGACGCGTCGAGTATTTGAAGTAGCCGCAGTGTCAGCCAAAACATGTCCTGATAGCTCATGTTCTGGTGGTAATAACGGTGAAACCTTAGTACTTAAACGGTAGTTCAGAGCCTGAACAAGCTCGCTCTCATCCTCTTCATCACAGCACACTTTCAATTGATGTAATTGCACGTGGCGTAACTGAGATGAAAGATAGTCAATCGAACGTTGCAGTTCTAACGACAGACTGTCCATCTGTAAATCGCTAGACGGAACCCCCGTTAACGGTGGCGTCACACTGCGAATAGAGCGGTGGAACGCAATAGTATTTTCGACAAAAGCGCTTATACGGAAATGACCACGCACACTGCGTTGTAATAATAGGAAGTTTCCTAGTTCACCCGCAGTCTCTCCCCAAATATCGTCTTCAGGAAGAATGGCTTCTAATGGTAACTGGGCTCGACTGGCCAGTAACACAATCTTATCCAATATTTTTCGCGATAAGACATATGCTTGCACTTTGGTTGAATTCGGTAACTCGACCGCATCGGCAATAATGTCGATGGCACGCTCAGAGATCAGTTCTTTCAACAAAAACGGTAATGCGGCTGGCCATTCTTGACGCGGCATGACCGGTTTGTCGATTTGGTACATCTGGTAATAGTTATGAGAAAGAACAACCGTTAATGAATCATACGCACTCGCTGCAACGCTCAATGCTTGCTCAACGGCTTTTTCCCAATTGGACTCAGAAATATCAAATTGGTATGGACGACTACTTTTGATTGAAGATGATAAATAAACGGCGTCTGGCTGAATAACCAAAAAGCAGGAGCGAACACCACTAGATGATCGCTTAAGCTTGTCGAATAGTGCTTTGAAATCCATGATTATTATCTTTATTTTTTCCGCCAGCGATTTCGTCTTCCCAATTTAACTTGGGATTCTGATTGAGAATTCGGCAACGCTTGGGGACGAGGAAGAAACTGCTGCTCCGCAGAAAAGTAACGTCCTTGCCCACCATAAACCCCGAGCTCAATTAATGTGTTGAGCTCGTTCTGATTCTCAATTCCCACTGCTATAATTTTAGTTTTACTGTTTGCCGCCGCACCTAGCATACTGCGGACAAATAGCTGGTTTTCATGTCGTTGGTCGATTTTTGCTACTAAACTGCGATGAAGTTTAAGGTAACGAATGTCCACTTCTTTTAAATAGTGAGTGCTGACGATGGTACGCCCAGCCTGCCCAACCATTAAGTGGCACCCTAAACCGGCCAGCATTTTAGCGACTGGTCGCATAAAGTCTAAGTGTCTTACAAATTGTGCCTCAACAAACTCAAAACTGAGACACTTTCTCTGCTCACGTGACAACTGTAAGAGTTCATCACGAAACCATTTAAAGTACTCTCGGTTAGAAAATGGCGTTACATTCAAATTGAGCGCATACGATCTTGAGTTATCAAAATTATCCTTAAACTCTCTTAAGAATTTATTAATAACCGACTTATCCATTTGCGCTTCATAACCAACCTGTCTGATCGCAGAAATGAACCGAGACGCTTTAACAATCCCATTCTCAGGATCGCGAATCCGACATGTTAACTCTTCATATAATGATTTTTTATGCGTCGCGTCACTTATTGGGTGCACAGATTGTGCGTAGAGTATCACACTTTCAGGTGTAAGTGCTGTGTCAAATAACGTTCTCCACCTCACACTTCCGCGAGCTTCTTCATCGTGGTTCCATTTTTTGAAGCGACTCCAATTATTGTTATTTTGTAGTTGCGCACTACGCAAAGCAGTCTCGGCTTCATCAATGATTTGGCTGTGTCGCTCACCTTCTTTATAAGTGGTGATGCCAATATGGCACCAGTTGTCTGGATCAAGTGGCTCTGGCGGCATTAACTTTTCTAACTGGCGAATGCATTGCGAGGCGAGGTTAGCCACATCTTTCGCACTTTGGTGCGGTAGAAAAAGCGCAAAATCAGCATCGTAATAACGGGAAAATACAACATCTGGGTATCGTTGAACTAAATTGGACAATAAACTCCCAACTTCAACAATAAACTCATCCGTAATTTGCTTATCTTGCTCTTCTTCAACCAGTTTCCAGTCTTGAATACGAACTAGCAACACGGCGCCGCGAGCCCCACTTTCTAGTAACGCCGATTCCAACTTGCTATCAAATAACACTCGGTTAGCGGTACCGGTTAGCTTATCAAGGAAGGTTTGAGTTCGAATAAAGGTATCAAATCGGCTTCGCTCTTGACGCGCATCTTGTAACTCTTCGATTAATACATCGAGCGCTTCACTGGCGGTGTAAGGCCATTCTTTTTTGTCACCTTTGGCATACTGCTCTACCCTACCAGCCAGGATCATTCTGCCTCGCTCTTCGAGCATTTCGGAGCCTTCTAATTGTTCCTTAAGCCATGCCACGCCGCGCATTAAGCAGAAGATGATCAATATAACGGCAAGCGTGATCGACCAAAGCGCCTGCATTGAGTAGCTGTAACCTAAGTAAGGGGGAATTGCTTTAAAGTGAATCGTGTAATCTTGATTGTGAGTCAGCTGGTACTCAGCCTCAAACAAGACTGACGCTTCCATTTGATGAGAAGTATCTTTGAAGCGATAAACAACGGCGTTGTTGGTCGACAACGTCATTTCGACAATATTGGAAGCCTGCAGCATCTTCGGCATCCAGCGCTGCATAGAATAAGCGGCGTCAGGATCTTCCATCTCCTTGTCGACCACCTCTACGATCCCTTCTAAATAATGGGTGAGATATTCCTGCCCAAGACGTTTAAAAGAGAGGGTGCCACCGACAAACAAGATAAACATGGCGCAGATAACGATCATGGTGACAAAGGCCACCAGCCGTGTGCTTAACTTAAGAGTTGGGGTATACCTCATGAATACCAAATTCCTTTTTTATTCATCATATACCTTATTGAAATATTTATACTTGATAAGAGTTCATCAAACAATCGGATTAGTCTGATAGTGAGAGGCTGGAGCATAAAGAAAATCACACTCATTGATAAGTTTTATTGTTACGCCTAACCTTGCCAAGATAAGCCTGTGAGATCATTAGATTGCGACAATAAAAAAGGCCGCGATATTCGCGGCCTTTTCGATTCAAGCATAAGCAGAATTTAGAACGGGATATCGTCGTCAAAATCCATTGGTGGCTCATTGTACTGCTGCTGTGATTGCTGCGGAGCCTGTTGTTGTGGTTGCTGTTGCTGTTGCTGAGGCGCATTGTACTGCTGCTGAGCTGGCTGTTGAGGCTGACCCCATCCACCTTGCTGCTGCTGTTGACCGCCCATAGGTGCGCCGCCACCTTGAGCACGACCGCCAAGCATTTGCATCACACCATTGAAGCCTTGAACAACGACTTCAGTTGAGTAGCGATCTTGACCACTTTGATCTTGCCATTTGCGAGTTTGCAGTTGCCCTTCAATGTAAACTTGAGAGCCTTTACGCAAATACTCACCTGCTACTTCCGCAAGTTTGCCGAACAACACAACACGGTGCCATTCCGTTTTTTCGCGCTGTTCGCCAGTCGCTTTATCACGCCATGAATCAGAAGTCGCAATAGTAATGTTTGCTACTGCACCGCCATTCGGCATGTAACGAATTTCAGGGTCGTTACCTAGATTCCCCACCAAAATAACTTTGTTAATTCCACGGCTGGCCATGATGTGCTCCGTTTCACTCTGGATATATAAAATTTTAGCGCATTAGAATAGCACGCTTTAATGTTTTGATTAAAGTCTAATACCATTGTGATCTATTGAGTCATCCTCTAGAACCCAAATCGTATTTCAACTTACGTGTGTAGCATTTTTGATTCGCGTTGCAGACATCGTTTCGTGAAGCTTTGAATTCGAACGCATTTATTCAGTAAAGCGATGGTTATGGCCTCTCTTTAATGCCAGTTTATGGCTTCTATTGAACCCAGGGAGATTGGAACACGTGAGAAAGTCGGCTTACGCAAGAAAGCTATTTCTGATCAGTATGGAAGATAATGCGCAAAAAAAAGTGGCGGCACTCGAAAAGTACGTTGATATGAGCATCCCGGTGATTTCAACCGCAGCACTCATGGAAGCCAAGCCACAACACCGTAATAAAATTCTACTGATCGACTTCAGTGAACATAAATCACTTGTTCAATCGATCAAAAACTTGCCTCTTGTATGGAAAAACTTTGAAACCGTTGTCTTCAACGTGCCTAAAAGACTAACCACAGATGAACTTCTTTCATTTGGTCAATTAAAAGGTGTGTTTTATTCTGAAGATACGCTAGAGCAAATTGGAGAAGGGTTAAAAGGCATTGTTAACGGTCAAAACTGGCTGCCGCGTAATGTAACCAGTCAACTTTTACACTATTACCGCAATGTCATTAATACTCATACTGCACCAGCTACGGTAGACCTAACCATTCGTGAGCTACAAGTACTGCGTTGCCTACAAGCTGGCGCCTCGAACAGTCAGATGGCCGAGGAGTTATTCGTCAGTGAATTCACCATCAAATCGCACTTATATCAGATATTCAAAAAGCTATCCGTAAAGAACCGAGTACAGGCAATCGCCTGGGCAGACCAAAACTTAATGTCATGATGCAATGTGAGCGGCTCTGATAACTGAAATGACAAGTCGCTCATCTTTTTTCCGCACCGAGTCTCACATTTTTTCCTACTTTATTCATGATTCATTGATACCTCTCGTGTTAAAGTTATACGTAGATTCTTGATAAAAACGAGATAGGATATTCCCCCAATGATAAAAAAATGTCTGTTCCCTGCTGCAGGCTATGGCACACGCTTCCTACCGGCAACGAAATCTATGCCAAAAGAGATGATGCCAGTCGTGAACAAACCGCTTATTGAATACGGTGTCGAAGAAGCAATCCAAGCTGGTATGAACGGCATGTGTATTGTGACAGGTCGTGGCAAGCACTCGATCATGGACCACTTTGATAAGAACTACGAACTGGAACATCAGATTAGCGGTACCAACAAAGAAGAGCTGTTGGTAGATATCCGTGAAATCATTGAATCTGCAAACTTCACTTATATACGTCAACGCGAAATGAAAGGCTTGGGCCACGCGATTCTAACTGGACGAGAATTGGTAGGCGATGAGCCATTTGCTGTTGTTCTTGCTGATGACCTTTGTGTGAACGAGCAAGAGGGCGTACTGGCTCAGATGGTGGCACTATTTAAGCAGTTCCGCTGTTCTATCGTTGCAGTACAAGAAGTACCAGCCGAAGAAACACACAAATACGGCGTTATCTCTGGTGAAATGATCAAAGACGACATCTACCGCGTAGACGACATGGTAGAAAAACCAGAGAAAGGCACGGCGCCTAGCAACCTTGCTATCATTGGCCGCTACATCCTGACTCCCGATATTTTTGAACTGATTGAAAACACCGAACCTGGTAAAGGTGGTGAAATTCAAATCACTGACGCGCTGCTAAAACAAGCAAAAGCGGGCTGTGTATTGGCTTACAAATTCAAGGGCAAACGCTTTGACTGTGGTAGCGTTGAAGGTTACATCGAAGCAACTAACTATTGTTTTGAAAACCTGTATCTAAAAGATGAAAAAACCTCTGAGCTAGGTAAGCACGCAACACAAAAAGCAGTATAAAGCATCGTCTTAGTACGAAATTACTGTATCGAAAGCCCAGCACAACGCTGGGCTTTTTACTTTACTGTTTTTTTATCCAGTAATTTTCTTTGCACATTTCTCACACTATGTAATACTTGCCCCACTTGGTTATACATAGAGCAAAAACGATGGATAAAATAGAAGTTCGCGGTGCCCGAACCCATAACCTTAAAGACATTAATCTTACAATCCCTCGCGATAAACTGATTGTCATTACTGGACTAAGTGGCTCCGGTAAATCCTCTCTCGCTTTCGATACATTGTATGCAGAAGGCCAACGACGCTACGTAGAGTCTCTCTCTGCCTACGCTCGTCAGTTTTTGTCTCTGATGGAAAAACCCGATGTCGACCACATTGAAGGGTTATCACCCGCGATTTCTATTGAACAGAAATCTACTTCTCATAACCCGCGTTCAACCGTCGGTACAATTACCGAAGTCTACGACTACTTACGTCTATTGTATGCTCGTGTGGGCGAACCCCGCTGTCCAACGCACCATGCCCCTCTTGCTGCGCAAACCATCAGTCAAATGGTGGACAAAGTCCTAGAGATGCCGGAAGGCAGCAAAATGATGCTATTGGCGCCTATTGTCAAAGAACGTAAAGGTGAGCATGTTAAAACGCTTGAGAACTTAGCGGCTCAAGGCTTTATTCGTGCGCGTATTGATGGAGAAACTTGCGATCTTTCCGATCCTCCAACCCTTGAGCTACATAAAAAGCACACCATTGAAGTCGTGGTAGACCGCTTTAAAGTTCGTCCAGACTTACAACAGCGCTTGGCCGAATCTTTCGAGACCACGCTCGAATTATCAGGCGGAATTGCGGTTGTCGCGCCAATGGATGGCGACGGTGAAGAGATTATTTTCTCCGCCAACTTCGCTTGTCCACAATGTGGTTACAGCATGCAAGAGTTAGAGCCGCGACTTTTCTCATTCAACAATCCTGCTGGTGCATGTGGCACTTGTGATGGCTTGGGTGTTCAACAATACTTCGATCCAAGCCGAGTCATTCAAGATGATTCATTAAGCTTGGCACAAGGTGCGATTCGCGGTTGGGATCAAAAGAACTACTACTACTTCCAAATGCTCACCTCATTGGCCGATCATTATGGTTTTGACCTCCATGCCCCTTTTAATTCTCTGCCAAAGAAAACGCAAGATGTCATTCTAAAGGGCTCAGGTCGTACTGAGATTGAGTTTAAATACATCAACGATCGTGGCGATATTCGCGTTAAACGCCATCCATTCGAAGGTATTCTGAATACCCTAGAACGTCGCTATCGTGATACAGAATCCAACTCTGTCCGTGAAGAGCTTGCAAAATACATCTCCACTAAATCTTGTTCAAGCTGTGGCGGTACTCGTCTACGCCTCGAAGCACGTAACGTGTTTATTGCTGATACGACACTACCTGAGATTGTTGAACTCAGCATTGCTGATGCATTGGAGTTCTTCCATTCCTTGAAACTGGAAGGTCAACGAGCCCAAATCGCTGAAAAAGTGATGAAGGAAATCAACGACCGCCTGCAATTCTTAGTTAACGTCGGTTTGAACTACCTAAACTTATCACGCAGTGCAGAAACCTTATCAGGCGGTGAAGCTCAACGTATTCGTTTAGCAAGCCAAATTGGTGCAGGTCTTGTTGGTGTCATGTACGTCTTAGATGAACCGTCGATTGGCCTCCACCAGCGTGATAACGAACGACTCCTAAAAACACTGACTCATTTGCGCGATTTAGGTAATACCGTACTTGTGGTAGAACACGATGAAGATGCGATTCGCTGTGCAGATCATGTCATAGATATTGGTCCTGGTGCTGGCGTACATGGTGGTAATGTTGTTGCGGAAGGCACCATGGAAGAGATAGTCGCGAATCCGAATTCTCTGACAGGTCAGTACTTAAGTGGTGTTAAAGAAATCGCAGTACCGAAAGATCGCACGCCGCGAGATCCGAAAAAAACGGTTGAGCTATTAGGCGCTACAGGTAATAACCTTAAAAACGTTAACCTTTCAATTCCTGTTGGGTTATTCAGCTGTATTACAGGAGTATCTGGCTCAGGTAAATCAACGCTGATTAATGATACTTTCTTTAAAATTGCGCATACCCAACTTAACGGAGCGACAACGGCTCAGCCTTCACCTTATAAATCGATTAAAGGTCTAGAGCACTTCGATAAAGTCATCGATATCGATCAAAGCCCAATTGGCCGTACACCTCGCTCTAACCCTGCAACCTATACGGGGATCTTTACACCAATCCGTGAACTGTTTGCAGGCACACAGGAGTCGCGTTCTCGCGGTTACAAACCGGGCCGTTTTAGTTTTAACGTGCGCGGTGGTCGTTGTGAGGCCTGTCAGGGTGACGGTGTTATCAAAGTAGAAATGCACTTCCTACCAGATGTTTATGTGCCATGTGATGTGTGTAAAGGTAAACGCTACAACCGTGAAACGCTCGAAGTACGTTACAAAGGTAAAACTATTGATGAAGTGCTAGAAATGACGGTCGAAGATGCACGCACCTTCTTCGATCCAGTTCCTGCCATCGCTCGCAAACTACAAACACTGATGGATGTGGGTTTGTCGTACATACGATTGGGTCAAGCGGCAACAACACTCTCCGGTGGTGAAGCACAGCGTGTGAAACTGGCGCGAGAGCTATCCAAACGTGATACAGGAAAAACCTTGTATATTTTGGATGAACCAACAACCGGCTTGCACTTCCATGATATCCAGCAGTTGCTCACTGTACTGCACAGACTTCGCGACCACGGAAACACTGTCGTGGTGATCGAGCATAACCTGGACGTCATTAAGACTGCGGACTGGATTATCGATCTTGGTCCTGAAGGGGGTCAAGGTGGCGGCGAGATAATCGCTCAAGGCACTCCGGAAGATGTGTCGCAAATCGAGGGTTCGCACACAGCTCACTTCCTCAAGCCTATGTTGAAGTAGAAAAAACAGGTAAAGTATCGAGACCAGCAAGTGCTGGTCTTTTTTCATTCAAAACAACGCAATAACTATGGCTACTATACATGTAAGTGGAACAAAGCTTTCTCCCGAAAAAGTACAGGTTCCCCTCAATCGCAAGTTTCTCATTGCCTTGGCAACACTATTTGTGTTGGCAATGCACTTTTTCATGCCCAACCCCGGCGGTTCGGGGCTTTCGCTTTCGTTCAATGCGACAACTTGGATTGCTTTTAGCTTTGCATTAGGCATTGGGTGTTACCAACTAGCGAATAATCGAGTGCTACGTTACTCAAAACTAACCATCGGCTTGTTCATTAGTGCTCTTATCATGACAGTGCCCATTCTGTACCCAAATGCGAATAGCAGCTTGGCAGCCAATAAGCTCATAGGCCTGTGGTGTGGTGTCCTGTTCTTTATTGTTTTACAACAATTTCATTTCAGTAATAAACATCGCCAACGCCTATTATGGTTCATTGTCCTTGCGGTTGTTATCGAAGCCATTTTTGGTTTGACACAATATCTGTATCTCAAACCAGGCAATCCGTTTGGTTACGACACGGTGGCCAATCGTCCTTATGGTATTTTCCAACAGCCCAATGTAATGGCCAGTTTTCTTGCGACAGGGTTGGTGATTGCCAGCTATTTACTTGCACGTCAGCCCTACAAATACGATCGTAAGTTAAGCGATGTTTACCTTCTCTATGCCGTACCAGTTTTAACTTTACCACTAATTGTGGCATTGGCTTCACGCACTGGTTGGTTAGCCTCGGTCATCGCCGTGTTGTTGGTCATTCCATACATGTACCGCTTTGCAACCAAAGGGCGCTTTATCCGCTGGGTTGTGTCACTTGTAAGTGGGCTCTTACTCTCAGTCGTTGTCATGCATCTTGCCTTTCCTGATGGAGGTGGGTTAGCCGCAGAAAAAGTAAATATGGAGTCTCCTCGAGCGTATACTTTTCCGCAAACATTAGACATGGTGATTGAAAAGCCTTTTACTGGTTATGGATATGGCAAGTTTGAATCTGAGTACATGCTGTATACGGCTCGTCAACATGCCCTAAATGAGAATTACCCAGCTGGTTTGCCAGCCATGGATCATCCGCATAATGAGCTACTTTACTGGGGAGTCGAAGGTGGCTTGCTGCCAATACTCGGCATCTTCTTAGCGATGGCACTGGTACTGTATCGAATCTATCAAGCCAAACGCGGAACTCGTCTTGCGTTGCTGGCCTTGTTTATACCTATCGTATTGCACTCGCAACTGGAATACCCTTTCTACCACTCTCTCGTGCATTGGTTGATCTTCGTTATCCTGCTGTACTGGGTCGATCAGCGCGTCTCTCGTTATCGACAAGTCGGCTTTAGTAATGTGACCAAAAGCTTGCTGCGTGTTTTTAGTTTGGTACTTCCCGTTGCGTTTACGTTTTACATGGTAAGCGCATTGCATACGAACTATGTATTGACGAAGTTTGAGACCACTAGGCCAACTAACCCTGATATTCTGAATCAAGTCAGTAACCCTGTGGTTTGGAAAGACAGATTTGATTGGGATGTTTATAGCACGTTTTTAAACCTTGGGCTGTACCAACAAGACGCAACCTTGATTCAGCCTTATATCGATTGGTCGCTAAAAATCATCAAAGATAAGCCTCGCCCTGCATTTTATAATAATTTGATTTTGGCCTACCAAGGCTTAGATGACTCAAGTAAAGCGGAGCAAATTAGAGCTGAAGCGCAGTTTTTGTTCCCGAAGATTGATTTCAGTGACGTCAATTACCAACCACCTTCTCAAGCAATCTCTGCCTCACCAGCCCCCACTTCAGGAGCTGAGTAATAAATACAAAAAAGCGAAGGGATGACCTTCGCTTTTCTTTATCTCATTGCTGTATGATTTTATTCAGTGAGTGACTCTTCTAACGCTTTTAAGCACAGCGCAACGTTTTCAGATCGAGCGCCGTAACCCATTAAGCCAATACGCCACGCTTTACCAGCTAATGCCCCAAGGCCTGCACCAATTTCTAGGTTATAGGTTTCTAGCAAGTGAGCACGAACTTTTGCTTCATCAATTCCTTCAGGCACGTAAATCGCATTTAATTGTGGCAACCGATGGGCTTCGTCCACAACAAATTCAAAGCCTAACTTTTGTAAGCCATTTTTGAGTTTTTCATGCATCAGTTGGTGACGAGCCCAAGCGTTTTCTAATCCTTCATTTTTCAGTATCAATAAAGCTTCATGAAGCGCATACAAGCTATTAACTGGCGCCGTATGATGGTAACTACGCTTACCTTCTCCACTCCAATACCCCAAAACTAAACTCTGATCGAGGAACCAACTCTGTACTGGTGTTGTTCTTGCTTGAATCTTTTCAATCGCGGCAGGAGAAAACGTCACTGGTGAGAGCCCAGGTACACATGACAAACATTTTTGACTACCAGAGTAAACCGCATCCAGTTGCCATTCATCCACTTTTAACGGCACACCACCAAGCGATGTCACCGCATCAACAATAGATAATGCATTATGCTGTTTCGCCAGCTTACCCAATGCTTGAGCATCACTGACTGCACCAGTTGAGGTTTCCGCATGCACAAAAGCAAGAACTTTTGTATCTGGGTGCTGTTCGAATGCTTGCTCGACTTTATCAATGGAAACAGGCGTCCCCCATTCATCATCGACGATAACAACTTCACCACCAGCACGGACGACATTTTCGCGCATGCGTTCACCAAATACACCATTACGGCAGACGATCACTTTATCGCCTTTCTCGATCAAGTTTACAAAGCAGGTTTCCATCCCTGCACTACCTGGCGCTGAAACCGCAATAGTGAACTCATTGTCAGTTTGAAAGGCATACTTCAATAGCTGCTTGAGCTCATCCATCATACCGATAAACAGAGGATCAAGGTGACCTACAGTAGGACGGCTTAGTGCTTGTAACACTTGAGGATAAATATCAGAAGGACCAGGTCCCATTAAAATACGGTGAGGTGGAATAAAGCTTTGGATCGACATGTCAGCTCCTTGATTATCTTTTATCCTGAGCATTCTAAAAGTTCTATTCAATAACATGGCTCAGGTGTAGGGTTCTTCACCCTAATAGATTTTTCCTCTATCAGCAATTAGCCGTAAGTATGGAGGTCAAACCAGTGTCACAAAATCGTTAATAAAAAACACCATAAAGGTTGAAATATTGATTGACATTAAGGCCTCAAAACCGTTCAATGTTTGAGCTTTATGTAGAAGAGGAGCGCTACCCAGGTAGATGATTTGTGGAACCGCAATTCCAACACCAATCATTGAGGGGGAGTAGTGCCGAGGTAAGTCAAAGTTGCAGGATTTGACTTGTCGGTTGAATTGGGCTGAATCCCATCAACTGTCATCAGCGCAGTCTGATGAAGGGCTTCTGAGGGTAAATTTTTCAAATAGCATTCTAAATACCTCTCTTTTTGCTCTGTTCCTTTTCTCACTAAACATTGGATGTACAATTTTTTAGGAAGTCGTGGGAGAACGCAGTGAGCGCATTTAACGTAGCTAAATTCGGTGGAACCAGTGTTGCCAACTTTGAGGCAATGAGTCGTTGCGCCACCATTATCGAAAACAATCCAAATACTCGCCTGGTCGTGAGCAGCGCTTGCTCTGGCGTCACCAACCTATTGGTAGAACTCGCCAACGGTGTTCAGGATCAAACGCACCGTACTGAGCTGCTGCAAAATCTGGCCAACATTCATGACGCCATTTTAACTCAGCTCGAAGACAGCACGAAAACTGCTGCCGAGGTGTATGGCATATTAGATACCGTAACCAGCCTGGCCGAGGCTGCATCTATCCAAGCTAGTGCGAAGTTAACCGATCATTTAGTCGCATGTGGCGAACTCATGTCGACGCATATTCTAACTCAGTTAATGTGTGAGCGAGGCATTCAAGCTGTGCGCTTTGATATCCGCGATGTGCTGCGTACTGATGACAACTTTGGTCGCGCGGAGCCAAACATTGAAGCAATTTCGACGCTTGCGCAAGATAAACTCGTACCACTTTGCCAACAATCCGTTGTTGTTACTCAAGGCTTCATAGGATCTGACGAAGCCGGTAATACAACAACATTAGGTCGAGGGGGCAGCGATTACAGCGCCGCCTTAATTGCTGAGAGCGTTAAAGCGGCAGGGCTAGAAATCTGGACTGATGTTCCGGGTATCTACACAACAGACCCGCGAATTGCACCAAAAGCCTCACCAATTCCCGAGATCAGCTTTAGTGAAGCTTCAGAAATGGCTAACTTTGGCGCTAAAATCCTTCACCCTTCTACGCTAGTACCCGCATTACGCCACGACATTCCGGTATTTGTAGGGTCATCGAAAGAGCCAGAAAAAGGGGGAACTTGGATTCGCCACCAAGTCGAAAGCTCACCGTTATTCCGTGCGCTAGCTTTGCGTTGTAACCAAACCATGGTAACGCTACGCAGCGCCAATATGTTCCACGCATACGGATTCTTAGCGAAGGTTTTTGAGATCCTTGCAAAGCATAAGATCTCTGTCGATTTGATCACGACATCTGAAATCAGTGTATCGTTAACACTTGATCAAACTGATACATCTGGCGGAGCACCACAGCTGCCGCAAGCTGCACGAGAAGAGTTAGAAGAGTTATGTAAGGTAGAAGTTGAACATGACCTATGCCTCGTTGCTCTCATTGGTAACAACATGAGTGAGAGTAAAGGCTACGCGAAACAGGTTTTTGGCACGCTAGAAGATTTTAACCTACGCATGATTTGTTATGGCGCTAGCCCTCACAACTTATGCTTCTTGCTCCATGAATCGGTATCGAAACAAGCCATACAAAAACTCCACACTAAGTTGTTTGAGAAGTAAGTTCAACTCAATAAAACAAAGGGCTGCGTATCTGCAGCCCTTTGTCGTTTCATTAGTTGTTACATTTTGACGAGGTAAACATCAATTTAACCGTTAATGTTTGGCCCTAACCATTTTTCAGCCTCGACCCTATCCCACCCCTTACGATCGGCGTAACTCTCTAGCTGATCTTCTTGGATCTGTGCGATCGCAAAGTAACGTGAGTCAGGATGAGAGAAATACCAACCAGAGACTGACGCGCCCGGATACATTGCATAGCTGGAGGTTAGAGTCATGCCAATATTCTCTTCCACATTAAGTAGCTCCCAAAGCGGTCCTTTTTCAGTATGCTCAGGGCACGCTGGATAACCTGGTGCAGGGCGAATACCTTGGTATTTTTCACGAATGAGATCATCGTTAGATAAATCTTCATCCGCAGCATAACCCCAAATTTCTTTACGGACACGCTCATGCAAATACTCAGCAAACGCTTCGGCTAGGCGATCCGCCACCGCTTGAATCATAATTGCGTTGTAATCATCTCCCTGTGCTTTGTATTCATCAGCAAGCTCTCGTTCACCAATACCACCAGTGACAGCAAATGCCCCTATCCAATCATGCTTACCCGACTCTTTAGGTGCGATGTAGTCGGATAAACAATAGTTGAATCCTTTTGGTTTCTCGGTCTGTTGTCGCAAGTTACGTAATACTTTCACAACGTCGGTACGAGTTTCATCAGCATAAACTTCAATGTCGTCCCCCACGCTCGCAGCAGGGAATAAGCCACACATTCCACGCGCTTTTAACAGGCCTTCTCGCTCAACTCGATCAAGTATCTCGTTGGCATCTTCGAATAAACGTTTTGCTTCTTCACCAACTTCTTCATGTTGGAAAATTGTTGGATACTTACCCACAAGTGACCAAGTCATAAAGAATGGTGTCCAATCAATGTATTGACGTAATATAGCCACATCAAAATCATCGAAGATATGAATGCCAGGCTTAACAGGCACTGGAGGTGTATAAGCTTCCCAATCGATCGCAACTTTATTCGCTCGAGCCGCTTCTAATGTCACTGGTTTGGTTCTCGGTTTCTTTCGATTATGTTGATCACGTACTCGTTCGTAATCAGCTTCAAGTTTTTCAACAAATTCAGGGCGACGTTCATCTGACAGAAGAGAAGTACATACGCCCACTGCACGTGAGGCGTTGTTCACGTAAACCACTGGATGCTTGTAATTTTGCTCAATCTTAACTGCTGTATGGGCTTTTGACGTTGTTGCGCCACCGATGAGAAGAGGTAAGTTAAAGTCGAGACGCTCCATCTCTTTTGCAACATGCACCATTTCGTCTAATGAAGGCGTGATCAACCCTGATAAACCAATAATATCGACGTTTTCTTCTTGCGCTACTTTTAAGATCTTTTCGCAAGGAACCATGACACCAAGATCGATAATTTCGTAGTTATTGCACTGCAATACAACGCCAACGATATTTTTCCCGATATCATGTACATCACCTTTGACCGTCGCTAGCAAAATCTTACCGTTTGTTTGTCCCACCTGCTTTTCTGCATTGATGTAGGGCTCCAGATGCGCGACTGCTTGCTTCATCACTCGGGCAGATTTTACGACCTGAGGAAGGAACATTTTACCTTCACCAAACAAGTCTCCGACGACGTTCATCCCATCCATTAGTGGGCCTTCAATCACCTCTAATGGCTTTGAAGCGTTGACACGAGCCTCTTCGGTATCATCAACGATGAACTCAGTTATTCCTTTCACTAACGCGTGCTCTAAGCGCTTTTCAACAGGCCAAGTTCTCCACTCAAGTGCAGAGGCATCCTCCTCTTTACCTACCCCTTTGCCTGCATATTCCGCCGCGATATCTAACAATCTCTCAGTGGCATCATCGCGACGGTTAAGAACGACATCTTCCACAGCCTCACGCAGCGTTTCAGGCACGTTATCGTAGATTTCTAACTGACCCGCATTCACGATCCCCATATCCATACCATTCTTAAAACAGTGGTAGAGGAATACCGCATGAATCGCCTCGCGAACATAGTTATTGCCACGGAAAGAGAATGAGACGTTAGAAACCCCACCCGAGATCATCGCATGTGGTAAATCACGTTTGATATCTCCAACGGCTTGAATGAAATCCACCGCGTAGTTATTATGCTCCTCGATCCCCGTAGCAATGGCAAAAATGTTTGGGTCAAAAATGATGTCTTCTGGTGGAAAGCCTACTTCATCAACAAGAATTCGGTAAGCGTTGGTACAAATTTCTACTTTGCGCTCACGTGTATCTGCTTGCCCAATCTCATCAAACGCCATCACAATCACAGCCGCACCGTAACGGCGGATCAACTTAGCTTGTTCAACGAATTTCTCTTTGCCTTCTTTGAGAGAGATCGAGTTAACAATGCCTTTGCCTTGGATGCACTTAAGACCGGCTTCAATAACCTCCCACTTGGAAGAGTCAACCATGATTGGTACTTTTGAGATTTCAGGTTCTGACGCACAAAGGTTTAAAAAGCGAACCATACAAGCTTGTGCATCCAACATGCCTTCATCCATGTTGATATCGATAATTTGAGCGCCATTTTCAACTTGTTGACGAGCCACATCGAGCGCTTCATCGTACAGCTCTTCTTTAATTAAGCGCTTAAAACGCGCAGAACCGGTTACATTCGTACGCTCACCGACATTGATAAATAAAGAGTCTTTATCAATAGCGAGTGGCTCCAGGCCAGACAAGCGACAAGCAACGGGAAGTTCAGGTAATTGACGAGGGGCGATATTTTCAACCGCGAGTGCCATTTGGCGAATGTGCTCAGGAGTTGTACCACAACACCCACCAATCAAGTTTAAAAAGCCACTTTGAGCCCACTCTTTAACATGCTTAGCCATATCTTCTGGCGACAAATCGTATTCGCCGAATGCATTCGGAAGCCCAGCATTTGGGTGAGCGGAAACAAAAGATTCTGATATACGAGAGAGCTCTTCAACATAAGGACGCAGCTCATCTGGACCAAGTGCACAGTTCAAACCAAACGAAATCGGTTTAACATGACGTAATGAGTTGTAAAACGCTTCTGTGGTTTGACCGGATAATGTCCGACCGGAAGCATCAGTAATAGTCCCCGAGATCATCACAGGTAACTCAATACCCATCTCTTCAAACACACTTTCAACAGCAAATGAACAAGCCTTAGCGTTAAGCGTATCGAAGATGGTCTCGATAAGAATAAGGTCAGAACCACCTTTAATTAGAGCACGAGTCGATTCAGAGTAAGCCTCAACTAACTCGTCGAAAGAAACATTTCGATATCCGGGGTCATTTACATCAGGAGAAATAGAACAAGTTCGGTTCGTCGGCCCTAAAACCCCTGCGACATAACGCGGCTTATCGGGTGTTTTTGCGGTCCATTCATCTGCAACTTCACGTGCAAGATTGGCTGCTGCAAAGTTAATTTCTTCACTCAGGCTTTCCATCTCGTAGTCAGCCATCGCAATGGTTGTTGCGTTAAACGTGTTGGTTTCGAGAATATCTGCACCCGCTTCTAAATATGCAGCGTGAATTTCCTTGATAAGTTGAGGCTGACTTAGAACCAACAGGTCGTTGTTACCTTTTAGATCACAATGCCAATCCGCAAAGCGCGTTCCTCGATAGTCTTGCTCTTCAAGTTTGTATCCCTGAATCATGGTCCCCATACCACCATCAATCAAAAGAATACGTTGCTTCAATTGAGCTTCAATCTGTTGTCTTACGTTACTTCCCACAGTACAGCCTCATTCCTTTAGTTATCTTTCCATCCTATCACACAAACTTCAGGAGTCTAGACGTCTAAACGTAGAATTAATGATTATTTTATCTCCTTTTTAACTTGCAAAATAATCACGAAAAAATGTTTGCTATTTAAGCAGCATCAGCCGAGAATTCCATTCATAAAATGTTACAAATAGAGAGCTCTATGTCGGTCTATCATACTTTATGTTTTCTATCCGCAGCTGCGATGCTAATTGCTTTTGTAAACAGCAAGATAGGAAAGATGCAAACCACCATTGCGATTACCGCAGGTTCAATGGTGCTTTCACTTCTAATCTTAATTGCGGGTCAAAACAACTGGTTCCATCTCACCGAAATTGCGACGGAGACGGTCACAAGGATTAACTTCGAAGATTTCTTGCTCAAAGGCATTCTTGGCTTCTTACTATTTGCTGGTGGACTAGGCATCAAACTCCCGAACCTTAAAGATCAAAAGTGGGAGATCACTGTTTTAGCCCTTGGAGCCACACTGTTTTCCACGTTCTTTATTGGATTTGCGCTGTATGGGTTTTGTCAGTTAATTGGCATCCAATTTGATTTGGTCTACTGCTTACTATTTGGTGCTCTAATATCGCCAACTGACCCAATCGCTGTATTGGCTATTGTTAAAAAACTCGATGCTCCCAAACGTATCTCCACTCAGATTGAAGGAGAATCGCTCTTCAATGATGGCTTCGGTTTGGTTATCTTCGTCACTCTATTTACGATTGCATTTGGCACTGAGGCACCAACTGTAGGTAGTGTCACCTTACTCTTCATCCAAGAAGCTATCGGTGGTATCACATATGGTTTCGTCCTCGGTTTGCTATTCCACTACTTGATCAGTGCCACCGATGATCACTCAATGGAATTGTTACTTACCATTGGTGTCCCAACAGCAGGTTACGCATTTGCTGAATACATCCATGTATCAGGCCCACTCGCGATGGTTGTATCCGGTATTATGATTGGCAACTGGACACGCTTTATTGGCTTTTCAAAAGAGAGTGAAGATCACCTTGACCATTTTTGGGAGCTTGTTGATGAGTTCTTGAATGGCGTGTTATTCCTACTGATCGGCATGTCGATGCTGCTATTTGAATTCCACAAAGAAGACTGGATTATGATGGCTATTTCAGTCCCTCTTGTACTAGCAGCTCGCTATTTAAGCGTATTTCTCTCGTACATTGGCTTTAAGCGTTACAGAAAATATAACCCGTGGTCAGTACGTATTTTGACGTGGGGCGGCTTACGCGGGGGCCTTGCATTGGCAATGGCACTTTCCATTCCATCTGGTATTTGGGTGATTCAAGATAAGTTAATCGATGTAAAAGAGATTATTCTTGTAATGACCTACTCCGTCGTTGTTTTCTCTATCCTCATTCAAGGCTCAACAATCACCCCAATGATTGAAAAAGCAAAAGCAGAAGAGAAGAAGATGGAAGAGAACAACCAAGCAATAACCACTCCGGAACATACGGAGCCAGTGGACTCTTAAAGACACGTAACTTAATAAATAAAAAGCAGCTACCTAGCTGCTTTTTTCATAACTAATTTTCAGACTCCCCTTCAAGGACGAATGCTCCTTATTCTTTGATATACCTTCAAATATACGAAGAATCGCTACGCTGCATTTTCATAGATACTAACTATTGCCGATAGATAGTATTCATAGACGTGCCTTTTAATTTACCCATTTATCACTTCTCTTCTCTTGGCAATATAGGCTCCTCGCAAATATCAAAGCTAAACTTCCACAATACTTAGCAATGAGCGAGTTTGTATTTTTATGAGAAAGAGACATTTAGGGTGATTGCGTTCAGAACCCAAACAGGTTAGCAATCTCACCAAGATAAAACTGAGCTAGCATTCAGGTAGATCAAAGCCTTAACAGAAATTTAGTCCCCCTCTCTCTTGATCTCAGTGAGACTAAACTTGTATTCAAAGTCGTCCTGTTTTCAAAATTGGAACAAGTGACACCTCAAACAATTAAACTCTGTCACATAACTAGATTTTCTAATATCGAATAAAAGGAGCTTTGGTGAATGAAGAGGCTCAAAACTAGCGCTCGAGACTGCAGGAACCACACAAAACTGCGTTCCACTTCACTCATGACAGGGCTTAGAAAGCATAACCAGAGGGAAGCCTACCTCTCGATGCAAGGTTTCAATATGAAAGTGGGTTTAAGGTAAGTCGGTTAACCAAAACGAAAAAAGCCTCAGTCTTTCGACTGAGGCTTAATATAAGTGGCGGAGTGGACGGGACTCGAACCCGCGACCCCCGGCGTGACAGGCCGGTATTCTAACCAACT
>NZ_JAWOTD010000016.1:0-100620 GCF_033338715.1 Vibrio sp. Vb1337 | reverse complement strand
GCGCGCAAAGTTGAAGGTATGGAGTACGCTATCTGTAACTCGTTTGGCTTTGGTGGTACAAACGGTTCTTTGATCTTCAAGAAGTTCGCTGAGTAACACTATCTAACCTAATTTAGATAAGCGAAACTTGTATTCTAACGGCTCGATGCTTAGCATTGAGCCGTTTTGTTTTATTTGTTGTCTGCTAATTTGAAGGTACGTGAATGTTTTGGGTAAATGGAGTTCCGCAAACGCATGTAGAGCTAGGTGATCGCTCATTCCAATACGGTGATGGAGGCTTTACCACCATCCTGACCCAAAATGGAGAGTTGGTTTACTGGCAGGAACATACTGAGCGCATGAGTGCTTGCCTTGACGCTTTGAAGATCTCTTCACCTGACTGGAAAGTTGTGCATGATTGGGCAAGCAAAGCGGTTTTATCTGACGCACGAGCGGGGGTGAAGATTCACGTTAGCCGCGGTATTGGCGGGCGAGGGTATAGCCCTAATGGGATTGAAAGCCCTATCGTGACGATTTCCAATTTTGCGTTTCCTTCTCATTATTCATCTTGGCAAGAACAAGGCGTGGACTTGGGCGTTTGTAATACTCGTCTAGGGATTCAACCTTTACTTGCGGGACATAAGCACAACAACCGTTTAGAGCAGATTCTCGCCAAGGCTGAAATCGACAATACAGAGTTTGCAGATGCAATAACGTTAAATGTGCAAAACCATGTCATTGAAACTACAATGGCCAACCTTTTTTGGGTTAAAGGTAATAAAGTATTTACGCCGGAGCTGACCTTATCAGGCGTTACGGGCGTAATGCGTCGTAAGGTGCTTGAGTTACTTAAAGTAAGTCATATTGAAGTCATCGAGGGGCGTTTTATACTTCCAGATTTTCTGAGTGCTGATGAGGCTTTCATGTGTAACTCAATATTAGGTGTCGCACCTATTCGCAGCATAGTGACATCGACCTCTAAGACTATATTTCCGATAGGAAAATTGACTCAACGACTGCAAGGGAATTTAACTACGTGATTAAAAAACTGTTGGCTTTTGTTGTGCTGATCGCAGTGATAGGCGCAGCAGCTGTTTTTTATATAATTTCACAGGCTAAACAATACGTTGAAAAGCCTGTTCTATTGGAACAACCTCAGCTGTTTACTGTAGAAAGTGGTACAAGCTTTCATCATGTCATGCGCGCCTTAGTTGAAGATGAGGTGATTGAAACATCGGAGTACATCCGTTTAATTCCTCACTTATATCCAGAATTGTTGCAAGTGCGAGCGGGTACTTACCAACTTGAGCCTAGTATGTCACTTTCGCAAACATTGGAGCATCTGAATACTGGAAAAGAATACCAGTTTGCGATCACTTTTGTTGAAGGCAGCCGCTTTTCTGAATGGGTAGATCAACTAAAAAGTGCTCCTTATTTAAAGCATGATTTAACCGATCTTTCAGAAAAAGAAATGGCTGCGAAGCTCGGAATTGAGAGAGAAAAGCTAGAAGGGTTGTTTTTAGCAGAAACCTACCATTACACAGCGGGTGCGAGTGAAAGCCAGTTATTAAAACGAGCGCATCGAAAACTCAATAAAATACTCGACGCTAGCTGGGAAGCTCGTCAAGAAAAGCTGCCATTACAGGATAAATATGAAGCCTTGATTCTCGCGTCTATCATCGAGAAAGAGACGGCTATTGATTCTGAGCGTGAGCGCGTCGCTTCTGTGTTTATCAACCGATTGAACAAACGTATGCGGTTACAAACTGATCCGACAGTTATTTATGGTATGGGTGACGCCTACGATGGCAACATTCGTAAGAAAGATTTGCGTACGCCGACACCATATAACACCTATACCATCAATGGTTTGCCACCAACACCGATTGCGATGGCTGGTGAAGCTTCCATTGAAGCGGCTTTGAATCCAGAAAGCAGCAACTATTTATATTTTGTAGCAAGTGGAAAGGGCGGACATGTATTCTCGAAATCCCTTGCTGAGCACAACCGTGCTGTTCGTGCCTATTTAAGAGAACTAAGAAAGAACAAATGATGAAAGCAAACTTTATTGTCGTTGAAGGCCTAGAAGGCGCGGGTAAAAGCACTGCGATTAAAACCGTTTTAGATACGCTAAAAGCGGCCGGTATTGAGGATATCGTAAATACCCGTGAGCCAGGAGGCACACCGCTAGCAGAAAAAATGCGCGCTCTGGTGAAAGAAGAGCACGAAGGCGAAGAACTTAAGGACATGACGGAGTTGCTTCTTCTGTACGCTGCACGTGTTCAGTTGGTTGAGAACGTGATCAAACCAGCTTTGGAAAACGGTCAGTGGGTGGTTGGTGACCGACACGATATGTCGTCGCAAGCTTATCAAGGTGGTGGCCGTCAGATTGACGCATCGTTAATGAAAAATCTCCGGGATACAACGCTTGGTGATTTTAAACCTGCTCTCACTCTCTATATGGATATTGACCCTCGTGTTGGGCTTGAGCGTGCACGTGGGCGTGGTGAGTTAGATCGTATAGAGAAGATGGATATTAGTTTCTTCGAGCGTACACGTGAGCGTTATTTGGAGATTGCTCATGCCGATCCTTCCATCGTTATCATTAACGCAGAACAGACGATTGAAGGCGTGTCGCGTGATATTCGGGACGCTCTAAACGAGTGGCTAGCTCGTCAATAAGTGAAACGTAAATTTAGGTGACTCATGTTAAATGATTATCCATGGCTACAGCCAATATGGGATAACCTCAAAGTAGGGTTAGAGTCGGACAGAATACCAGGTGCGCTTTTATTACAAAGCGAGCAGGGCTTGGGCATCGAAAAACTTATCGAGTTTTTTAGCCAAGCACTTCTTTGCCAAAATTACGCGAGTGAAGCATGCGGTTTTTGTCATAGCTGCCAGCTAAATCAATCTCAAAACCACCCTGATTTACACTGGATCAAGCCAGAGAAAGAAGGAAAGGCGATAACGGTGGACCAAATTCGCGCTTGTAACCGTCTTGCTCAGGAATCATCTCAGCTTAATGGTTACCGCCTATTTGTAATAGAACCGGCGGACTCTATGAACGAGTCGGCATCGAATGCGCTGTTAAAGACGCTAGAAGAGCCTGGGGCAAAGTGCTTGTTTTTGCTCGCTACCCACAATCAGGAGCGTCTGCTCCCAACGATTCGTAGCCGTTGCCAACACTGGGTTGTTGCGCCTCCGTCAGCGGAACAAGCGATGCAATGGATGCACGAACAAGGGGCGAAGCAAGTTCCTGCTTATGCCTTAAAACTGAATATGGGCTCTCCAATAAAAACATTGGATGCGTTAAATAATGGTGAGCTCGAAGCTTACTTGGCTTTTGAACGCAGTTTTATTAAGGCAATGTCTTCGCCTGTTTCAGACGTTTCTGAGTGTGCTTCTTTAATCGCTAAACACTCAGAGCAATCACTAGACTGGGCATGGTATTTACTGACAGATGCTCAGAAAGCGCAGTTTGGTGTATCAGAAGCTCAAATGCTTCCGGGCGCGACAAAGTTTCAACCGGACAACTATAACGGTTTGTACTCATCAGCGAAGGCGCTGATGAACCTAAAAGCTCAGGTGCAAGCCTTTCCTGGCCTGAACCTTGAGCTACTATCAATGAATTGGTTAATTGAATCACGAGAGGCATTATGTTCGTAGATTCTCATTGTCATTTAGACAAATTGAATTACGACGATCTCCACATCAATGTGGAAGACGTTATTAACAAAGCTAAACAAGCAAACGTAACTGAACTACTTTCTGTTGGAGTAACGCTGGATTCTTTCCCGAAAATGATGGAAATGATCGAGCCTTATGACAATGTTTATGCTTCGTGCGGTGTGCACCCACTTGATGTTGAAAGCGACTTTTCGATGGACGTATTGCGCCACCATGCGTCGAATGCAAAAGTCGTCGCTATTGGCGAAACGGGTTTAGATTATCATTACAAGCCCGAAACGGCCGCGTTACAGAAAGAGCGCTTTGAGCAACACGTTGATCTTGCAGTGGAGCTCAACAAACCTTTAATTATCCATACCAGAAACGCACGTGCGGATACTCTAGATATTTTGCGTAAGGGTGGGGCAGAGAAATGTGGTGGTGTTATCCACTGTTTTACAGAAGATCTTCCATTTGCTGAAGCTGCACTGGAGCTGGGGTTTTATATTTCTATCTCGGGGATTGTTACTTTCCGTCAAGCTACAGAGTTAAAAGAAGTGGTGAAGACTCTACCTTTAGAGAAGCTTCTTATTGAGACAGATTCTCCTTACTTGGCTCCTGTCCCTCATCGTGGCAAAGAGAATCAACCCGCTTACGTTGTCGAAGTCGCTTCTTATATTGCGCAACTCAAATCGTGCTCTCTTTCTGAAGTGGCACAAAAAACCACCGAAAACTTCCGAAATCTTTTTTTGCGATGAAAAAATAATAAGAGCATAAAAAAGGAGCTTAGGCTCCTTTTTTGTTGATAAAAACAACAGATACGCTCACGAGTTTAATGTTTACTAAAAATGTTGATTTAATAACATTCAAAAATCACAAATGTAATTTTGTTACTAAAAATAACATTGAGGCGTATTTTATTTACGCCTTAAAATTAATTATATAAATAATTAATTCCTTATAAAACAGTAACATAAGTGCAATGCAAACCTTTTCATCGGCTGTTTTTGGGTGTGATCCAAGACTTGTTTTGAAACTAAATTTCGTAACTGTGTGGAAAGTTTGAGGGTCATCAATATATATTTAGAGCCGGAAAATATAATGCAGTTGTGGTTACATTTTCATTGGGTGCTAACCTTTAGGCTACGGGGGTGTGCCGTTAGTGCCCAAATAATACTTATAAATTTATCAGGAGCATAAACATGTTTAAGAACCTTTTTGCTAACCTGCAAAAAGTTGGTAAGGCTCTGATGCTTCCAGTATCAGTTTTACCAGTTGCAGGTATTTTATTAGGTGTGGGTGCTGCCCATCTAAGCTTTATTCCAGAGATCGTTTCTAATCTTATGGAACAAGCTGGTGGTTCAGTATTCGGCCAAATGGCACTTCTATTTGCAGTAGGTGTAGCTCTAGGCTTCACTAACAACGACGGTGTTGCAGGTCTTGCAGCTATCGTTGGTTACGGCATCATGACGGCAACGCTAGGTGTAATGGCGGGCGTTATGGGTGTTGAGAAAATCGATACAGGTGTACTAGGTGGTATCCTTGTCGGTGGTGTGGCTGCTTGGGCATTCAACCGTTTCTTCAAAATCCAACTTCCAGAGTACCTTGGCTTCTTCGCTGGTAAGCGCGCAGTGCCAATCATCACTGGTTTTGCTGCGATCATCCTAGGTGTTATCCTTTCTGTTATCTGGCCACCAATTGGCGGTGCAATTTCTGCATTCTCTGATTGGGCTGCACACCAAAACCCACAGCTAGCATTCGGTATCTACGGTGTTGTTGAGCGTTCTCTAATCCCATTCGGTCTACACCACGTATGGAACGTACCGTTCTTCTTCGAAGCAGGTTCTTGTGTTAACGCTGCCGGTGAAGCTCAAAATGGTGTACTAACTTGTTACCTAGTTGCTGATGAAGCATCTCGTGCTGCTGGTAATGGCTTCGGTCAGCTAGCGGGTGGTTACATGTTCAAGATGTTCGGTCTACCAGCTGCAGCAATCGCAATTGCTCATTGTGCTAAACCAGAAAACCGTGCAAAAGTAATGGGTATCATGGCGTCAGCTGCACTGACTTCATTCCTAACTGGTATTACTGAGCCAATCGAATTCTCATTCCTATTCGTTGCTCCACTACTATACGGTATCCACGCTCTACTAGCTGGTTCTGCATACATCGTTTCGAACACTCTAGGCTTTGTACACGGTACTTCTTTCTCTCACGGTCTGATCGACTTCCTAGTTCTATCTGGTAACGCTCAGAAGATGGTGCTAATGATTGCCGTTGGTCTAGTTTACGCAGTAATTTACTACGTAGTGTTCCGTGGTGTAATCACAGCGCTTGACCTAAAAACACCTGGCCGTGAAGATGAAACGGAAAGTGCAGCTGTAACTTCTGGCTCTGATATGGGCGGTGAACTGGTTGCAGCGTTTGGCGGTAAAGCTAACATTACTGGTCTAGATGCATGTATCACACGTCTACGTGTAGCAGTTGCAGATACAGCTGCTGTTGACCAAGACAAGCTAAAACAACTAGGCGCTGCTGGTGTTGTAGTTGTAGCTGGTGGTGTACAGGCTATCTTCGGTACTAAGTCTGATAACCTAAAAACTGAAATGGATGAGTGGATTCGTAACCACGGTTAATCGCAGTCATTCATAGTAATGCATAAAAGGAGGCTTCGGCCTCCTTTTTTAGTTCCTATTTTATTAACTGACAGTTCCTTTTTAGTGTGATCCTAAACTCATCTTTACTTTTGTCAGCTTTTTCATACATCGAGCTTACCCATTGTTGACATATTGATATGCCATTATGTTTGAATAGCGAATAATGTTTTTTTGAATAATTGATAACGTGTATGAAGAACAAATTCATTTTAGTTTTGGGACTAGTTTCTAGTACGGCAATGGCGGCAAGCGAACCAACGGATCTATCAGTTGGTATGGCTGTCGATCAACAATTAAGTGTTGTTGTAGAGTTAGATAACAAATATCGTGGCATTATCGGAAACGATGGTATGGCGTTTGATTACATCGCTAAGCGTGGAACATTCGATCAAAACATGCCTGTGACTTGGTATGTCGGCGTTGGTGGCTGGTATGAATGGGATGACGAGTTTGGTGTGAGAGTACCACTTGGTGTGAACTGGGATTTATCACGCGGCTGGGACCTTTATGGCCAAATACACCCAGAGCTAGATCTTTACAAAGGTGCTGACTTGCAACTTGGCGGCGCCGTTGGCATCAAGTACAGTTTCTAGAATTGAACTAATGTATGTATAAAAAAACGCCGGTAACTACCGGCGTTTTTTATGTGGAACTTAACGTTCTATTGTTTATCCATGGCTCGCTTGATGCAAACGGCAGCGCCGCCCCAAGTGATACCTAAACCAATAACCATCATAATAATTGCGCTGATTGTCATTTTGCTGTCTCCTTGCGGTTCACTGCGTTGATCACTAGACCAAAGATAAAGAGTGCGGCGATAAGTGCCCAGCCTAAAGTTAGATCATAGCCACCGTAGCCTTCAGTAATTAGGGCGTATAGCTTGGTCGCTAAGATAATGGCGAGCATGATTGGTGTAACGAAGCGTAAGCAGATCTCGAACCATTGACCAACAGAGAAATCAGAGCGCTCGTTAACGTAATTACGTACTTCTGGCACGCGCTTCAATAGCCACGCCATCAAGACAATCTCAACCAGACCACCAACCATGATGCCAACGTTGTTCGCAAAGTGGTCTACTAGATCGAGTAGCAGCAGACCGCCATTGGTAGCAAACGCCATAGAGACAACGAAGCCAATACCAATCACAACATTTGCAGCTTTTTTACGGCTCCACTTCAGCTTGTCGATAATGGCTGAAGTTACGGCTTCCATAATTGAAATATGCGAACTTAGACCAGCAACCACCAGTGCAAAGAAGAAAAGTGGACCAAGAATATATGGGGCAGGTAGTAGGTTAATTGCCGCAGGTAAAGTAACAAAAGCCAAGCCAACGCCTGCAGATACCACCTCTGTTAACGGCTTACCTTGCTCTTGAGCCATGTAACCCAATACTGAGAAGATCATGATGCCGGCTAGGATCGAGAAGCCACAGTTGATCAACACGGTCATAAACGCGTTATTCGTTATGTCCGACTTTTCTGGTAGGTAGCTAGAGTAAGCTAGCATGATGGCGAAGCCGATACTTAGCGTAAAGAAGATCTGACCATATGCCGCTGCCCATACTTTCACATCCCAAATTTTGCTGAAATCGGGTTCGAACATGTAGTTCACGCCATCTAGAGCTCCTGGCAAGAAAATCATACGTCCGATTAAGAAAATCACCATCAAGAATAGGATTGGCATCATAATTTTAGATGCTCGTTCAATTCCTGATTTCACGCCTTTGGCAATAGCGGTGTAAGTAATTGCCCAAGCAATTACCATGGATAAAGCAATCTTCCATTGAATACTGCCTAAGTCTGTTGGTGAGTTGTCACCTAGCTTTAGGTATTCACTAAAGAAAAATGCGTTGGTATCGGTTCCCCAACCTTGAGTGAACGACAACCCAAAGTAAGAAATCGACCAACCGATAACAGCCACATAGTAAACGGCAATAACTGCAGCCACACCAACTTGGAACCAGCCAAGCCATTCAAATTTAGAATGAATTTTCGCTAGTGTTTTTGGTGCCGAGCCTCGGTATTTTTGTCCCATACTGAACTCAAGGATCATAAATGGAATACCGGCAGTGATCATGGCAAAAATGTAAGGAATAAAAAATGCGCCGCCACCGTTTTCATAGGCCATGTATGGGAAACGCCAAATGTTTCCCAAACCGATAGCAGACCCAACTGCTGCTAATATGAATCCCGCCCGGGATCCCCATTGTTCTCGCTTCATATTTGACTCCTATAAGACTCCCTGAGGAATGAAGCTCTCTACGTAACACAGTAATAATTGCGCAAACAGTTGGAAGAAAGGACCGCTGTTATCCATCAGCTTTTCTATCCTTAATTCTAACTTCTTATAATTTTATAGAGCTATATTCTGGCTACTGTAAGAGAAAGTAGATTATTAATCTTAAAATTTTGATGTGTGTTTGATAAAACTGAAATATTTATCTGTTTTCACTGATCAGACTAACTTCTAATAATACTTAGCGCAATAGAATCTAAATGTTAATTCAGATGCGTTGTCTGGTTTTAATCTTGTTAAATTTGAGTTTGATTGTGGTTTTGTGTGGGTGGGTGGTTGTTTGTCTGGAATAAATGACTGGGATCTAATAATTGCTTTGGTGTTTAAGACTATTTTGATTAATTAGGGCGTACGGCTATCTTTTGTGCACCTATCTAGATGATGCTTCGTTACTTTGCCAAACAATGGTGTTTAGACGATATCCTTTAATCGGCTCTGTGCAGGACTCGTTCAGCGTTCTTTGTGACGAGCCCTACAGAGGAACATGCATAAAAATTAGAAGCGGAAACTAAAACCAACATTTGATTGGAATTGGTTCATCCAATCAGTATCGAACTTAATGATACAGTTTGAGCCGTCATTAGGTAGAGTACAGGCGCCAGATGTATCGTTATCAACGACCGTTCCTAACCATCTCAGTTGGGCTGTTAACGCAAAGTTCTTTGAAAATTCATATTCCAGCCCTGCAAAAGCGCTAGCCGAAAATCCGTATTTTTTGTCTACCCAATCCACATCGGCGTAAGAAGCCCCCAAGCCTACACCGATATAGGTTTGCCAATTTGCTGCGACAGGATAGTACATGCTGCTTTGGAAGTGCAGATAATGGATATCTGCCGAGTTGGACAGCTTTTCAAGTTCCGTCGATTGATTGGAGTAAAACAATCCGATCCTTCCTTTTTCTAAGGGAGTCTCGACTGAAAGAGCGTAATTCACTGCGGGGTCGAGATCGTATTTATTACCACTTTCATCCTCTACTTGGCCGCCTCCTGTATAGCCTATGTATGGCGTAACGATGATATTCGCTTGTGCATTGATAGCAGTACTCATCATCATGATTCCTACTAGCCAGCTGAGTTTTTGGTTCATGCCCTATCTCCTTATTATGACTAAGCTAATTGTGATGGGTTAGTCAAAATTGCGCGACTAAATTAAGCAAATCTTGAACATATTTCACACCAGTGTTATTAATTTGTTACATATTAAGGAGGTGTTTATGGAACACGATCTAAAATCCGCATTAATCATTGTGGTGACTGTTTTTGCAGTGCTTTTGTCATTTGGCATCATTGCTATTACAACAGCTTAAGATAACCACTTTTACCAAACGTTTTAACAAAATGGCGTGAGCCTATGATACGTAACAGCGGTATAATCACAGAAAGCCATGCAGAGCTTGATGTAAAAGTTTATGAGCACTTTAGGCATGGTAAAACTGCTTTAGTCACGCAAGGTGGAGGGCAGAGAGGGATTTTTACCGCTGGCGTTTTAGACGCCTTTTTACTTTCCAACTTCGATCCTTTCGATGAATTCTATGGCACCTCTGCCGGAGCACTCAACTTATGTTCTTACTTGTGTCGTCAACATGGCATGGGCAAAGCTTTTATTACCGAGCTGACAACGTCTCCTGAATTTTTTAATCTTTTTCGCTATATCCGAAAGCAGCAGTACTTAGGTTTAGAGTGGGCATTAGAACGGATTCAAGATTTCCCATACAAGCTTGACCTTGATTTAGGGCGCAGTGCATTGGGAAAACGAGGAGCGTTTGCTGCGGTAACGAATATAGAGACGCTATCAGATCAATATCTACCAATCTTGGATGACTCGTGGTTTAACACTATGCTAGCGACGTGTGCAATTCCCAAGTTGTACCACGGACCTGTCGACGTAAATGGCAATAAGTTTGTTGATGGCGGCGTGTCTGCCTCTATCCCTGTACAAGAAGCGTGGCGTCAGAATGCTCGCAACATTATTGTCATTCGCACAGAGCCGTTTTCAGAGATTGAAGCGAGAGCCCAAAGTGAAGTGGGGGATGTGCCTGTCGAATGGTATCGAGAGTCTATCAACTCAGTACAGCAATCATGGCAGCAAAAAGTGAATCAGTGGAAGCTGGATTGGGCGTCATTCTTCCAACAAAAAATTAATTCAGCACATCAATCGAAGCTTGCAGGGAAAATGCTGTTAAATGGAGGTCGTTGGTTGTTCGGTGCCGATAACTTGTATCGTTTAAGCCACCTGATTGGTGAGAATTTTGATTCAGGTTTAGCCGACATGCTGATGATTCATTATCAAACATTTGAGCTCACTCAGGCCTTTATATCTGCTCCACCTGACGACACTTTTATTTTACAAGTTGCGCCTAAAGAGGGGCTTCGTTCTTCTTCTTTGTTAAGTGACCAAGAGTCACTAGAGCATGACTATCAACTTGGGCTTCAAGCTGGGTTTAACCTAGTTCAACTCTATGACCAGCTGGATGTTGAAATTGATGGTAGAGAGAGAGCATAAACCTTCTTACGTTCACGATGTGCGCAATATACAAAGCATATAAATAAGGCTCCATTTTCGGAGCCTTATTTGCGGGTTCTTGTGGTTAACTCTGGTTAGGTATAACGACTACGCTTGTAGAATGCGCATGCAGTTGGTTGAGCCAACAACATCCATTACATCGCCTTGAGTAATAATGACTAAATCACCTTTGTGCAAGTACCCTTGCTCTTTAAGGCTAGTAATCGCTGCTTGAGCCGTTGGTAAACCCGCATCACTTTTTGACTCGAAATATACAGGTGTCACGCCTCGGTATAATGCTGCTCGATTTAGTGTCGATTCATTCCGTGATAAGGCAAATATTGGCAAGCCAGAGCTTAAGCGAGACATCATCAACGCAGTCCTGCCGGACTCAGTTAACGAGATCATCGCTTTAATTCCTTCCATGTGATTCGCAGAGTACATGGTTGCCATTGCGATGGTTTCTTCAGCGGTTTCGAAGGTTCTATCTAAGCGATAGGTTGATAGACTTGCCTCCGACATTTTTTCTGCCCCCACACATACTTCGGCCATGGATTTGACCGTTTCTACAGGATATTTACCTGCAGCAGTCTCTCCAGACAGCATCACCGCGTCAGTGCCGTCTAGAACCGCATTGGCCACATCCATCACTTCAGCACGCGTTGGCATTGGGCTAGTAATCATGGACTCCATCATTTGTGTCGCAGTAATCACGATACGGTTTAAACTGCGTGCGCGGCGAATCAGTTTTTTCTGGACACCTATGAGCTCAGGGTCACCGATTTCTACACCAAGGTCACCACGTGCAACCATCACTACATCGGATGCGAGAATAATGTCGTCAATAGACTCATTGGTCGCGACGGTTTCTGCTCGTTCGACTTTAGCCACTAACATGGCTTCAAGGCCTGCATCTCTGGCTAAGCGTCGAGCGTAATGCATGTCTTCGCCGTTACGCGGGAATGAAATAGCAAGGTAGTCTACTTGAATTGCTGCGGCGGTAAGAATGTCGGCTTTATCTTTCTCTGTGAGCGCATCCGCTGACAATCCGCCGCCTTTTTTGTTGATCCCTTTATTGTTGGACAGTGGACCACCGACAATCACACGGGTATGAACTTTATTACCCTCTACTGTAGTAACTTGCAGCTGAACGCGTCCATCATCGAGTAATAAAATGTCATTTGGTGAAACATCTTGCGGCAGTTCTTTATAATCTAACCCTACAGATTCTTGATTGCCTTCACCTTTTGGTAAATCACTATCTAATGTGAATTTATCGCCCACATTCAAAATGACTTGGCCGTCTTTAAACGTTGATACACGGATTTTAGGGCCTTGTAAGTCACCAAGAATTGCAACCTGACGCCCAAGTCTTGCTGCAATGGTACGGACTTTGTTCGCACGTTGAATGTGGTCTTCACTGGTTCCATGTGAAAAATTCATACGGACAACGTTTGCACCGGCTTTGATGATCTCCTCAAGTATATTGTCCTTATCCGTTGAAGGACCCAGCGTAGTGACAATTTTTGTTCGTCTTAATTTGGAAGTCATAGATTCTCCGATGAATGTGTGTGTAAAGGTAACTTGAACTCTATCCTTACTTTACGCAATCGCTCTCAAGGTTAGCCTCGTTGCTGAGCCCACACCTTAAAGCTACTTGAATATAAGTATATGCACAGAATGTTTATATTAAGAGTAACCCCGGTAAAACAGACAGATATTCGACAGGCAATGGCCTTATTGATAAAAATGCGCTGCTTTAAAGGCACTACTTCATAATTTAGTGAATAAAAATAAGTTATTTTTCAAACAATTTAACAGGAGTAGATTCTTCGTTATTTGATTGAATACACAAACAAACAGGTTTATACGTGATGCTTGTCACGGGGATTTATTAATTCACTTCACAATTAGTTCGCAAAGTAAAAAAATTGTCCCGTTATAGAATTTCGGAGTGCAAGATGTACATGGCTCAACCGGGCCATATTGATCATATCAAACAGGTCAATGCTGGTCGTGTATATAAACTAATTGACCTAAAAGGTCCTATTTCTCGAATTGATTTGTCCAAGCAGAGTGAGCTTGCTCCTGCTAGTATCACCAAAATCACTCGAGAATTAATTGAAGCGCACTTGATTCATGAAACGACAGTACAAGAAGCGACGAGTCGTGGTCGACCTGCTGTCGGTTTGCAGGTCAATAATGAAGGCTGGCAATTTTTGTCAATGCGTTTGGGGCGAGGTTATTTAACCATTGCTTTGCATGAGTTAGGCGGTGATGTACTGATCGATACTAAAATCGAGATACACGAGCTTGATCAAGACGATGTGCTTGAGCGCCTGCTTTACGAAATTGATGAATTCTTTCAGACTTACGCGGATCAACTTGATCGGGTTACCAGTATTGCCCTTACGCTGCCTGGTCTCGTGAACTCAGAGCAAGGTGTCGTTTTGCAGATGCCTCATTACAATGTCGAAAATCTTGCTCTTGGACCAGAGATATACAAAGCAACAGGCTTGCCAGTTTTCATTGCCAATGACACGCGAGCTTGGGCATTAGCAGAAAAGCTTTTTGGTCATTCTCAAGATAATGACAACTCCGTTCTTATCTCTATCCACCACGGTTTAGGTGCGGGCATCATTCTGGATGGGCGCGTTTTGCAAGGCCGTCACGGTAACATTGGTGAACTCGGGCATATTCAAATTGACCCAAATGGAAAACGTTGTCATTGCGGCAATATTGGCTGTTTGGAAACCGTTGCCAGTTCTCAAGCAATTCGTGAAGAAGTCGTAAAACGAATCGCTGATGGCGAAGACTCTATTCTTGCTAAACAAGAAGAAATGAGTATTGAGAGCATTTGTGAAGCCGCTGCAAACGGTGATCCTTTGGCCGTCGATGTGATTGAAAAACTTGGACGCTACTTAGGCTCTGCAATTGCTATTGTGATCAACTTATTTAACCCTGAGAAAATCTTGATCGGTGGTGTGATTAACCAAGCAAAAGATGTGCTTTATCCTGCGGTTCGTCGCTGTATCGAAGAGCAGAGTTTACCTGTTTATCACCAAGATCTTGAGCTGGTAGAGTCTCGTTTCTATAAGCAAGCCACAATGCCTGGTGCCGCGTTGATTAAGCAAGCGTTGTACGATGGTCAACTATTGATGAAGGTTGTGGAAGGTTAAGTACTTTTTAACATGATGATGTGCCTGGCTGTTGAGACTGCATTTGTAGGTGATTTAGGGTGAGACTTAACGGCTCACCCTTTTTGATCGCCTATTACTAGAAAGGGAATTTGAGTTATGTTGCATTGCTATATCTGCGCCATTCATGTAATTTCCTAAAAAGCTCAAGTAAATAAACAAAATGGCTTTCAATGTGCTGCGTGACTTTGCGTCTGATGCAAAGAGAAGTAATACGCTAAAACTGTTGTACTTTAAAGCTGTGCTCGAAAAGCCAAATATTTTAAGGTTATTTGGTTATATAACCTTGCTGTGTCTGTACTGATTTCGAGTAAAATAAGAATTATCCATAATTTAGGTAGTAGTATGTCCGGAGTGTTAAATACGGTTGACCAGCGTACAAACTTGGTTGGTGAAAATCGACTAGAGCTTCTGCTGTTCACTTTAAATAGTCGCCAATTATTTGCGATTAATGTGTTCAAAGTGAAAGAGGTCATCAAGCTTCCACCGTTAACCAAGCTCCCTGGATCGCACTACAATATTCGTGGGGTTGCTTCTCTACGAGGTGAAGCGGTACCAGTGATTGATTTACGAGGCGCAATTGGTTTTCCTGCTTTACGTGGTGAAGCGGAAGAAGAAAATTTGATCGTGACAGAGTACAACCGCACGGTGCAGGGCTTCTTAGTCGGTCCGGTTAAAAACATTATTAATACGGCATGGACTGAAATTCAGCCGCCTCCTTCCACGTCTGGTCGCTCGAATTACCTCACGGCTATCACGCAAATCAAAGAGGGGGATGCCTCTCAAATTGTCGAAATTATTGACGTTGAAAAAGTTTTAGCAGAGATCGTGCATTACGACGTGACTATTTCGGAGGACATTCTCGATCAAGAACTGGCCCAAGCAATGGTCGGGCGTAATGTTCTGATTGTGGATGATTCCTCTACAGCTCGTAATCAAGTTCGCGATACGCTTTCTCAATTGGGTATGAATATCATCGAGTGTCGTGACGGGCTAGAAGCGTTAACGGTTTTAAAACGTTGGTGTGATGAAGGTAAAGATGTAGAAAAAGAGCTGTTGATGATGATTACGGATGCTGAAATGCCTGAAATGGACGGTTATAAACTGACCCATGAAGTGCGCCAAGACCCACGTATGTCTAAGTTGTTTATCACATTGAACACTTCTCTGAGCGGTAGTTTTAATGAAGCCATGGTACAAAAAGTAGGCTGTGATCGCTTTATATCTAAATTCCAACCGGATCTGCTGGTTGAAGTTGCTCAAGACCGATTACGCCAGATGCTTTCTAAAAGTGCATGATTAGATCTAGTGAAATCAGAGGGTGCGCACCTCTCTCTGATTTTTAACATCTCTCTCCTTAATTCCTCTGTACTAATGGAAATCCCGAGATTTACTTTGTAGATTGTTCAAGTAGTGCGTGCAATCAATCAACTTACCAGCAATGACGTGCGTGACTTCTCCCTCTCTTTCAAGAATGCCTTTCACCATTAATACTTTAGCGCCTAAATACGCTTGCTTTTGGGCTCGTGCTGTCGCTTGCCAAACGACCACATTAATGTTGCCCGTGTCATCTTCTAACGTAAAAAATGTCACGCCAGCGGCGGTGCCTGGAGATTGTCTTCCTGTTACCACACCTACCACTGTGACCAGTGACTTATGCGGTTTCTCTGTCAGTTGCCTCATGCGGGTAAAGTGAGGGAGTTTGCCCGTTTCTTCTAATAATTTAATTGGATGGCGGCTAAGAGATAGTCCCGTGCTTGCGTAATCCTCAATTAAATTTTCATATTCAGAGGGTTGAGTCTGGTAGCTAACATTGGGTTCTTCGACCTTGTGAAACAATGGTAGGTCAGATAAGGAATCCATTGCTGCCCAGCGAGCGTTATAACGATTTCCCGATAAGGCCTGAAATGCATTGGCTGAAGCCAATAATTCAATGTCACTTCGGCTTCTTAATATCTGCTTTACTTCTTGAATCGATCGGTAACCATTAAGTGGTTTGCGCTCAATAAGCCTTTGTGCGCTTTCTGCGTTAAAGCCTTTCACCAAGCGAAAACCAAGTTGCACGCCGAGCCTGCCATTCGGACGTGAGACGAGATGATGCTGATATTTTGAATGATTGACGCACACCGGCAATACTTCGATGCCATGTCGGCGAGCATCTTGTACTAATTGCGATGGGCTATAAAATCCCATTGGTTGGCTGTTCAACAATGCAGTGTAAAATTCGGCTGGGTAATAATATTTTAACCATGCAGAACAATATGCCAGCACTGCGAAAGACGCTGAATGACTTTCAGGGAAGCCGTACTCACCAAAGCCGCAAATCTGATCGAAAATGCGCTCAGCAAACGCTAAGTCATAACCTCTCTCTTGCATACCATTGATCAGTTTTGGTCTGAATTTAGCGAGATCGCCATTCTTTTTCCATGATGCCATCGCTCGACGGAGTTGATCGGCCTCGCCGCCGCTAAACCCTGCGGCTACCATGGCTAGCTTGATGACTTGCTCTTGGAAAATAGGGACGCCCATAGTCCGCTCCAGAACGCTTTTTACTTCTTCCGATGGATAATTGACAGGCTCTTTGTGATCTCGTCGTTTTAAAAAAGGATGCACCATATCACCCTGAATAGGGCCTGGACGAACAATTGCAATTTGAATCACTAAGTCGTAATAACAAGCAGGCTTTAGGCGAGGAAGCATGCTCATTTGTGCACGAGATTCAATTTGGAATACGCCTATCGTGTCAGCTTTTTGGATCATGCGGTACACGTGTGGATCATCTTGTCGGCGAGTGATCTCGGAAATCGAGAGGGATCGCTGGTGATGTTTCTCGACCAGTTGAAAGCACTTTTTGATGGCGTTTAACATGCCGAGTGCGAGTACATCGACTTTTAGTAGCTTCAAGCTTTCTAAATCGTCTTTATCCCATTGAATGATAGTGCGATCTTCCATCGAGGCATTTTCAACAGGTACCAACTCATATAAAGGGCCAGATGAAATTACAAAGCCACCTACGTGCTGAGATAAATGGCGTGGGAAGCCAATGATCTCGTTGACCAATTGGATAAACTGCTGCCCTTTGAGAGATTCTGGTTGTAAGCCAAGTTCAATAATTTGAGCTTGCCAGCCTTGGCTGCGATCTCGGCGATTAACGTTCTTAATGAAAAAATCTAATTGGGTCTCTTCAATCCCTAGTGCTTTACCGACTTCACGCACGGCACTTTTAAAGCGATAGCTGATCACTGTTGCAGCAAGTGCTGCACGCTCACGACCATATTTTTTGTAAATATACTGGATAACTTCTTCACGGCGCTCGTGTTCAAAGTCCACATCAATATCCGGCGGTTCCTTACGTTCTTTACTGATAAATCGTTCGAATAAGACAGCGATTTGTCGAGGATCGACGGCGGTAATTTCCAGGCAATAACACACCACAGAGTTTGCAGCGGAACCTCGCCCTTGGTAAAGAATGCCTTGCTGTTTCGCGAACATTACGATGTCGTGAATAGTAAGGAAGTAGTAGTGGTATTTCAGCTCTTGAATAAGCGCCAGTTCATTCTCGATGGTTTGATTGACTTCTGCTGGCACGCCTTCAGGAAAACGCAGCTTTTTACCACGTTCGACCAACATACGTAAGTAAGAGTCGGGTGTATAACCATCTGGGATCAGCTCGGTAGGATATTCGTATTTTAAATCGGAGAGCTTAAACTCGCATAAATCGGCGATGTAAGTACTTTCTTCCAGCCATTCTGGTTTGTAAATCCGAATCAACTTTTTAAAAGGACGAAGCGCTCGCTCAGTATTCGAAATACGGTCAAAACCGAGTTTATCGACGCTACACCCATGCTTTATAGCAGTAAGTACATGCTGTAATGGCAAGCGTTCAACATCATGCATGAGAACGCCTCCGCAGGCAGTTATAGGTAATTGAAATTCATGTGCTAACTGCTCGCAGTGCGCAATGTACTCAGTATCGTTGTTACTCAAATGGCGCTGAATCGCTACCCACAAACGATTAGCGTGGTGTTGATTGAGCCAGCGCCCCCAATAGTGATCACTCTCTTGATGTGTGGGCAGCCACAATACCAAACAATGTCGAACCGACATCAAATCCCATTCGAACAGTTGATAGTTGCCTTTTTCACTGCGTCTCCTTGCGTTTGTGATGATACGACACAACTCGGCATAAGCCTTGCGACAAGGGCAAAGCAGTACGATTTGGCATTCATCATTTAACCAAAACATACTTCCAACGATTTGTTTGATATCGAGTTTATGTTGTTCGATGGTCGCATGGGCTTTGACAATGCCCGCGACTGAACATTCATCCGTTATAGCTAGAGCTTGATAGCGATAGAAAGCAGCTTGGAGTACCAGCTCTTCTGCATGAGAAGCTCCAGTCAAAAAAGAGAAGTTAGACTGACAAAATAGTTCCGCGTAACTCATAATGACCCAACAAAAATAACTGTCGATTTAACAAAAATAGCCATGAAGAAACCAGTGCTTGTGCTGATCGCGAAATATCCATAACCAGCGGCCTTGCTTGGTGTGTGCAATGTAGTAATCACGCATGATCTCATCACCATCCCACCACCCAGAAACTATTCGCTCAGGTCCGTGGACCAAAGAAACTTGCTCTTGCAATACAATGGGAGTCGGTAATTGCATTGCTGGGCGTAGTATGGATGGTATGGCGTGCCCCTTTTCATCCGGAGCATCAGCAGGGCGATACTGACTGGCCTTTTCTGGTCTAGGATCGCAAGCAATATTGGGTTTTAAAACGGCACTTTTCCCCAATTTAGCTTGCAGTAAAGAAAGCAACTCTAAAGCATTCATGTTTCCTTTCTGCCCAGCAAAGAGATCGCGTGATGCACTAAGAGGCTCACCTTGACGGATGACTTTTAACGTTAGCCCTGTGACTGGGCCATTAAGCGAGAGTGATTCTAAGCTTAAACTCGCTAACTGTTGCCAACGCTGACATAGGTAATCACCTTGCGCAGAAGTGAGTTGAAGGTGCTGCTCTTGTTTCTCACGCTGGTGGAGTGTTAAACACAGTTCAAAAGCGACCTTATCTCTTAATTTAAGAAAGGTTTCGAGTTGACGAAGTAATTTGGCCAACGGTTTTTCAATCCACTGAACGTTTTCGATCTCAAACAACAGCTCTAAATAAACTCGGAAGGATTCGGTAGGGTGATAAAGGTCGACAGGGTGTTTAAACTGCCCAGTCAGTCGACCAACGTAGTTCACCAAATCGATATCAAAGCGTCGTGCGATGTCTTGCAATGGCAGTTCAAGCAGGTTTTGCAATGTGGTGACGCCTACACGTTGTAACTTCTCTACGGTAGCGCTTGATAAATCTGCCAGTGTTAACGGTAATGGTGATAGGACTTTTTGTATGGTAGATTTGTCTTCACTGATGACGTTCGCTCCTGATATTGCCATCAATTTGGCAGCAAAAGGCGAAAAACCACATCCGAATTGAAAACTCAGTTTCAGCTCCGATAAGTGAGCTCTGACTTTATTCCAATAGTTTTCAAGCCCTTCATACAGAGCGAGCATTGGAGTAGCACGCAGTAAAATACCTTGGTTTGGCATCAACACAACGTCAGATGTGATCAAATACAACCACTGAGCTACCTCTTGTAATTTATTTAATTCGGTTTGTGGATGATAAGGATGCACTTGTAAATCTCGACACAAGGACGCAGCACTGCCTAAGCCCATACCAGGCTTAATGCCTTGTTGTTCGGCAATCTCGTTGTATTGAATAATCTGGCAACGTTGGCTTTCGACAATCACCACGGGTTGTTCTTGGTTATCACCAAAGAGTGCGTCTAGCTGCAGGCGAGGGAAGTGTAAGTAAATCCACAGAGACATATCACTAACCTTGGTTCGCCAGTGGGAAGTTGACCACAGTCGAGTGCACAGTTTCAGATGATGGTTTCACCAGTTGCGGGTAATGGTGTTGGAATCCGATACTAACGCTACCTCTATTCCAGCCTCCTTTCCTTTTCAGCACTTCAACATGAATCCCTTGCTCGTCGCCTTTCAGTTTTAAACTGAGTGACACAGGCAAAGACAAGCGGTTGATAGTATCTGTTTTAAGCATAAAGAGAGGGCAACTCCCTTGTTCACTTGCTACCTGTAAGCGTTTCACTTGATGTATTTCAAGCTCTTCTTGCCATAACAAAACATTACTGCATACCCCACTTTTCAGACATTGCTCTGCAGCCCAAAGAGCGTCTTTGGGGTGAGTTGGAGTAACGACCCACACTTGGTTTATATCCAACCCGATGTAGTGTAAAAACAGAGAATTCACTAGCGCAGGTGGTTGAATAAATGCGGTCACACCATTGGTCTGAGTGGCTTTTAAATAGGGAGCGAGCAAACGCAATTCACCAATACTACCAATAGATTCCATCTCCACTACGCCATGAGGTGGAAAGCCTCCGCCGAGCAAATCATCTAATTCAGAAAAACCGGAACTAGTCTGCAACTGCTGAGGATCTGCTTTCGTTAAATTTGCTTGCCAAACAAGGTGTTGGCTTTTTAAGTTCTGAATAATATCTTGCATAATAAATACCTGTATATATATACAGTATATTTCTGTGGGAGAAAGTCGCAAGATTTTTATGAAGAGAGAAATGAAAAAAGGCAGCGTTTGCTGCCTTTTCAATCGATTATGTGAGGTAACCTGAATGAGTTATTTACGCTTCGGTTGAGCGTCGATGCACTGACCGTTCACATCGGTAACCGCAGGATCCATTAAGTGCAAATATAGCGGCATGATATCCAGTGGCGTTTTGAGAGTATTCGCATCTTCACCCGGATATGCTTTTTCACGCATGCGAGTACGAGTGGCACCAGGGTTAATTGCGTTAACGCGGATCGGTGTATCATTCAGCTCGTCAGCCAAAACTTGCATCATGCCTTCTACGGCAAATTTAGAGATAGCATATGGCCCCCAGAATGCGCGGCCAGAGTGGCCGACGGTTGAAGAGGTAAAGATAATACGCCCAGCTTCTGATTTACGCATCACAGGCAGTAGTGCTTGAGTCATTAGCACTTCGGCTTTCACGTTGATCTGCATGATATCGTCGAAGTCTTCCTCTTTGATTTGATCAAATGGACACAGCGAACTCAAGACACCTGCGTTGTGTAATAGACCATCCAAGCGACCAAACTGTCCTTCGATTGTCTCTGCCATATCAATGTAATTCTGCTGAGTTGCACCCTTGAGATCCAATGGAATGATAGCTGCTTGTGGATAGCCAGCAGCTTCAATCTCATCATAGATAGATTCAAGGTTTTGCACATTTCTACCCAAGAGAATAACAGTTGCACCGTGCTCGGCATAAGAAAGCGCGGCTTGACGGCCGATGCCATTACCAGCGCCAGTAACAAGAATGACTTTACCTTTTAGAGCATCAGCTGAAACGGAGTAGTTCACGGCGATAAATCCTTATTATTGTAAGAGGGTCCATGATAGTTAATTGACGCTAAAAAACGCCTGTTTCTCAATGGAAAATCTTGGTAATCGTGACAAGATGGTTACAATACACCAATTCATGTGTTATACCAATTCCAGAACTTTCGTTAGGTATGCTATCAATCAGAACAAGTGGTTACAAACCGCGCTGCCTTCTCGCTGATGTTTCTGCGTAACATACTAACGTCATCTGAAATGAGATAAAGGAGCTCTCGTTGGAATTTTTATTAGATTATGGTCTGTTTCTGGCCAAAATTATCACGGTGGTTGCTGCGATAATTGTTCTGCTCATTATTGCAAAATCGGCTGGTGGCAAATCGGGTGCGGCGAAAGGGGAGTTAGAGATTACCAACCTTTCAGAGCAACACAAACAATCTGTTGAGCAGTTAGAGCATCATTTACATGACGATGCTTTCATCAAGGCTCGAGATAAAGCCGTCAAGAAAGAAGAAAAAGAGAAGAACAAATCTCGCGAGAAAGAAATCAAACAAGCGAGCAAAGACGGTTCATTAGATAGCAAGCGTGAACCACACCTATTTGTTCTTGATTTCAACGGTAGCATAGACGCAAAAGAAGTCGCGTCTCTACGTGAAGAAATCACCGCTATTTTGGCTGTCGCACGTGAAGGTGATGAAGTGTTACTTCGCTTAGAGTCTGGCGGTGGTATGGTTCATGGTTACGGCCTTGCCTCTTCTCAACTGGACCGAATCAAAGCTGCGGGTCTTCCTCTGACCATCTCTGTTGACAAAGTTGCGGCAAGTGGCGGTTACATGATGGCATGTGTAGCAGATAAGATTGTTTCTGCACCATTTGCAATTGTGGGGTCTATTGGCGTTATCGCACAAATTCCTAACTTCAACAAACTGTTGAAGAAACATGACATTGAGTACGAACAACTAACAGCGGGTGAATATAAACGCACGCTAACGATGTTCGGTGAGAATACCGATAAAGCGCGCGATAAGTTTAAGCAAGAACTTGAAGAAACACATGTCTTGTTTAAAGACTTCATCCGTGAGCGTCGTCCTAGTTTGGACCTAGACAAAGTAGCCACTGGTGAGCACTGGTTCGGTACACAAGCGAAAGAGCTTGGTTTGGTGGATGACATTAGTACATCTGATGATATCGTTGTTGCGGCATGCAAAGATAAAACCGTACTTTCTGTGCATTATGTGCAGAAGAAAAAGCTGGCAGACAAGCTAGCAGGTGTGGCGGGTAAAGTCGCTGATAGTGTGATTTTAAAGTTAGCTGAGCGTGGTCAAAAACCGATTGTTTAATCGAGCTTAAGTTCATGACATTTAAAACGGCGAGGGCAGAAGCTCTCGCCGTTTTTGTTGAACTTTATGTTTATTGATGAATCCAATTACGCATTAGGTGTAATGCTTTACACGACATTTTTCCTCGCTCCAAAGACTGATTACCCGTATAATGTGCGCCTCGAAAACCGAGCAAATTGCTGAAAAGAAACTATTGGTGGAGAAGAACATGTCCTCTCAAACTCCGGTTGTAACCGTAGATGGACCTAGTGGTGCAGGTAAAGGCACTTTATGTATGTTGCTGGCGAAAAAGTTGGGTTTCCAACTCTTAGATTCTGGCGCAATTTATCGTGTACTTGCACTCGCTGCGATTCACCACGGTGTCGACACCGAGTCAGAAGATGCTCTTGTCCCACTAGCAACCCACCTAGACGTTCAATTTATCGCGGAAGGTGACTTAGTTAAGGTCATTCTAGAAGGCGAAGACGTGTCAGGGGAGCTTCGTAAAGAAGAAACGGGTATGGCAGCATCTAAAGTTGCGGCTTTGCCACGTGTTCGTGAGGCATTACTACGTCGTCAGCGTGCATTTGAGACCGCTCCGGGTCTGGTTGCTGATGGTCGTGATATGGGCACAATTGTATTCCCGAGTGCGCAAGCAAAAATCTTCCTTGATGCGAGTGCTGAAGAGCGTGCAAATCGACGCCTTAAACAGTTGCAAGAGAAAGGGTTAGATGTTAGATTTGCTGACCTTTTAAGCGAGATCCAAGAGCGTGACGACCGAGATCGTAACCGCCCAGTGGCGCCATTACGCCCTGCTGAGGATGCGCTTGTGCTAGATTCTACGTCGATGACTATCGACGAAGTAGTAGAAAAGGCACTACAATATATCGAATCGAAGCTAGCTGAGTAATAATACTCGACTAGGCTAAGAGCGTTGGTCGCAAGGATGATGACTGGCGAATTTAATAACCCCATGCGGTAGGATACCCGTGGAAGTTTAATTTATTGAAGATTAATTAAATGACTGAATCTTTTGCTCAACTCTTTGAAGAGTTTCTAAACGAAACAGAATTCCAACAAGGCAGCATCGTTAAAGGTACTGTAGTAGCTATCGAGAACGGTTTCGTTCTTGTTGACGCTGGTCTTAAGTCTGAATCTGCTATCCCTGCTGAACAGTTCAAGAACGCTGCTGGCGAACTTGAAGTTGAAGTTGGCGCTGAAGTAGACGTAGCTCTAGACGCTGTTGAAGATGGTTTCGGTGAAACTCAACTTTCTCGTGAGAAAGCTAAGCGTCACGAAGCTTGGATCGTACTTGAGAAAGCTTACGAAGAAGCTGAAACTGTTGTTGGTATCATCAACGGTAAAGTTAAAGGCGGTTTCACTGTTGAACTAAACGGTATCCGTGCTTTCCTTCCTGGCTCTCTAGTAGACGTACGTCCAATCCGCGACACTGCTCACCTAGAAAACAAAGAGCTAGAGTTCAAAGTTATCAAACTTGACCAAAAACGTAACAACGTAGTTGTTTCACGTCGTGCAGTTATCGAATCAGAGAACAGCGTTGAGCGTGACGAGCTTCTAGAAACTCTACAAGAAGGTTCTGAAGTTAAAGGTATCGTTAAGAACCTTACTGACTACGGTGCGTTCGTTGACCTAGGTGGCGTTGACGGTCTTCTACATATCACTGATATGGCTTGGAAGCGCGTTAAGCACCCATCTGAAATCGTTAACGTTGGTGACGAGATCCAAGTTAAAGTTCTTAAGTTCGACCGTGAGCGTACTCGCGTATCACTAGGTCTTAAGCAACTAGGCGAAGATCCATGGGTAGCAATCGCTAAGCGTTACCCAGAAGGTCACAAACTAACTGGTCGCGTAACTAACCTAACTGACTACGGCTGCTTCGTTGAAATCGAAGAAGGCGTTGAAGGTCTAGTTCACGTTTCAGAAATGGATTGGACTAACAAGAACATCCACCCTTCTAAAGTTGTTAATGTTGGCGACGAAGTTGAGGTTATGGTTCTTGAAATCGACGAAGAACGTCGTCGTATCTCTCTAGGTCTGAAACAGTGTAAAGCTAACCCATGGCAGTCATTCGCTGAAGCACAAGCTAAAGGCGACAAAGTTACTGGTAAGATCAAGTCTATCACTGACTTCGGTATCTTCATCGGTCTAGAAGGCGGCATCGACGGTCTAGTTCACCTATCTGACATTTCTTGGAATGTTGCTGGCGAAGAAGCTGTACGTGAGTACAAGAAAGGCGACGAGATCTCTGCAGTTGTTCTAGCAGTAGACGCTGAGCGTGAGCGCATCTCTCTAGGCATCAAGCAAATGGAAAATGACCCATTCAATGCTTACGTTGCTGACAACAAGAAAGGTGTTCTAGTTAACGCTACTGTAACTGCTGTTGACGCTAAAGGCGCTACTGTTGAAATCGCAGAAGGCGTTGAAGGTTACATCCGTGCTTCTGAAGTATCACGCGATCGCGTAGAAGATGCTTCTCTAATCCTAAGCGCTGGTGATGTTGTTGAAGCGAAGTTCACAGGTGTAGACCGTAAGAACCGCGTAATCAACCTATCTATCAAAGCTAAAGACGAAGCTGACGAGCAAGAAGCAATGGCATCTATCAACAAGCAAGATGACAATGCATTCGGTAACGCAATGGCTGACGCTTTCAAAGCTGCTAAAGGCGAATAATATACTCGCTTAAGCAAAAAAGGAGCCGCAAGGCTCCTTTTTTATATTTGGTCATATTTAAGTAGTAATACTAATGACAGTAAACTATCTTAATAAAAGGCATTTCTTCATTGCGCATTTTGCATAAAATTTGTCTAGAATTGTCAGCAAGTGTTTGTTGGAATTAGTATTACTTACTATAATAAGTGATAAAGATACTCAAAGAGGGCAACTATGACTAAGTCTGAACTGATTGAAAGACTCTGCGCTGAGCAAACACACTTATCAGCGAAAGAGGTAGAGGATGCTGTAAAAGATATTTTAGAGCACATGGCCTCTACACTAGAGAGCGGTGACCGTATCGAGATCCGTGGCTTTGGTAGTTTTTCTCTTCATTACCGCGAGCCTCGCGTAGGTCGTAACCCTAAAACGGGCGATAAAGTGGAATTGGAAGGTAAATACGTTCCACATTTCAAACCTGGTAAAGAACTTCGTGAGCGTGTAAATATTGGTTAATGCACTCTTATTAGTTTGAAAAAAGCGGCATACGTTTGTGTATGCCGCTTTTTTGTAATGTATCCAAGTTAGTCATACATCCAAGATCGTTTACTAATCTAATTGTGGATTCAGCTGTTTTCTTTGCTGCTTTCTATACCCAAATAACTTTAACTTCTAAGCATGTCTACAAACTAAGCATCTTGAGGTTACTTGGGTATAGATTATTGCTAATATACGTAGTCTGAAGAAGCATTTTCCTGCATAATCTTACCGACTTACTCCTAGAAGGGTGATGTAACATGAAAATTATAAAAATCGTTGCTGTTTTAGCTCTCTTTTTAATTGCATTGGCGTTAGGTTCCCAAAACCAAGAGCTCGTGACTTTTAACTATCTTCTAGCAAAAGGAGAGTTCCACTTATCTACGCTATTAGGTGTAGTATTTGTGGTTGGCTTTGCTTTAGCGTGGGTTATCTTTGGTAGCATCCAACTGAAAACTCAGCTACAGGTCCGTCGTTTAAAGAAAAAACTGAAAAAGTACGAACCAACTGAATCAAACAACGCTGCTGATAAGCCAGCCATTGAAAAACAGGCATAAGGATAAGGCTTAACTTTAATGCTTGAACTACTCTTCTTGTTGTTGCCTATAGCTGCTGCGTATGGCTGGTATATGGGGCATCGCAGCGCTCAGCAAGACAAGCAGAAGCAATCTCATCAAATCTCTCGTCAGTATATGACGGGTCTTAATCTGCTGCTCTCTGACCAATCAGATAAGGCTGTCGATCACTTTATTGAATTGCTCCAAGTTGATAACGAGACCATCGATACTCACCTTGCGTTGGGTAACCTGTTCCGGTCTCGTGGTGAAGTCGACCGCGCAATCAGAATTCACCAAAATCTTATTTCTCGTTCAGGCTTAACACTGGACCAAAAGAACCTCGCCCTTCAACAGTTAGCGAAAGACTACATGGTCTCTGGTTTTCTTGATCGTGCAGAGAAAATCTTCGAACAGTTAGTCGAAGAGCCAGATTACAAAGAGGCGGCTCTTCAACAATTAGTGACCATTTATCAGCAAACACGAGAATGGGAAAAGGCGATTTATTACGCGAACCAATTGGCTAAGTTAGGTAATAAACGCTCAAGGATGCGTGCAAATATTGCCCATTTTTGGTGTGAAATAGCCATGCTCGACCAAGCTGATGGGAATACTAATAAGGCAATACAGCATTTTAAAAAAGCGTTAGCGGAAGACCCGAAGTGTGTTCGAGCAAGTATTGCTTTGGGACGAATTTACCTAGAGTCTGAAGACTATAAGCACACCATCAAATATCTGACGGGGGTACTTGAGCAAGATAAAGACTTTATCAGTGATGTCTTGCCAACTATTGCAGAATGCTATCATCATCTGGGTCAGGAAGATGAACTTGTCGAGTTTCTGAGAGCTTGTATTGATAAGAAAGCAGGCGTATCAGCCGAGTTGATGTTGGCTCAATTAGTTGCTCATCACGAGAACGTTGGGGCTGCTCAAGAGTTACTGACGAAACAATTGCTGAAAAACCCAACCATGAAGGGCTTCTACCGTTTAATTGACTACCACATTGCAGAAGCAGAAGATGGTCGAGCGAAAGACAGCCTATCAACACTACAAGCGATGGTGGGTGAACAGTTAAAAGTGAAACCGCATTACCGATGCCGGAAGTGTGGATTTTCTACCCATTCCCTTTATTGGCATTGTCCGTCCTGTAAAGGATGGGGGACGATCAAGCCAATCCGCGGATTGGATGGTGAATAATTCTTAATGCAGCTGGCAGAGTTTCTGTCCGCTGCATTTTTTTAACTTTTTATTTAATAAGAACCAAAACAGTTAGGAGATGAAATGATCGACCAAAAAGTTATTGTCGCACTGGATTATGATAACCAAGCAGATGCACTTGCGTTTGTAGATAGAATTGATCCTGCGTCATGCCGACTAAAAGTTGGCAAGGAGATGTTTACGCTATTTGGTCCTGATTTTGTACGTGAACTCCATAAACGTGGTTTCTCGGTATTCCTAGATTTAAAATTTCACGATATTCCAAACACCTGCTCGAAAGCAGTTCGCGCTGCGGCTGAAATGGGTGTATGGATGGTGAACGTACACGCGAGCGGTGGTGAGCGTATGATGACGGCATCACGTGAAATTCTTGAGCCATATGGTAAAGATCGTCCACTTCTTATCGGTGTAACGGTGCTAACCAGTATGGAACAAAGTGATTTAGCTGGTATTGGTTTGAATGTTGCGCCTCAGGAGCAAGTGATTCGTCTAGCAACCTTGACCAAAAACGCGGGCTTAGATGGTGTCGTATGTTCAGCGCAAGAGTCCTCACTACTGAAGAGCGAACTAGGCCAAGAATTTAAATTAGTGACCCCTGGTATTCGACCTGCTGGCTCGGAACAAGGTGACCAACGCCGTATCATGACGCCAGTAGACGCTATCCAATCAGGTTCAGATTATCTTGTGATTGGTCGCCCTATCACTCAAGCGTCAAATCCTGCAGAAGTGCTGAAGTCGATCAATGAGAGCTTATCTAACATGTAAGCACTGTCTCGATTGTATGGAGAAAAGTGAGGCTGGATGCCTCACTTTTTATATCGAATGAAAATACTGATCGCGGTAAACAACCATTCCTTTTAACCAGCTATGTCTGATCATTTACTCGCTGTAACTGGTATATCGGGGCCAATTGAGATAAAGGTTCTGCGGTTTATTCTGAGTAAAGTAGGGCTTGGTACTATGTCGATCACACTTTTGTAACATAACTCACTGTGATGCCTCGAAAATGCAATCATGTGTTATTGATGGCTTGCGTTACAAATATCTAAAGAATACTATGGCGAAGATGCATTCACTGCGTTGTAAGGTCTAGGATGACCTAGTGAAACTCTTTGAAATTAATATAGAAGCTGGCAGGACGTCACTTCATATTACGTTCCTATTATTTCCTATCTGCGTATTTTAAATCGCAGCTTTCTGTGAGCTTTCACACGCTGTCTTCCTTGTTACGACCTTAGTGCGCAAACACAACAAGGAAGAAACATGACTAAAAAACTGCCATTTTCAGTACTAGCAACACTGACCGCTGCCAGTTTTCAACTGAGTGCGGCAGAATTGCCAGCTGATATCGAATGGATTTCAAACAACAACGAACCTCTATTTGCCTCTGAAGAAGCGGTACGAGGTGGCACCTATCGCACTTACATTCAGAGCTTTCCGCAAACATTACGAAGTGTTGGTCCAGATGCGAACTCAGGTTTGCGCCAATACTTAATGGATGGTTCACCAAAACTGGCTCAGCGTCATCCAAATACTGGCAAATGGATCCCTCAACTTGCTGAGTCATGGGCATTTGGAGAGGACAACAAAACCGTATTCTTTAAACTCGACGAAACGGCCGAGTGGTCAGATGGTGAAAAAATTACAGCAGATGATTACGTCTTTATGATGAAGTACTACACGTCAAAAGACATTATCGACCCGTGGTATAACGACTTCTTCACAAACAGTATTGTGAGTGTTGAAAAAATTGATGACTACACGATCAAAGTCAATCTTGCTGTAGCTCAAAGTCATGACTCACTTATGGTTATGATTAACATGCCAAGTAATGGTTTTCAGCCTCGTCCTGAACACTTCTTTGAAGGAGAAAAGGACGCAAATAACGATGGCATGCCTGATAACTTCGTCAGAAAGTTTAACTTTAAATCTGAGCCAACCGCAGCGCCTTACTACATTGATCAAGTGAAGAAAGGTAAGAGCGTAACATTCAAACATGTCGGTGAAGATTGGTGGGGATACAACAACCGCTACTATAAAAACCGTTATAACGTTGAAAAGGTTCGCATTAAGGTAATTCGCGATCCTGATATTGCCATGAAGCACTTTGAGAAAGGCAACTTAGACTACTTTGAGATGGTGCTACCAAGCTTTTGGCATGACAAAACCAATAGTGATGTGTACAAAAAAGGCTATATCCAAAAGTACTGGGGCTTTAACGAAGCACCGCAAGGAGCTGGTGGTCTTTGGATGAACACAGCGATGCCGATGTTGGATAACCTAGAAGTGCGTAAAGGTGTTATGGCAGCCACTGACTATGACGGCATGATTGAAAACATCATGCGTGGAGATTATTCACGTAAACCGCATGGACTCGGATTTGGTCATGGCGAATACGATGATCCTAACAATACACCGCCAAAGTTTGATGCTGATGCGGCGGTTAAACACTTCGAAAAAGCGGGCTTTGACAAAGTGGGCGCAGATGGTATTCGTGTTAACGACAAGGGCCAACGCTTGAGCTTTGCTATCACCTACGGATACAACTCTTGGACACCGCGTATTGCATACCTGAAAGAGCAAGCGAAACTTGCTGGTCTTGAGTTCACGTTAAACTTGGTGGATGGCTCATCTGCGTTTAAATACATTCTTGAGAAAAAGCATCAGCTAGCGTTTTTGAATATGGGCTCTGGTGAGATCCCTGCGTATTGGGAATACCTACACTCGGATAATGCAAATCGACCACAAACGAATGCTCACACCAACTACAGCAGCCCTGAGCTAGACAAGTTAATTGAAGCGTATGATTCTGAGTTTGATCAGGAGAAGCGTTACGACTTGTCGCATCAAATCCAAAACTATGTCAGCAAAGCGAACATCATCGTTCCTGGCTACATGGTGCCTTATTCTCGAGTTGCTCATTGGCGCTGGGTTAAAATTCCTAAAAACGGCATGACAAAAGCGACAGAATGGGTGCTTCATCCAATGGATATCGGTAATTTCTGGATTGATAACCAAGTAAAAGAAGAGACAGAAGAAGCGATGGACGAGGGTAAAACCTTCCCAGAATTAACGGTAATTGATGATCGTTACAAATTGTAAATCAGTAGTTTAGATAGAAAATGATAGCCCCGGTAATGAATTTTATCGGGGCTTTCTTTTTTACTTAATAAGGTAAGACGCTTCTAAAAGGTAGGTTTTTGCATCACCAAGCAAAGAGAACGCTTTATCGATGGTTTTAAATCGATCATCAAGCGAGTCGCTTGATATCAGCTGGCTGAATGTTTGCAACGAGAAAGCTTCGTTTGCTTTGAAGAACTGATGTACGTTTTCAAGCTGCACTTTATGAATATGCTCCACCTTATTTAGGGCGGTGGTTAAATCGGAAATGTTAATCGACATTGCTACTCGGGAACCTTATCAACAAGACCTATATGAGGTCATAGAGTGGGGTTTTATATTTTGTGACAGAGAGTAGCACCGAAGAGCAATTTATAGTCTGATGAAGATCAATTTGCCTTATTTAAGCATCTGTAACGCGGCACTAGACGTGTACCTAGAGCTAGTACACGTTACAACGCTTGAATATAGGCTAGGGTTTCACCTAATCAAAAGTAAAAGCCAAGTCCGACTAAAAGCCCTTGAGAAGCCGTATCATATTCAAATACCTCTTCATTTTTGTAATCGACCCAGGTCGACTTGTAAGCTAAGTTGAGATCAGACCATTCGTTAAAGCTATAACGAACACCAGTTTGAATGGCATAAGTGAAGTGAGTATCGTTGCCAAGTCCGGCGTCGATACTGGCATGAAATCGCCAGTTTTCGCTCAATTCATCAATGAGTCGCAAGCCAACTAAAAAATCGACCCAATCTTCTTGTAATGACAGTCTATCTTCTAGTACCCGGTTATCATTGCGATACAGTTTGCCGGTGATGTCATTGTCCCACCAACGTAATCCAAACATATAATCCAGTTTACCAAATGAATATTGTTCGCGTTGGAATGCCTTTGCTTCTAGAACACCTTGCCGTATTTCGATGTCCGCACGATAACGAGCGTTAGGCAGAGCGCCCTTGATATTATTAACATCACCACTTAAGTTCATGAAACTATAATCTATGTAGTAGCCCCACTTACTTTGGTAAATACTCTCGAATCGCAACATCGCCCCAATATCGAGGTGGTCTACGATGAACTTAGGATCGACATCCACCTCTGATGAAAAGCGACCAATACTGGTATCCCCGTGGATATTCAGTCCTAGCATGTACACTTCTATGCTATTTCGCCAACGAGATTCTTGTGTCTCGGCTGAGAGCGCTACTGATGTAGGTAATACAAGAATGAGTGAGGAGAGTGATAGCAGGTTACATGGTTTCATCCAATTTCCTTTTCGGCTTTTCGTCAGCTTTCAGCTTAGTAGAAGTCGCTACACTCTGCATAAAAAAGGGAAGCAACTTGCTTCCCTGTAATTAACATTGACTTAGAGTTGTTTGGCAATGTCTGAGGTTAGGCTTTCTAAGCCTATGGATAAAGCGTTGACGAGCGCTTCATAGCCTTCATCTTGAAGCGGCTTTGAGATTTGTATTGGCGCACTGTTTTCGACCTTACCTTCGGCATTAATGAGTAACCATTCTCCCTCAATTTCGATATTACCTTTGTAGCTGCCATTAAATTTATTTAACGTAAGCTGTAGTTTGGCTTCACCGCTTTGATCCAACAGATTATTCATTTCAGTCGGCCAATAATGACTTTGCTTGTGGCGTAGTTCCGCGACGACTCTCTGAGTGATTTGCTCAGAAATACTGTGCGCCCATTGATTGTGTTTCGCCTGAATAACTAGGGTCTCAGAGGTTCGATAAACAATGCCATTATCATTCAAATAACTCGCCAATGTCACTGGACGAACAACTAAAGTTGGGCGCTGAGCGATATCAGAAGAGCTCAGCGTCACTGGTTCCACCTTAGGTAGAAGGTACATAGCTCCTTTAGTTTGCGGAGCGCTACTGCAACCCGTTAGACCGACAAATAGCGCGATAGACAGAAAGAATACTCGTTTCATTAGTTTTGGCCTTTAATTGGTATTGGGTCACTGATTTCATCTTCTCCAAACACAAGAGAGTTTGGCTTTTCGTTTAGCTGTTTAAGTACGGGTTTAAACTCTGTCATCACGCTTTCTAATTCTTTTAGCGTGGCTTCCATTTCGCTGTACATGGTTGAGTTGGGCCCATAACCATCGAGTGTTTTTTGTAATTGCTGTAAGCTTTGGCGAATATCTGTTGGGATCTCTTGCGTCTCTTTTTGATTCAAAAGTTTATCAATACTGTCCGCCACGCGTTCTGCTGAAGCTAACGTTTTTTCAGACGTTTTTAACGTTGAATTGAGAGAATCTAGCGTTTCTTCCATCGGTAAGTTATTAATCTTATTTAGGAAGTCGTTCACTTGGCGCTGAACCTGCGCAAAACCACCACGCATGGTTGGGAAAACATCTAAATCAGCAAACTTACTCGGGACGTAAGGCTCGTCATTTGGATAGAAGTCGGCGTCAACATACAGTGCGCCTGTTAATAAGTTACCTGTTTTTAAAGTACCACGTAGGCCTTTAGCAAACTCACTCTTCAATTTATCTTTTAACATTGGTAAAGATTGGGATTGGAAATCGCCATAAACACGGCCGAGCTCGATACGTACCAATACAGGGATTTTTTTCGCAGAAAAGTTCTCTTCTGGGGTTGGAAGTCGCATTGGTACACGCATCACAGTACCAATTCTCAAGCCTCGATATTCGACAGGTGCCTTACGTTTAAGTCCTCGTACCGATTCATCAAAAAGCATAACGAATTCAATATAATCATCGTACATGCCTTCTCGAAGTTGTTTAATATCATCGTACAAGCGGAAGTTGACCATATTTTCAGTGAGCTGTTCACCGGATTCAAGACCTGGAACGGTATCGAAGGTAACACCACCCGTTAGCATGCTCTCTAATGAGCCAAACTTGACTTCGAACCCTTCAGCATTGAGCTGTAAATCTACGCCAGAATTCAGCCAGAACTTGGTACGAGTGCGCACTAAGCTGTCATAAGGCTTGAAAATAAAGAGTTGGTATAACGCTTTGCGAGTGTCAACATCAAAGCTAGTTTTCTCTACACGACCAACCGTAAAGCCTTTATAAATGACGGGGTCACCAACGCCTAGCTTACCCGCCTCGCGGTGTGTTAACACAAGGCGTAACCCCTCTGCATCAGGAGAGGCCACTGGGGGAACATCTAAGACCGTAAAGCGCTCTTTCTCTATTTTAGATTTACCCGGCTGAAGTTGGATATAAGCGCCAGAGAGCAAGGTCTCTAAACCTGAAACGCCATCACGGCCAATACGAGGCTTCACCACCCAAAACATGGTGTCATCTCGCAGCATGCGTTCTGCATCCTTGTTCATTTGTGCCTTAGCGATGATGTGATCGTAATTTTCACTGAGAGTGACTTCAGTAATCAGTCCGACTTTTACATTCAATGCTCGGATTTCGGTTTTGCCAACCTCAATCCCATCTGCGGTTGGCAGTTGGAGAGTAATTTGTGGGCCTGTACTGTTGATATATTGGAACAGCATCCACGCTCCCATGGCTAGCGCAAGGATCGGGACAATCCATATCGCAGAAATCTGCTTTTGCGGTTTTATTTGAGCGGTTACGTTGTTCTCATCACTCATATTTGGCTTTCTCGTTTAAGTTGTCAGAAATCGGCTCCTGCACTTCGTTTTGTGGCAATTGCCACAACAAACGTGAGTCAAATATCATTGCAGAAAGCATAGTAAAAATGACCACTGCCGCGAAAGAGAGCGCAGCAGGACCTGGATAAATCGCCATTAAGTTTTGCAGCTGAACCAGTGCAACTAAGATCGCGACGACGAAGATATCGATCATGGACCAACGACCAATAAACTCAGTTATGCGGTAGATCTTTAAGCGTGAAATACTCTCTTCGTGCGGAAGATATCGCGCTTTTTGCGCATTGTAATACAGCCACGCGAGTGCCAGCATTTTCGCCATTGGAATAAATACGCTAGCAAAGAAAATTACCATCGCAATAGGGTAAGAACCTAAATGCCAAAGCAATATTACCCCCTCCATGATAGTTGAACCTTCTGCATGTCCAAGGCTTACGGTGTACATCATAGGGTAGAGGTTCGCAGGGATATAGAAAATGACTGAAGCAAACAAAAGCGCCCAAGCTTTTTGTAAATTGTCTGCGGGGTTGTATTTGTGAATAGGGCTTTTACAACGAATGCAGTGTTGGTGTTTTTTAGCTTCAATAGGGTTGAGCTGGTGGCACGTATGACAACCAATATGGTTGTGGTTATGGTGCGTATCACCCTCTTTTACATCATGTAGCTCGATAGCTGGAATAAAGTGCCCCCAGAGCCAGCTTTTGTCGACAATTGATATGCATTTGACTACCAGAACGGTATATACACAAAACGCCCAGAATGAAGTGCCCATTCCTATGTCTGCGAGGGAAGCGATTTTAATTAAGCTGACCAACACGCCAATCAAAAATACATCCACCATTAACCAAGGTTCGACTCGAAACAGAAGACGGCATAAAACTTTTGCCATTCGTTGCTGCTTTTTAGAGGGGGTATGTTTACGTGCTTTTAATGCTTCAAGGTGAAGAAAGAGAATGAGACCAACATAGATTGCAGGCAAAACGATAACTGTTGCGAGTAGCAGCACACCCAAAAGCACATTTTGAAACTCAGCCAGCATTTTGGCAGCGTGCAACAAGGTGATTTCTTGCGACAACCCTTGCACGCTGAACGACATAAAAGGGAAAGAAATGCTTAGCACTAACATGATCAAACATGCCGATGATATGGCGATCACGCTTTGGTAAGGCTTGGCATTCACTTTAGTCAGCGAATGCGAACATCGAGGACATTGTGCTTTTTGCCCCTGTTCGATATCGGGAATGCGAACAACAAGGCCGCACTCTTCGCATGAAATTAACTGACGGGAATTAGGTTGAATACTCATCGGGTAGGTTTTAGATTCATTTGCTTTAAGAATACTCTTTTTTCACTAGGCACGCTTGTTTTGATTCAGGAGTTTACGAGTTTCTTACTTTTGGCATTAGAGGATATGGGAGATCTAAGACATAAACGAAGTCGCGTTTGGTACAAGATTTTACGGCGAAGATGAGTATGTTGGAAGTCGAAAATAATGTGATATTGCTTGTCTGTGGAGGGGGGTAATTACTTGTTTTTAAGGGTAAGTAACCCTGCCCAGATAATCAGAGCAGGGAAAAAGAGCATTTTATTTAAGGTACTTAGTTGTACTTTACTTGACCGTTCCGCTCTTAAAGGCATTGGAGCCGACTTGCGTACCGTTGAGCGTTTTGCCGTAATAGCCTTGGTGCTGGTGATATTTCTCCGCGTTTGCGGTGACATTGCCTTTGAATCGAGGATCTTGTGGACGCTCATGGCTGTTGACGTATGCTGCGACATCCCAAGCTTCTTGCTCTGTCAGCTGCACACTTTTCCCAAGCGGCATGTTTTCGTAAATAAAATAGGCCGCTGTGTTAATCCGGTGCATACCTGCGCCCCAGTTATACGCATATTCGCCCCAAAGTGGTGGAATGTATGAATGGTCGTTGGTGTCTTTGATGCCTGAACCGTCGGCGCGATGGCAAGTTTCACAGTTCTTTTCGTAGACCAATGCGCCTCGCTCTATTGATGGTTCTTGCTCAGGGGCGGCGATTTTTGGGTAGCCACGCCCAGAGAGATTACCCCGCTTTTCAATTGGTAATGCTTGTGCGATGGCTTCGGGCAACGGGAAGTCTTTTGCTTTTCCACCAATTTGCAACGTTTTTGCGTCTAGTTCTGGAATGGGTTCATCCGCCATACCATGTTTGTCAAGCAAGCCGCCCATCGCTAACCAGTAGGCGTAAGCACTAAGGGCAACAATTTCTGTCGAATCGTAAGCGGGCGCTTTACCGTTCATGGAATACTCGAAACAACCTTGGATACGGTCAGCATAGCTGTTTACGCGATCGTTTTTCTTACGATATGCCGGGTATGCCATGTAAGCTGCCCACAGTGGCGCAGCGTTTGCTTTTCGTCCTGCCTCCATATGGCAGTTCACACAGTTTTGTTCGTTGCCAACGTATTTTCCGCGCATTTGTTGTGAGTTAACAAAGAGCGAGTAACCGCGTTTTACTTGCTCACCAAATGCGGTGTTTGGGATTGTGCTGAGATCACGCGGTTTTAAGTATTCACCGTGCTTTTCTTTTTCTATCGCAGGTAGCTCTTTCTGGCGGTCCGGTAATGGAGCGTTAGCTAGTACGAGCGTAGAAATGAAAGGCAGTGCGAACAAAGAATAGAAACGTTTCATGACTGCTCCTAGTAACGTAATGAGGCAAAGTAGTAAGCAAGATTTTCGATCTCTTTGTCAGTGAGATTTTTTGCGATGGTCCCCATCATATTGAGCGGGTCGCCACTGCGAGTGCCGTTTTTCCATGCCATCAATTGCGTTTTTAAGTAATCAGCATGTTGGCTTGCGAGGCGAGGGAACTTGTCGACGCCCATACCGCTGGCTCCATGACAAGTTGCGCAAGCTGGAATATTTCTATCCCAATCGCCTTGGAAAATTAACTTACGATACGGGTTACGAATATCAGCTTGGTCGCCGCGTTGTTCTGGATTCGTGAACTCATAGCTCGGGAGGTTAGCAAAGTACTCCATAACTTCCTTACGGCCTGCGGGATCGCTGAGTTCCTTCGCCATGCCTTGCATGACCAGATTTTGGCGTTCGCCACTAAGGAATAGTTCGATTTGAGTGTTGAGATAATTCGCGTTTAAACCAGCGATCATCGGCGCGATATTTGGCTGTCCCATGCCATCTTGGCCGTGACAACCGCTACATACGCTGGCTTTTTCCGGAATAGACGAGGCGCTTGCGCCCATAGTGGTTGCTAACAAACAGGCCACCACCACTGGAAGAATTTTTGACATGCTGACTCACTTTAATTTTTATTAATATGTCTAAGTGCTACTTGGTAGTCACTTGGACAATATTGTCGGCCTTGTCAATAATGAAAGGTATTGTGGATTTCCACATATTTAATAAGTGTAAATGGCCGTATTTGTTTTTATTGGTTGTTCTATAAGCGATAAAAACAAAGTGGTGAAGAGCTGCACAAATCGGCAGCTCTAAGTGGTAGAGACGTCTTAACGTGCGGCGTTACGCTTTGCGGATTTTGGCCGGCAGGGACTGACGTGCCGCCGCGCCCACTACCCAATCCAACAATACACCTTTACCTTCTCGGGTAGGATCAATTAAGCCAATGTCGTTAATGTTGACGCCATCTTGGCTGCGCGTTTTTACGGGTTGTTGTTTATCGCCGATCCAGTGCGAGCGTTGTCCTAGCTCGGTATGACCAAACCCATGTTCAAATCCGAGTGTGCTAGGGCGAATCCCGCTGACTATCATCGCAAGTGCTTTGGTGCTTGCAGATGGTGTCTCGATAACAAACTCATCACCCGTTTTAATGCCCGCACGCTCGGCATCGATTGGATGGATGTACACTGGGTTTACGCCTTTAATCGAGTTCAACCTTGGCGATAGGTTGGATACCGCACTGTGAATGTTGGATTTAAAGTTCGTCAGGCTGAAAGGCCATTCTGAGCTTGGGAACTGGTCTTCCATTGATGTGCCATCGGCCAGTTTTTGTGGATGCCATGTTGGGCAACCCGTGTAGAAATCACCGGTCATGGTGTTTCTTGCGCTGCCGACACGTTCATTCCATATCGCGACAGGTCGTGTCCATTTGTGCTTCATTTGCTCACCTTGATACGCTTCGGTTGCATTTTCAAAACGTCCACCGCGAGCAAAAATAAACGCCACACGTTTCATCTCATCCGCTGTCAGCGTCTTCTGCATGGCTGGCATTAAACGCTCTAGGCCGGACCACGCAATGTCTTCTGCCGAAACTTCAGGCACCCCGCCTTTCACATAAGCCAAGTTTGCCGCGGAACGTAAGTAGAAATCTTCAGCGCTGTGGAGAGCGTGCCAATTCCCTTGCGCATCTTGAATCGCGTTGTCACCAAAGCCGCCCAGTTGCATTTTCTTGGCGACATCAATCAAAAAGTTTTCTAAGCAAATTGAACGACCATCGGCGGTTTTCTCTGTTCGCGCTCCCACAATCGGCCAGCGAGCGGTGACGGTTTTCACCGGAACGTCGTGCCAAGGCGTTGCCATACCCCAGCTTTCGTAGGTGACCGTGTCAGGTACAATATAATCCGACAACGCGGTGGTTTCGTTAATGAACGCATCAATAGACACAATCAAACCGAGTTGTTTTGGATCTTTAAGCTTGTCTTCCAGCAGCGTTTTCAAACCGGGTACACCATACATTGGGTTCGCCATGTGATTGATCCACGCTTTTACGCGGTATGGATAACCATCAATAGCCGCAGATAGGTGCTCTGTCAGCAGTGGCGCGGCAAACGGATACCAAGGCGCGCGAGTTGGATAAGGGGATTCACCAGCCTCAACGCGACGTTTGTATTCGCTTGTTTTGTGGTAGGGGAATTTACTGCGCGACAAAAAGACGCCTTTCGGGCCGACTTTGCCAGCAAATTTGGTGAAGTCGTAACGAGGACCCGCAGCGGAAGTTGGGTAGCCACCCGCTTTGGCCATCGCGCCGCCTTTCATATTTATGTTACCAATCAACGCATTGAGCATCATGATGGTAAACGAGTTATAGAACCCATTGGTGTGCATGTTGCCACCGTGGGTATCGACCACCGCTTTTGTTCCGTGACTGGTAAAGCGCTTTGCTAGTTCAACAATTTGTTCGACAGGGATTTCACATTGTTGGCTGTAGAACGCAAGGCTGTATTTGAACGCCTCTTCTTTGAGTCTTTGTAGAGACGATTTTACGCGCACTTCGCCCGATGCAAGCGAAACCGTTTTATCGATAAACAGTGCCGCTTCCTCAGCTTGGGTATGAACACCAAATTCGCCTCTTTGCTCATCCACGATGACGTACGGGTCGGAGTCAGACAACGCTTCGCCCTCAAATGGCAGGTTCAGATCAGATGCGCGTAAAAACGTGCCGTTTCTCGGGTGCTGCTCATCGCTGATTACCAAGTGCGTGGCATTACACCAGTGCGCGGTGCCGGCTCGCTTCATCGCGTTTGCCCCCGGCTGCGCCAAGAAGGTTTTGTTGTAGCGTTGGTTTTCGATGATCCACTGGATCATGCCAAGCACGAGGGCAGAGTCGGTGCCCGGTTTGATTGGTATCCAGCGGTTGTTGTCACCGGCGGCCAAGCTCGATGAACCCGCAGGCAAACTTGGCGTGATGATGGTGTATTCCAAGCTACCTTCTGTTCGCGCATTGGCGAGTTGGCGCGCCTGACGCTTAAAAGGGTTGCCAGCTTGCGCAGGCGACATACCGATGAAGATGATGTATTCCGCATTATCAAAATCTGGCTTTAAGTGTGCGTTCTTATCTAAGTCGTTCATAAATGCGCCGCTGCCAGCACGAAATGCGTAGCCGCAGTAAGAGCCGTGATGCCCAAAGTTACGTGTACCATAGCTGTTGAACGCGAAGCGTTTGAATATGTCGTCTCGGCCTTCGTTACCGGCGTTGGTCATTAACAATTGGTTGGCTTTCGGTCCATATTCTGGGTTTTCAGGATCTACGGGCGTTGTTAAATCGTGAATGTCGCGTAAACCATCAACATGGCCTTCACCAAATAAATCACCACCTTCTACGATTTCTTCTATCAATTGCTCGTAGCTGATCGGAATCCATTTTCCTTCGCCGCGTTTTCCAACTCGTTTCAGTGGCTGAGTAATGCGGTACGGGCTGTTGCGAATTTCTAGCATCCCATTGCCACGTGCGCATGCTGTTGAACGACCGTCAAGGCCCGCTTCTCCTGCCAAACTTAAATAAGCATCTTTGACTGGCGTTTCGAACGGAATGTGTTGCTGATGAGAGAGTGGGTGATATGGGTTGCCAGTAATACGCAAAATATCGTCGCTGCGGTTATCAATGCGTACACGCAATCCGCACAGTGACCAACAACCAAAGCACATCGATGGCGCAACGCGCTGATTTGGATTAGGGATTAGGTTGCCTTTGCTGTTGACCGTGTACTCTGGTTCAAGCGAGTTACCGTGGTGAATATCACGCGTTTTTTCTCCCGCAGTGCCTTCGAGCGCACCTTCGACCATATGTTTGGTGGTGGTGGCGTAACCCGCAGCGAATGCGCCAAGCCCACCCACTGCAATGCCTGATTTCAAAAACTGACGGCGTTTGTTATCCATGATGAAATCCTCTTTGATTAGCGTTCAGTTAAGGTGAGTGATGAAGCTTTTACTTCGATATTTTGTTTTGGCTGAACCAGCTCCGAACCGAGCAGTGCCAGTGCAAGCCATAATCCGAGCATGCCGATAAGGCCTATCCAGCCATTTCCATCCATAGTGAGTTGGTATGGATACAGCCCTGCATCGAACTTGGCGATGGTTTGCACTTCCATGATGGTAAACCAGCGGATCAGCCATGCACTTGCCAGTGCGGCAGCAGACACAAAACTGAGCACTATGACGTGACGAAATCTGGCTGATGTGGACTTTTTGGTATCGCGAAAGAAGATGAAAGCGAGCAAAACACAACCTAAAACGACAAAAGTGAGCAGGGCAATGTTGTGGATCCATTGTTCGCTAGAATAGAGCGAAAATGCGGAATTGTTGGATGCCCAAATGGGTAGGAGAATCAGCGTCAGAACGCCGCTCGTTACCAGTGACTTCTTGAGTAAATTGCTATCACCAGAAGTGAGGGATTTCGATTGGCTAGGCAGCAGTAACCAAATCAGCAGAGAAAATCCGACCGCGCCCATAAATGCAGTGACAAACCAAAGAACCGGCGACGCGGGTTGGTGCCATAAAGAGCGCGATTTAACGACCGCAATTTCAGCGCCTGTGTAGACTGCAATGGTGATGCCTGATAGCACCGTGATGGCAGATACCATAAGCATGACTCTACGAGAGAGCGCCCAGTCACCCAGTGACAGCTTTGAAATTAGAGGCAGTACTTTCCCAGGCTGATTACGTAAGTTGATCAGATCCTCGCGGAGATACAGCCATGCAGTCACTACCGCTAAACCTGTGAAAACGGGCAAGAAAAGCGACCCTAAAGACATCCATGACCACGGAGTGATGTGTGCGTAAAAATGCCATGCGCGTCCCGGTTGGTGAAGGTCGCCAGTTAACGCTAATGGCCCCACGATGGCGCCAATGGCCAGCGTCAGCACAAGTGCAGCGCGCAGTCTGTGGCTGGTGTGTTTTTCAAATAATAGGGCGATTAGGAATAAAATAGCGGCCGCATAAGCCGAACCGATGTAGAAGAAATACTGCACCGCCCACGGGAGCCAAGCCATCGCTTGAGGTTGGACTAACACTTCGGTGATGTTCATGCGCGATCTCCTTGTGGGTCGTAAATAGCAGGTTGTCCGTCGATGTGGCTGGTGAAGCGTTCATCCATGCCGATGTAAAACACGTGAGGCTTGGTGCCTTCATTGGGTTTTAGCACTTTGATATCGTCTTGGTGCTTCGTAATTAAGCGGCGGACTTCACTTGATGGATCATTCAAATCACCAATCACACGTGCTCCGCCAACACAGGTTTCCACGCAGGCAGGCAATAGACCTTTTTCTAGACGGTGAGCACAGAAGGTACATTTATCTGCGGTGAGGGTGTCTTCATTGATAAAGCGAGCATCGTAAGGGCAAGCTTGTACACAATACGCACACGCTACGCAGCGACTGTTATCCACCATGACAATGCCATCTTCGCGCTGAAAGGTTGCTTGAACCGGACACACTGCCACGCAAGGTGGGTTGTCGCAGTGGTTACAAAGGCGCGGTAGCATAAAGGCTTTTGCTTCTCGCGTGGCTGTAGAGCCATCATCTAACGTAACTTCGTATTGCTTTACGGTGGTTCGGAATTGACCGATAGGCACTTGGTTCTCGATGCTGCAACCCACAGTGCAAGCCTGGCATCCGACACATTTACGCAAATCTATCACCATGGCATAACGCTTCCCGACTTGTCCTTTTCGGTCAGCGGACTGGTTATTTCGAATAATGTTTCCCGCAGTTGCCGTGCCAATGCCTGCGACTGGAATTAACGCGGCTCCGGCTGTGACCGCGCTGAGAAAGCGACGTTTGGTGGAATCCATAACTCACCTGCTTTTTTGTTGTATTTGAATTGACTGATTCCATTGTGAGAAATGCACTGCGAGGCTTATATTGTGGATTTCCACATACCCAGATCAAACTTGATCTAAAACAAATGTGGTTTAGGGAAGGTAGCTGTTATTCTTGTCGCACTCTCTTGACGGAACGATTCGACTCATCATGAAAAAAGCACTGTGGCTTCAGCTTTGGATTCTTTGCTTAGTTGCCTTTGCATCTTTGGCTCAGGGCGCTGTTTCTGAACAAGAATATCTGCAAGGAATGCAAGAGCAAAAAGCAGAGCAGCCACAGGTCAAGCAAAAAGTCGAAGTGGGCGTGTTAGCGATACGCGGCCATCTTTATGCTGAGCAGAGATGGCAACCGACCATTGATTGGCTCAATCAGCAAATTTCCGATGTGCATTTTGTCCTTCATCCCCTTAACTTGGATGAAATGGGCGAAGCGGTGAAGTTTCAGAAGATAGATTTCATCTTAACCAACCCAGGTCAGGCAGTGCGATTGGGCAGGCAATACGCGCTGTCGTGGATGGCAACGCTAACCAGCAGAGCACCACAAAACTCGAATTACGGCATTGGTTCGGCGCTGGTGGTTCGAGCCAATTCAAGTTATCAAACGGTGCAAGATGTCTCAGGACGTCCCGTTGCGGCGGTATCAGAAAAAGCGTTTGGTGGTTATCTAACGATGCGCTATCAAATAGTCAAAATGGGGCTTAATCCAAACGATTTCTTTTCTGATGTCCGCTATCTTGGTTTTCCTATTGATGCCAACCTGTATCAATTACGTGATGGTAATGTGGAAGCGGCCGTCGTCCCCGCTTGTTTATTGGAACAGATGTTAAGTGAAGGGCTTTTACAACCGGGTAATTACCGAGTTTTAAATCAACAGCCGAACGAGCGCTCGTTATGCGCTGTTTCCACACCGCTTTATCCTAACTGGTCATTTGCCAAAACAGAGCGCGGCTCAGCTCAGATTGCCAAACAGATTGCGCAAGTATTGTTAGCGATGCCACCTGAACACCCTGCGGTTATTGCGGCAGGCGCGTCAGGTTGGACGTCCCCCGTCAGCTTGCTGAGCATCGACAAACTTTATCAGGCGTTGGATCTCCATCCGTTGCAACAACCTTGGTGGAGTGAGGCTCTACGCTGGCTGCGTAGTCATCAAGAGTGGGCATGGGCGCTGTTCATGTTTGTGATTGTGTTGAACGCGTACCACTTTTGGCTTGAGTATCGATTTAGCAAGAGTAAGCAAGCGTTGGAGCAGACATCGTTACGATTAAAAGAGAAAAGTGAACAGTTAGAACATTCACAAAGGGTCGCGATTGTCGGAGAAATCGGCACTAGTCTTGCTCATGAACTCAATCAGCCACTGGCAGCCATTCGCAACTATAGTGAAGGCGGTTTACTTCGCTTGGCCAAAAAGCGCCCTCATGAAGATATTGTCCCTGTACTTGAGAAAATACAGGGCCAAGTTGAAAGAGCCGATGCAATTATTCAGCGATTAAGAACGTTGATTCGTAAGCGCAGTGTCGACAAAACGTCGTGCGATCTTCAAGTACTCATTGATGACACGATTGAGTTACTCCATTTTCGAATGCAGAAGCAAAACATTTCTATTGTGGCCAGTACAGAAGGGAACATTCGTCCATTACTTGTCGATGCAGTTGGCGTACAACAGGTTTTAGTTAATGTGATCAGCAACGCGATTGATGCGTGTACTTTGTTCCAAGAGAAATATCACTCATCAGGTTATCAAGGTAAAATTGCCCTGCATTGCGATTACCAAATCAGTCAACTCTCTATTCGAGTGTTAGACAATGGTACAGGGTTGCAGCAAGAGAATCCGACTCAAGCGTTTGTGAGTAGCAAAGAAGAAGGGCTTGGGCTGGGGTTAGCCATTTGTCGCGATGTGATGGAAATGCATGGTGGCGAGTTTGTCATCAGCTCGATAGCACCACATGGTTGTTTGGTTGAGCTTGTGTTTCCATATCAAAACTAATCTGAACTAGGCATAGGAGCACTCAATGAGCAGCGGTGAAAAGCAGCTACCTGTTTTTGTAGTCGATGATGATGAATCGGTGCGTGACTCGCTCGCTTTTATGCTGGAAGAGCATGACTTCAACGTGACGACTTTAGCTGATGGGCAATCTTTTCTCGATAAAGTGAACATTCATCAGGCCGGATGCGTGATCCTTGATAGCCGAATGCCTAACCTTCGTGGTCAGCAAGTGCACCAAATTTTAAATCAAGTCAACAGCCCGTTAGCCGTTATTTATCTGACAGGGCATGGTGATGTCCCAATGGCGGTCGATGCATTACAAGCTGGGGCGGTCAATTTCTTCCAAAAACCAGTCAAAGGCGATGAACTGGCACGAGCCATTTTGCAGGGACAGGCGCAGTCTGCCACAAACCTCGATATGGCAGCGGCAAAATCGGCTTATGAATCGCTCACACCTAGAGAAAAAGACATTTTACGTTTGATCATTGAAGGAAAGCGCAATATTCGTATTGCTGACGAACTTTGCATAGCAATGCGAACGGTTGAAGTACACCGAGCCAATCTATTGAAGAAGTTCTCGGCAAAAACCGTCGCAGAGTTGGCATATATATATGGCAAGCTAGATTAAAGCTTAGCGAGTGAAGCCTCTTAAGGCTATTTAGAGGATACAACTTGAGCTTTATGACGACTCGCGTATTATCTTCTTCGTTCTTACTTTATCTGAATTCTTATGAGTTTGTTGACTAAACGACATCACACGCCACATAAGCGGGCAAAATGGCTACTGGCGATTATTGGCTGGGTGGTGGTTGTGTGTCTGATGCAAAATTCAGGTTTTGCATCGTCATGCTCTATGAAATATGAGACGGAATCGCCCGCGGTTTCACTTACTGATGAGCGTTCGAGCGTCAAGTCGATTGATACTAAAGAAACCAGCAAGTGCGAATTGTCTGAAAAGTTAATTCAGTTTTCTCAACATCAACTCGATGTATTTATTGTTGTTCTGTTTGTCGGTCTTTTTGCTTCGGCAATTTGGTTGTGCAGTGCCTATATTGGTGCGCAACATTGGACAGAACCGATAGGCCGTAAGTATCGAGTCCATCTGACTTTCTGTGTGTTCCGAGAATAAAAGCGTGCTTTCTGACCACTAGCGTCAGTTATTTAGCACCTTTGTCTTTATAACTAGGAATCACTATGAATCAAATTACTAAACTGACTCAGTTTGCGTCCATGTTTTTTATGACGCTTGCTTTGAGTTTGCTCTCTCTGAGTATTTCAGCTCAAACTACTGATACAGGTTGGCTAACCAACCCACAACATCCTCCAGTGCAAACGCGCTTTGTGCTCACTGGTCAACAAGACCTGCAAGCCAAAACAATCACTGGTTATCTGGACGTCAAGTTGGCTGGGGACTGGAAAACTTACTGGCGTTCACCTGGTGAGGGCGGCGTAGCACCATCTATTGATTGGCAAAATTCACAAAATTTATCCAAAGTGGATTGGCAATGGCCACACCCACAAAAATTCGAACTATTAGGTATCGAGACTCTTGGGTATAAAGGCGACACTTTGTTCCCCATGACGCTGCACGTCGAAGACATGTCCAAACCTGTCACGATTGATGCGGTACTGACACTTTCTTCTTGTACGACGATTTGTGTGCTGACCGACTATCAAATTCAATTGACGTTCTTGCCTTCTGATCTAAAAGTCGATGAAGACGTGATGTTCAGTTACGCTCAAGCAGTGAGTAACGTGCCGCAGCCATCGCCGTTTATTGATGTTACTCAGGCGAGTTGGGATGCGAACCAATCGAAACTACAAATCAAGCTACAGAACAGTCAGGGTTGGCAACAACCACAAGTGCTGGTGGATGGTGTCGATGAAGCAACGCGAGACTATAGCTTCAAGTTTGAAGGAATGCATCAAGAAGGAAACATCGTCACCGCGAGCTATATCGTTGATACTTGGCTGGGCGATGTGGGGTTAGATGGTCAGTCGTTGTTTGTGACCATCAAAGACACCAATTTACTAGCAGAAGAAACCACTCAAGCAACTGCTGAGGCAATAGTTGAACCGCTGCCGAGCACGTCTCTAACGAGTGTTTTTCTATTCGCGTTGCTCGGCGGTTTAATTCTTAACATCATGCCTTGCGTTCTTCCGGTTTTGGGGATGAAGCTAAGTAGTATTGTTGCCGCTCAAGGTATCGAGCGTCGTCAAATTCGCGCTCAGTTTGTTGCCTCGTCACTTGGTATATTAACGTCGTTCTGGATTCTCGCTGGTTTTATTTTGGTGCTTAAGCTAACAGGTAATGCCATTGGCTGGGGCGTGCAATTTCAAAGCCCTTGGTTCTTAGGTTTGATGGTGTTGGTCACCACTTTGTTTGGGGCCAATATGCTGGGGCTGTTTGAAATCCGTCTATCATCGGGTACCAATACATGGCTGGCCTCGAAAGGTGATAACTCCCTAGTTGGTCACTATGTTCAAGGTATGTTTGCCACATTGCTTGCGACGCCTTGCTCCGCGCCTTTTCTAGGAACTGCCGTGGCATTTGCCTTGGGTGCCGACGTATTAACGTTATTTGCAACTTTTACAGCATTAGCATTGGGTATGGCACTGCCTTGGCTCTTAGTCGCTGTGTTTCCAAATATCGCGCTGAAACTACCAAAGCCTGGCTCGTGGATGAATGTCGTTAAAATAGTGTTTGGCATAATGATGTTGGCAACCAGCGTTTGGCTACTTTCATTAATGGCAAATCATGTTCCGATGTTATGGATTGCACTTATCGCTGTGGCTGCTTTTGTTGTAATGATGGCAAGAGTTAAGAAAGTGTATGGTGAGAAAGCGCTTGCTGTATCCGGAACTGCGTCATTAGTGTTGATAGCTGGTGGCCTGTTACTTGGTAGCGTCACTGCCGACCAATGGGCGACACCGCTTCCTGAGGACTTAGCGTGGCAGAAGCTTTCTAACTCGGCGATTGAAGATCACGTCAATAATGGGCGAGTGGTGTTTGTGGATGTCACTGCGGATTGGTGTGTCACGTGTAAAGCGAACAAGATCGGTGTGATCTGGCAAGATCCTGTCTACTCATTGCTGCAAAGCCCTAATGTAGCGACGTTAAAAGGGGATTGGACACATCCGGACGGCTCGGTAACGGACTTTTTACGAGCTCATGGGCGTTACGGTGTGCCGTTTAACATCGTCTATGGCCCGGCAGCGCCACAAGGTATCCCGTTACCTGTGATCCTGACTGATGATGTTGTTTTAAGTGCGGTGAAGCAAGCGAGTGGGGGAGCTATTCAATGAGTTCGACAAAGCGGCGTAGAACATTCCGATATTGGCTCGTTCAAATCGTACAGATGGTGCTCATTGTCACCGTCATTTCCATCGCGATGGATTGGTATCGCACTAAAGATATTCCTAAACAGGAGGCACCACCATTGAGCTCAGTATTGAGCGATGGTGAACACTTCGATGCAATCGCGCAAAGTTATGAACAACCTGTCGTTGTTTATTTTTGGGCGACTTGGTGTCCCGCTTGTAAATTTGTAAGCCCAAGCGTGAGCTGGCTGAGTGATGACTACACCGTAGTTGGCGTTTCTGGCTCGTCGGGACCGAATGAGCGTGTGGCGCAGTTTATGAGGGCAAAAGAATATCGTTTCGAAAACATAAACGATCCTTCAAGCGATATTATGCGCGAATGGAAAATTAGCGTGACCCCAACCATTTATGTTTTAAGAAATGGTGAAATTTCCTCCGTCACAACTGGCGTTACTACTCCGATAGGAATACTAGCGAGAGTTTGGTTAGCTCGATAACGCTATAAAAATCCGATATTCAAAATATTGAGTATCGGATTTTTTTGTTGTCCTAAACAACCAGTCGGTCACATACCATAAAGAACTAGTTAACCAATAAGTGTCTAGATGCTTATTGCGTGCTACATTCGAGCATCGTTCTGGTTATCAAGGAGGAAACGATGAACGTAGCAAAAATGTATGATGATGTGTCGGATCGCTATCAAAAGTTGGTGGATGACAGTCACTACGTCGGTCCACGTTGGATTTCTGAGAAGTTAAAAACCTTTCCCATCGAGCAAGGCTCGGTTCTCGACCTAGCCTGTGCGACTGGCAGTATCGGCCATGTCGTAAAAAGTCACTATCCAGAACTCGCCATCCATGGCTTAGACATCTCGTCCAAAATGGTTGATAAAGCGCGCCAAACTAACCTCTATCAAAGCGTCGCGGTTCATAATCTCGATGAGCCATTTTCCCCTTTGTTTGAACAAACCTTCGACTTTATCACCGCACTTGGTTTTACTGAGTTTCTAGCAGAGCCTCAACAACTTCTGGAGTGCATTTCGCATAAGCTAACTGCGAATGGACGATGTTTTATCAGCTTTCAATACCACGATCCGGATGGACAAGATTTGCCTCGAAATACTTATAGTGGATCGGTCGTGCATACGGCATATACCGAAAGTGAAGTTGAGCAACTCTGTCAGCAAGCGGGGTTGGAAGTGGTTTCCATAGAAAATGTGATTGGTTACGTATCTGGTGTTGGTTATGTGTGTCGATACTTGATGCTAGAGCTGAAAAAGTCACACCGCTGAAATAAGTAACAAACAAGGATTGTTTTTGAAAACACAAGATTTAACCGAGTTCGGGTCTGGCATTGAATACGATGCTCAATACGACCAGCATTACCATCACGACATTGCTTTTATCACAAGGTTAATCGAAGAAACCAATGCTCGAAGTGTACTGGATGCCTGTTGTGGTTCCGGCATTGTCACGATTCCAGTCTCTGAGCAACTCAACGAAGCCATTGGCATTGATATTTCTGAAGGGATGCTCAAACATGCAAAGGACAAAGCCAAAAGCAGGAGTAACTTGCGTTTTCTTCATCTCGACGCAACCCAGTTTTCGTTAGGTAAGAAGTTTGACCTAGCCATAATGACAGGGAATGCATTCCAAGCCTTTTTAAGTGATGAGATGCTAGCAGGTGCACTGAGCTCAATATCAAGACACCTCGAAAAAGGTGGGCGATTTGTCTTCGATACGCGGTTACCAACGCCAGAGAATCTAGAACTGGATAATGAGATGGCACTGTGGCAAACCTATGTTTCTCCTACTTATGGTGAAGTGAATTATTTAGGTATGAAGGCCGAGTATGACTTGCAAACATCCATCATGTATTTGAAGAAAGAGCGCCATTTTGAAGGTGGAACGATTGAGTATTCCAGCATTGATTTAAAATATCGTCCGCTGGAAGACATAGAGGTTTTCCTTGAACAAGCGGGATTCAGAATCATAGAGAAGTACCAGTCTTGGTCAGCGCAAGCATTTGAGGCGAATGCCAACTCGCTTGTCTGTGTGGCTAAGAAAATATAAATCAATGTTGAGGGATACAATGCAAGGATTTCAAATTACTACGTCGTTAGATGACATGGATTTAGACGTTATCTACGAGTTCATTTCAAACAGTTACTGGGGAAAGGGCATTCCAAGAGAACGCCTTGAGAAGTCATTGCGCCATTCGTTCTGTTTCGCGGTTTTGGATGATGAAAATCAACTCGTTGCTTTTGCTCGGTTAATTACCGATCGTACCACGTTTGCGTACCTTGCCGATGTGTTTGTTATGGAGGCACACCGTGGTAAAGGCATCAGTAAGTGGTTGATCTCAGAAATTGTTGCTCATCCAGAACTACAAGGCTTACGCCGTATGATGCTTGCAACCCGCGATGCTCATGGGTTGTACGAACAGTTTGGGTTCACTCCTATTGCTCCAGTAGAAAACTTCATGCAAATCTGGAAACCGAATGTTTATCAGAGCTAAATCATGATGAGAGTTGAAGCTCAACAAGTGGCAATCAGATACCTCAAAACAACAGACGCTGCTCCCCTGTTTGAAAACTATTTAGGCGATGAGCAAGCATGTCGCTTCCTCAATCGCCAAGCCCACCAAAATTCAAATCAAACCCTTGAAGCTATCGAAAGATGGCTTGCTCAATATGATCAAAAGTCTCCCAATCTATTAGTCTTCACCATTGAAGAACTTACTTCTCAAACTCCTATAGGCTGTCTGGTGCTGATACCTGAGCAAGACAGCAGTGAAATCCATTTTGGTATTTCTGCTCGCTATCAGGGAAAAGGCTATGCAACCCAAGCCTGCAAACTTGGCGTTGTTTACCTGCAAAGCTTGGGTATAACGCGCATTCGCACTACCCCGCATATTGGCAACCACGCGAGTATTCGTGTGTTGGAGAAATGTGGCTTTATCAGCCAAGGCATTTTAAAAGCGCATGCGGTTTTTCCTGCTTTAGGACGTGAGGCGCAAGACTGTATGGATATGCGATTGGAGGATACAGAACAGCACCATTTTGCACATTGTTCAGAATGAAATGGGTGGCGGTTGAAACGAGCGGTTACAGAGCTTGTCAGTCGCCATCGTAGACAGCGTCTTTGCTGAATGATTCGTCGAGATTTTTTGGTCTTTGATTGTCAGAGACGACTGACAAAGCCATACCAACTGTGACAACCAAACCGCTATTAAAGCAGGATATTATTCCTTCAACTTTGTGTTTTAGGAGTAGTCATTAGACTACCCAATAATTGTTGGAATAAATAATGACGAAACGTTGGCTTGTCTCCGCTGTGAGCATTGCGCTGCTCGGCGGTGGTACGTATTTCTATCTCCAATCTGCCGCTCAACCAGAATTGCTGCCTACATTGATTGTGGAAAAAGGCACGATTGAAAAACAAGCGGTGGCTGTTGGTAAAATTGTCCCTGCACACTCCGTGTCTATCAAGTCACAAATCGACGGTATCGTCGGTGAAATTTACGCGAAAGTTGGTGAAAAGGTGAAGCAAGGCCAGCCGCTGATCAAAGTGCGTCCAAACCCAACCCCCCAAGCATTAACGGATGCATCGGCAGAACTCATGCGTAGTGAAGCCGATCTGGAATCCGCCAAACAAAAACTGTCCAACTTAGAAAGCTTGGTCAAGCAGGACATTATTCCAAGTAACTACGACGAATACGTAAGTGCGCGCTCGGCAGTCAAATCTGCGCAAGCGGACGTATTGCAAAAGCGCCAGAATCTCGAACTCATCCGCAGTGGCGAGGCGTCTATCGGCGATGCGCGTTTAACGTCGACGATCTACGCGCCAATTGATGGCACAGTACTCAACCAGAAAGTTGAGGTCGGAGAGCCGATCATCTCGACTCAATCAAGCCAAGCCGCGACTGAAATGATGTCATTGGCCGACATGAACAGTCTGATTTTTAAAGGTAGCGTCAGTGAGCATGATGCTGCGCAGTTGTCTCCGGGAATGCCCGTTATGCTGACGGTTGCGCCTTATCCTGATGTGGCGATTTCTGGCGTGCTAACCAAAGTGGCGATTCAATCTGAGAACCTTAACTCACCAGAGGGCAATGCTTCGGCAAAAAGTTTTGATAACGGTTTTGAGGTTGAAGTGGGAGAACTCAAGATCCCACAAGATGTGTTTCTTCGTTCTGGTTTTTCATCGACGGCTCAAATCATTCTGAAGAAGTCTGAAAACGTGCTCACTCTACCGGAGCGCGCTCTGCTATTTGATGGTGACGCACCGAATGTTCTGATCCCCGACAGCTCAGAACAAGGGTTTCATAAACAACCGGTGAAACTCGGTCTGTCAGATGGCATCAATGTCGAAGTGCTTGACGGCGTGGAGCTTGATGAAGAGGTTATCGACAACAGCATGATGGGAGCGGCGCATGGTTAAACTGCAACGATCAAAAATCGCCTTTGCATTGTTGGCTTCCACGCTCAGTTTGCCGACCTACGCAATTTCTATTGAACAGGCTTGGCAACAAGCAAAGCAGAACGATCCTAATTACGAAAAAGCGAAAATCGGCGTCCAGCTTGGCGAGGTTGGCGTACAGAGTAGCCGCAGTGCGTTATTGCCGGGTTTAAGCGCCAGTGCGTCAGCGGATTGGAATGAGTCCTCAAGCCATTCCAACAGTTACGGTGCTACCTTATCTCAAACTATTTGGGATAGCAGTTTGTGGTCGGAACTGGATCAAGCGAATGCCAATTATCTCAAAGCACAGTTAGAGCTATCTCAATCACATAACGAGCTTGCGCAGAAGTTGCTCACCGCTTACCTAGATGTGGCAAGCGCACAGGGCGACCTCAAATTGGCGCAGTCCAAGCTGGAGGAGGGGAAAGAACTTCTCAACATCATCGAGAAACGCTATCGAGCAGGCAAAGTGAATTCGGTTGATGTTGAAGAGATGCGAGCGAATCAAGTTTCTGAGCAAGCAAGTATCCTCAATGCAAAAGCCGATCTCGAAGTGAAAAAAGCAGAGCTTGCGGCGTTAATCAATCAAATGCCGGAGAGTGTCGACCAAATTCGAACGGATTCTTTGATTCAGCCGCCGATGCTGGTGGACTCTCAGGAGCAATGGCTAAAGCTGGCTAAAGACAGCAGTCCAGAGCTGTTGGTGGCGGCGCAGATGGTGAAAGCGAGCGAGTTCGCGAAAGATTCAGCTAAAGGTGGATACTACCCAACCGTCAAAGGCAGTGTGGGCTACAGCGATGGTGACAATCGTTCAAACGGCGAGTTTAACGCTGGGATTAGTTTGAGTTTGCCGATTGACCTCAATGGTGCAGTGCGAGCGAAAGTGGACGAAGCATCGTTGAACATTTTAAGCGCCAAGCAAGATATGCGTAGAGTGGAAATTGATATTCAGAAACGAGTTATTCAGCAGTTTACGCAGGTCGATATCAACTGGAATCAAGTTTTGATAGCGAACGAGCTAGTTGAGTCGCGCGCCAGAGTGTTGCAAAGCAAAGAGAAACTTTACGACGCTGGCCTGCTTGAAGTGTCGGAAGTTATCAGTGCACACAACAGCTTGTTTGAGGCGAAAAACAGTCTGCAAACCAACTTGTACAGCTATTGGCGTAAGAGAATCGGCTTACTGCAAACCGCAGGGAAACTCGATGACGATACCATGGCGTTGATCTCTCGGGCTTTTCATTCATGAGCAGCCTGTTGCAGCAAACTTGGCAAACGTTGATGGCGCACCGCATGAAGAGCGTGCTAGCCATTATCGCGATTGCTTGGGGCGTGATCTCTGTGGTGGTGTTAATCGCACTTGGCGAAGGCTTTTATCGCCATCAGACCCAGTCGTTTTCATTTATGATCAACAATGTGCAAGTGGTGTTTCCATCGAGCACCAGTAAACCGTGGCAAGGATTACCTTCAAGGCGACAAATTGATATTCCACAAGAAAAAGTCGACATGATCAAACAGTCGGGCTTCGTGCAACTGGCGTCGAGCGTTTACGCCAAATGGGATGCGAATATCACCAATCTCAAAGGACAGAATTTATCGAGTACGGTCAGCGGTATTGATACGTCTTACTTTCCTTTAATGCAACGCAAGCTGCAATCCGGTTCGAGAAACCTGTCACCAAGTGATATGGACAACCACACTCGCGTGGCGGTGTTAGGCGATCAAATTGCGCAAATGGGTGGAATCCAAATCGGGGATAGGCTCAAAGTCAACGGCATTCCGTTTTTGGTGATTGGGATAACCGTTGGTGAGGACACTGGCATTTCATTCGGCGATAGCCGCACGGTTTTCATTCCTCAAACAACGTACCGCGATTTGTGGGATGCGAAACCTTGGATGGTATTGATGAAGCCGAGAGAAGGGATGGATGCATCGTCATTTCGACAAAATATCGTGAACTTTTTCGCCAAGCAGCTTCATTTTGACCCAAGTGATAAAGATGCGGTCGAATTACCCGATTTTAGTGAAGGAGCGGCGGTCATCAGTGGAATTTTGCGTGGCATTCAGATTTTTCTTGGAGCGAGCGGCGCGATGACCATGGCGGTCGGTGCGCTTGGCGTTGCCAACATCATGTTTTTATCCGTCACTGAGCGCACGCGTGAAATCGGTGTGCGTTTGGCCATCGGGGCGACTCAAAAATCCATACTCAGTCAGTTTATTCTTGAGGGGCTTATTTTGGTAGCTGTGGGCACGGCATTAGGTCTGATGTTTTCGTATGCCGTGGTATCTGTCCTAAGCAGCATGGCATTACCGGAATGGATTGGTTTGCCTGTGATCACGCCAGATTCCATTGCTTGGTCTTTATTTGTGACGCTTGTCTTGGCCTTGATGGCGTCGTATTTCCCAGCAAGGCGAGCATCGCGTCTCACGCCAGTCATTGCTTTGAGTGCGAGGGCCTAGTCATGTTGTTACCGATGAGACAAATTTTCCAAGAAATGGCCGCAGAAAAGCTGAGATTGGGTTTGACTATTCTGGCTGTAGCGTGGGCGACCCTCTGTATCGCTGCTATGTTGGCGGTAGGTGAGGGCATTCGTCAGGGCGTATTGAAAACCGCACAAAATGGTAACGGCAACTTGATCTATTTGACCGGAGGGATGGCCACCGTCGACCACGGTGCTTTTCACCAAGGTAAGTTTCTGACGTTAAAAATGGACGATTCAGAGATCGTTCGAGCATTACCCGATGTAAAAAGCGTTGCGCCAACTGCGAAGTGGAAAGAGCGCATCACCGTTGGTGACAGAAGCTCATGGCAAGAGCCGTTAGCGGTCACGAGCGAGTTTCAATCCATGACCAATTTGGTGCCGATGGCGGGGGGACGATGGTTAAACCCACTCGATCAAAAAGAGACGCGCAAAGTCGTTGTACTGGGTTATGAACTGGCAGCCGACTTATTCAACCCGAATGAGGACTTTAGTTGGTTTGCGACAGTCACATTGCAAGTCAACCCTGTGGGGAAAAAGGTAAAAATCGGCAATGAGGAGTTCACTGTTGTGGGCGTATTGGAGAAAAACAGCGCCCAAATAGAACTGGGGGATCTTATCAACTATTCCAGCTTTGTGCCGTTAGCGACGTGGAAGCGATTTCATGTCAACGGTGAAATTGGTGGCATCAATGTGCAGCCACAAGCGGATGTAGACCGAGAAGCCTTAGCAAAGACGATCAGGCAAGTGATTGCCCGTAAACACGGGGCAAGTGTCAGTGATGAACAGGTCGTCCAAGTCGATGATATGTTCCTTAAGCAAAAGAGTATGCAGCAGTTTCTGATAGGTTTGCAGAGTTTCCTTGGCATTATCGGCTTCGTGACGTTAGCTGTTGCTGGTGTTGGCATCGCCAATGTGATGTATGCCACCGTAAAGCGATCTACGCGTGATATCGGTGTGCGCATGGCAGTCGGTGCAACCCCAACGGCTATTCGCATGCACTATTTAGTACAGTCTTTATTGACAATGATGATGGGGGGGGCGTTTGGGTTAGCCGTGACGTACGCGCTGGTGTCTGCCATCAGTTCCATTCCTTTAGAGGGCAATGCTTTTTATGAACAACTGGGTAAACCTGTCCCTGAGTTGTCGTGGGTCGTTGTCGCGATTGTCATCCTCACCTTAGTGATCATTGGTGTGGCATCTGCATGGTTACCTGCAAACCGAGCCGCAAAAGTCAGCCCGTTGGAGGCGCTACAAAGTGAATAACAACAATAACTCTGGAAAGAACATGTCGAACAAGCCGCTTGTTGAGCTGACCAACATCTGTAAATACTACTCAAGCGGGGAGGCGGAAGTTCGCGCGCTAGACGGCGTAGACTTAACCATTAATCAAGGTGAGTTTCTTTCGATTCTTGGCCCGTCTGGCTCGGGTAAATCAACGCTAATGAACATGCTCGGCTGTTTAGATAAGCCCACCGATGGCGAGTACCAACTTGGCGGCCAAAACGTAGCAAGTTTAAGTGCGAATGAGTTGGCTGGCATTCGTAACCAAAAGATCGGGTTTGTCTTCCAAAGCTTTAACTTATTGGAATACGCGACGGCGCTTGATAACGTGGCACTGCCGTTGGTTTACTCTGGCATCAAAGCCAAAGAACGTCGCCAGCGCGCAGCTAAATTGCTAGAGCAAGTCGGGCTAGGGGATCGTTTAGACCATAAACCAAACCAGCTTTCTGGTGGTCAAAAGCAGAGAGTTGCTATCGCCAGAGCCTTGGTCAACGATCCGCAAATCATCTTAGCGGATGAACCAACGGGTGCATTGGATTCAAAATCCGGCGCAGAGATTGAAGCCTTGTTCAATCAACTTCACGCTGAAGGCAGAACATTGATCATCGTGACGCACGATAACGCTCTGGCAGAGCGCACTAAACGCATCATCACCATCAAAGACGGCAAGGTAATTTCGGATAGGGTGCCGGTAAGTAGGGAGAAATGAGCTTTTCTTAATTGAGAACTGAGTTTTAAGGGAAATAGCGATACAGAGGCTATCTCCCTTTACTTTTATTCGCGATGTTCGTTTTGTCTCTCTTTTATCAAGTCATGCTTTTGTTCTTTAAGTAGAGTGATTGCGAGCTTAGTGTCCTCAATCAATTTACTGTTATCGTTGAGATCTTTGCTCTTCAAAGGCAAAACTAGATAATGAATGCTGCCATCTGCATTCTGTACTCCGGTAGCGATGATGACATCACCTTCAGACGCCGTACCAAAATACTCTGATACGACTTTGGTTTCGCTGACACCGTAGCTATCCAAATAGGATGACTCCGTATTGTCAAACAAGATAGGAACCCCTTGCTTAGCTAATGTTCGCAATTGTTTTTGCTTTTGCTCGTCGAATGGATAGTCGGTCGTACTGATGTAACTTACCTGTTCAGCTTCAATAAAATCGTACAGTTCATTGCTCAGTTCATTTAATGGGGCAGATATCCAAGGTGTAGCTGGAATGACGTCGGAAGTATCATCATTGCCACTTTGTGGTGTTGGAGTGGTAACCACCTTTTGAGCAGCATTGCTCTCAGGAGGCGTTACACTTATTGTCGCAGCGTCTTCTGTCTTGATTTGCTCGTCAAGGCTTGCAACAGGTTCGGTCTGGGCATTCTTGTTATTTGAATTAATCAGAAATATGGCGAGTACTGCACCAAGTGCTAGTGCCGATCCAGTCAAGAGTTTTTTGTTACTTGTCATGTGTCATGTCTTACCGTTTATTTCATTAGTAAATACGGCGGCCACTTATTTATTCCGTGGCCGCAGGCTAATAAGTTAGTGGTAGAGATCGTCATTCCAAGAGATAGTTACGGCTCGGCTAGTCTCTGTCCATTGACTGCTATCACGATTTTTCTTCCAGGTATTTTCTGGTGTGGTATACCAGCTACACCAGTCGCGACCAAAGTAGTAATTGGTTTTTCGCCAACCAGCAACCAGCTTGACCTCTGATGTATCTAGGCCATCTTGAATGTCATTTTTTCTATATACGACGCCGACTTGTGGTTTAAAATCTGAACGCATAACGACAGGTAACTCATTGTAATCAATCAAATTACCCATGTCACAACTGGTCCAACGATACAATAACCAGTCTTTAGCTGGCGTATTATGGCGGATAGTCTTGTTTTCAATTAACCAATTAATGCTTTCGTTAGCTTGGTTAAAATCGGCAACCGTTTGAAACTCTGGCTGGTCGTACGTTACACGGTTGCTCCAGGAGATTCCCCCACTAATATTTGGAGAAGTAGAAGCACTGAATCCAAGGTTAAAATCTAGCGACTCACTGACAGATGCCGTTGCAATGGTGTTTTCTGGAGCATGGCTCATGTGGCGTAAAGGGGCGCCATTTAAATAGCTCAGTGCCAGCTTAAAAGCCGTTGGAACGGTGTAACGGTAATCTCCCCCAGTGGCAAAACCATAGATTTGTTCTTTGTTTGGAACATTAGTCATGTCGAAGCCAGAGCCGCCATTTAGGATCAACTTAGCTTCTTTAGCGCCATTTGGTAGTAAAGATTGGTTCCAGACATTTTCTAAAGAATAAATTAAGCGGATTTTTTTCGAGCGTGCATCACCATCATCAAGCTGAAGCAACGTCGAAGTGTAAGATTTTAATGTATCTTCAGCATGTGCTGGTGCTAAAGAACCAAGTAAAGCGAGTGCGATAATACTCGCGGAAAGATGCTGTTTTTCCATTATTGTTTCCTATTAGTCAGCCCATAAAGACTTTTGTTTTAAACTATCTTGATGGGCACTTTATAATTATGGACAGGTTATAAATTCAAGCTCAATAAATGAGCGGTGAAATAGTGCATCTTGTTTTTTATTAAAAAAAGAAAAAGGATAGATTCGTGGGATTAATGTCTCATAGTTTTTAAATTCACCTCTCAACTATAATAAATAAGAATTTGGTTATTAAGTCTTGCCTTTTTAAGTTATTGCTTAATTTTAATTTTCTAATGTTATATTGAGATTTTTTATTGATAAAAGTAAATTTTATAAATGTTAGCCATGTTGTTTTTAGGGTTTTTGTTATACCAAACTAAGTAAAGTATCGTTATGTGGTTATCTCGGGTTTATGGGTTTAATTCAAATTAAAACAGTGGTTTATGTTTTTTTGTTGTTGGTTTTTTAGAACTTAATGTAATAGTTGAGTTCTAAAGTCCGTCAATGAAGTTGTCATGTTCGTGTATGAAGTTATATGTGCTTTACAGCAGGAAATTAAACTTTACGTTTAAGATGGTAAAGATAGAAAAAGAAATAAATAAGATAATTAAATAATCATGTTTCCGAGAATATAAATGTAACGTACTTCTAATTAAACGAATGCTTGAATAAACGATGGAGTGTGAAAAGTACTATTTAAGTTACGCTGTCCTATATTCCAGTTGGTGCCTTGTTTATACAATGCGTTTTCTCGGCTTAAAACTGGTTTACGTACTGCTAATCCCTTATCAGTTTCTTAATTACACATATTGGCAATATGCTCGCCAAGTTACGTGTATTGGTGTCAATGAAAAACAGTATCTACGATAGCTCTCTCAGGGTTGGAACTGCCACTATGAATTTCCTTCATGTTCAATGTGAAACAATACCAATATTACTCAACTCGTGAAGCAAGTATAAAAAAGGACTGCTCTGGTGTTAGGCACTGCGACGGTCGTTTTTTGTACGAACCGTTCGTCGTAAGTGCTGTGCAACCTAACGATTGGGAAAACCAAAAAACAAAAAATGTCCCCATGCACAGAGTTAGGAAAAGTCTGCTTTATCTAAGGAAATAGGATACCAACTCACGATGAATAACGATTTCACATTTGCTATCAAAAGCATTCGCTTTGATGAGAATTACCAACCATCAGACAACACGCGAATCACTACCAACTTTGCTAATCTGGCTCGCGGAAACTACCGCCGAGAGAATCTGCGCAATGCGCTCCGAATGATCGACAATCGTTTTAATGCGTTGGCATATTGGGATAACGCGCAAGGTGACCGCTACTCCGTTGAACTTGAAATCATCTCCGTTGATATGGATATCCAGGGTAGTGGCGAAGCCTTCCCATCGATTGAAGTGCTCAAAACTAACATTGTTGATCACAACACTAACGAGCGCATCGAAGGCATTGTGGGCAATAACTTCTCTTCATACGTTCGTGATTACGACTTTAGCGTTTTGCTGTTGGACCACAACAAAAACCAGCCACAGTTCAGCATCCCAGCGAACTTCGGTGATTTGCATGGTAAACTGTTCAAAGCTTTCGTTAATTCTGAGTCTTATAAACAGCATTTCAAAAAGCTGCCAGTGATTTGTCTGAGTGTATCGGACAACAAGGTATATCGACGCACCGAAAACCAACATCCTGTTTTGGGCTTTGAATATCAGCCGAACGAATCTTCGTTGACGGAGCAATACTTCAAAAAGATGGGCTTACAGGTGCGCTACTTTATGCCGCCAAACAGTGTTGCACCATTGGCATTCTACTTCTTCGGTGACTTGTTGAACGATTATTCAAACCTAGAGCTTATCAGCACGATAAGCACGATGGAGACATTCCAGAAGATTTACCGACCTGAGATTTACAATGCCAACGCGGTTGCCGGTAATTGCTACCAGCCAAACTTAAAAAACCTAGACCACTCGCTAACTCAAATCGTTTACGACCGAGAAGAGCGCAGCCAACTGGCGATTGAACAAGGGAAATTTGCCGAGGAGCATTTCATCAAACCTTATCAATCTGTGCTTGAACAATGGTCTGCAAACTACGCGTAACCGACAACGAGAATCTAGAAAGGAATGACGATGAAAACACTATTACCGACTTCAACGGCTGGCAGCTTGCCGAAACCTTCTTGGCTAGCGGAACCAGAAAAACTTTGGTCACCGTGGAAACTACAAGGTGAAGAACTGATTGATGGCAAACGCGATGCGCTACGTGTCGCTTTGCAAGAACAAGAACTGGCAGGCGTTGATATCGTCAGTGATGGCGAGCAAACTCGCCAACATTTTGTGACGACCTTTATTGAGCATTTAAGCGGCGTAGATTTTGAAAACCGTAAAACGGTGACCATTCGCAACCGTTATGAAGCAAGTGTTCCGACGGTGGTTGGCCCAGTAAGCCGCACAAAGCCCGTGTTTGTTGAAGATGCCAAGTTCTTACGTCAGCAAACTAAGCAACCTATAAAGTGGGCGCTGCCAGGCCCTATGACGATGATCGACACACTATATGATGATCATTACGGTAGCCGTGAAAAGCTGGCTTGGGAATTTGCAAAGATCCTCAACCAAGAAGCGAAAGAGCTTGAAGCGGCAGGTGTCGATATCATTCAGTTTGATGAGCCTGCGTTCAATGTGTTCTTCGATGATGTGAACGAGTGGGGTATTGCATGTTTAGAGCGTGCGATTGAAGGGCTGAAATGTGAAACTGCAGTGCACATCTGCTATGGCTACGGCATCAAAGCGAACACAGATTGGAAGCAAACGCTAGGCACTGAATGGCGACAATACGAAGAAGTATTCCCTAAATTGCAGCAGTCAAATATCGATATTATCTCGCTTGAGTGTCATAACTCACGAGTGCCTATTGAGTTACTTGAGTTGATTCGTGGTAAGAAAGTGATGGTTGGTGCGATTGACGTTGCTACCAACGAAATTGAAACACCAGAAGAAGTGGCGAACACACTGCGAGAGGCGTTGAAGTACGTTGATGCCGACAAGCTTTACCCATGTACCAACTGCGGTATGGCGCCTTTGTCTCGTGAAGTATCGACCGCTAAGCTCAATGCGTTAAGTGCGGGTGCGGAGATCATTCGTAAAGAGTTGGTGGGTTGATATTAATACTTAGGCTCCGCACCATGAACTAAAGTTAGAGTCATTCCAGCGAGTTTAAACGAGGCTAGGAGTCTGATTACAGCTCGCTAGGAAATAGCGATAACTCTCGCACTTCAAAGCACTCGGTGGGTAGATCCTGAATCACGTTCGTCCCTCGCTGTTCAGGATGACGGATGTTGGAAGATATATTGCTCGCTACACACCTAGGTATTAGAGCAGTTTCAAGATAACGTCATTCCAGCGAGTTTAAGTGAGACTAGGAATCGGGTTACTGCTCGCTAGGAAATGACGATAACTTTCGCACTTCAAAGCACTCGGTGGGTAGATCCTGAATCACGTTCGTCCCTCGCTGTTCAGGATGATGGATGTTGGAAGATACATTGCTCGCCATCCACCAGGTATTAGAGCAGCTCCAAGGTAGGGTCATTCCAGCGAGTCTAGACGAGACTAGGAATCGGGTTACAGCTCGCTAGGAAATAGCGATAACTCTCGCACTTCAAAGCACTCGGTGGGTAGATCCTGAATCACGCTCGTCCCTCGCTGTTCTGGATGACGGATGTTGGAAGATACATCGCTCGCCACAACCCTAGGTATTGGATCTGCTCCAAGGCAGGGTCATTCCAGCGAGTCTAGACGAGACTAGGAATCTACTAACAACTCACTGGAAAATGGCGATAACCTTAGAACTTCACAGCACTCGGTGAGCAGATCATGAATCACGCTCGTTCCTCGATGTTCAGGGTGACCGTTTTAAATAAAAATGCCGCTCACAGTAAAGTGAGCGGCATACATTTCCCGTTTCCAGCCTCGGCCAGGTTTAATTCAACTCCACGTTCTTCATCTCAGGATGCTTTAGCAACATCACACGAATCCAGTGATGCACCACCCACATCACCATCGCGGTGAGCAGAACCGCAACGAAAATCGAGCTAAAACGGTACAAGATCGAAAAGAACGCGTCTTTTTGTTCTGGCACCAACGAGGTCGTCAGCGGAACCGATAGGGCAGACATGGCAGAAAACGCGATAGCCGCTTTAATTTGCCCCTTGGTGAGCCACAAGCAGAATGGCCCCATCGCAATGGTAAAGGCGAGCCAAAAGAGTAGCCCATGCCCATACCAACTGCCCAATATCAGCTGAACAGCCATCCCTGCGATGCAGCCTAGTGCGGTGCCGATGATGCGAATTTTTGCCATGGCGAGCGAGCCCGCTAAAGTCATTGGGGTTAGGATGATCAAAATGGAAGCTTGTGCGGATAGCGAGTCATATAAGTCCGCTACTTGGAATACGATAAACGCAGCCATCGCCACTACCCAACCCATAGCAACTTGGCTGATGTAGTCAATATCGCTTTTTACTGGGTTCGACATCTCAAGGTGCTCGGCGGGGGATTTTGGCTCCGGGAACAACCAATACGCGAATGCGCAAACAAAAATATTGCTGAACGCCATCACCCACATGTTGACGTTGAACTCTTCAATATCCATGAAGTTATAGCTGGCAAAATTCAACACAATTGAACCCACCAACAGCCCCATGTAACCAAACAAATAGGTTTTCTGGTTCATCATTGCAATGCACTTGAACAGCATCATAATTCCGACGGCAACGGTCATTAATGTTGGATGAAACTGCAAGTATTCCAGCAAAAATGTGGCTTGTATGGTTGTCCACACCGCAGAGAAAAACACGATCAATAAAGCCGAAATATTAAAGTTGTCCATTCTGCCCAATATAAACAGCGGCATCATGATGGCAAAAAATCCGTAAGACCAACCGAAGATCATGCTTAGCGCGAGCCCTAAAGAGCAGCCGAACCAAATTCGTAAGGTTTTCATTGTCGCCGCCTAGTAAATGAAGTGGAACCAGCTTGCGAGGTGAATCTGTGCTTGCGCCATCCACTGCCAGAAAATGCTGTTGTCTGGGTACAAAACAATGGTAGCGCGAGAGCCGACAAACAGTGCTGGTGGTAACTCTTCGCTGCTGGTTAGGTTCACTCGTGTACGCTGTGCATCACGTACCCAGCGGTTGTTCACTTCCACTTTGGTCAGTGCGCCATTAGGCGTTTGTTGTGCGGCTGCTACACCGTAATCGCGGCTAGCTAAATCAAAGTCGTACACCGAACCTGGGTTGGCATCAAATGTGACCAAGGCGTGGAAAGTCTTGTCTACGTTCGCGACGGACTTTTCACGAAAATCAGCGGCTACCCAGAGTGATCCTGTTGGTACAAACGTCAGCAATGGCATGTTGGTGTTTGCCATCGTGCCAACTTCTAGTTGCAGGTTGGTCACGACACCATCACTGGGAGCGAGTACCGCGGTATTTGCCAAATCAAGTTGCGCCTTTTCGATGCCGTTTTTGGCAATTCGAACGGCGGTGCTTTGACCTTTTTGGTTGCCTAATTGCGCCTCAATGACTTTTAAGTTTTGTCGTTCCGCTTTAAGCGCTGCACGTGATACCTGATTTTGGGCAAAGGCATTATCGAGTGTCGATTGAGAGATGACTTTCTGCTTCGATAGTGTCAGTAAGCGGTTGTACTCGCGGTGTGCATTATCAAATGTCGCTCGTGCGCGGGCAATATTGGCAAGAGCGGCTTCGCGTTGAGAATACAGTGTTGCTTCTTTTTCATAGGCGGATTGCAGAGACAGCTCCGCCTGTTCAAGCGCTATCTTGTATTTACGATCATCAATCGTAAACAACACATCGCCTTTTTGAACGGACTGGTTATTCTCGATGAGAACGTCGGTCACTTTACCAGATACCTCGGGTGCGACTTGGACAACGTATCCTTGCACTCGTCCTTCGGTCGTTAAGGGGGCGTGGCGGTCAGCAATGATAATGTACAAAAATAGTACGATGAACAGGACAATCAAAGTTCGCATCCAGTGTTTGAATTTTTGGTCAGCCGTCATTACAAGCTCCGTTAAACATATTGGATAGCGGATTATAGAGAAGTCACTCACAATTCAGTAGAATGATAATACGAACATAAATGACCTAAAAATAGGACAATGAACGTTAATTTTGATGATATTTACCTATTCACTCAGACGGTGGTTCACGGCGGTATAAGTGCAGCGGCAGAGGCGAATCAACTACAACGCTCAAAAGTGAGTCGTCGTCTGCAAGAATTAGAGAAATCGCTCGGGGTACAGCTTTTGATTCGCACAACACGCAGCATTGAGTTGACGGAGCACGGGAAACGCTTGTTTGAGTTGGTGGGGCAGCCTATTGACTATATTCAGCAAGGTTTAAATGCCATGCATGAATATCAACAAGAACTGACGGGCAAGGTGCGTTTAGCCATTCCTTCCGCATTGATGAGCTCTGCCGCGTTTAACGCGATCATCACCGAGTACACAACGCGGTATCCGGAGATTTCGGTCGAGATTGAAAACCATCAAGAGAGTGTCGATCTCAAGCGTCAATCGTTTGATTTACAGCTTCTTCCGAGCGTGGTCAAAGTCACCGATGACAGCTATGTGCAGTTCAGTCTTTTGCCTTATCGTAGTCACTTTGTTGCGTCAAAAGCCTATCTAGAATCGCATCCGCCAGTAAAAACGGTGGAAGATCTTAAGCAGCATCGCCTTTTAACTAATCGTTACAATGCCGATTTGCTCGATTCAGATCTGCATGTGGCGTTGCGTTCGGATGACCTCAACTTGCTGCGCTCGATGGCGATAGCAGGAAACGGCATCGCGTTTATTCCTCAAATTCATTCCAAGCCTGCACTGAGAGACGGTTTGTTGGTCGAGGTGCTGCCTCAATTCGCGCATCCGAAGCAGCATCTTACTCTGATTTATCCCTCGGCCTTATTTCTGCCCAATAAAGTCAAAGCCTTGATTGAACTAATTCGAGAGAAATTTAAATAGTCAGTTCAAACCACTCTTACCTAAGGGCAAATGTGTGAGCGAAGGTCATCTTTCTAGGTTTTATTGCTCTAACATGAAAGAGTTCTGATACATTAACTTTTGCTCAACTTGTTGAGTATGGTTTGTGGTCGCACAAGATAGGAGATGGAAATGTTATCGAAAGGAAACACGGGCCTGATTGTGGTGGATGTTCAGGGCAAACTCGCTACATTAATGCATGAAAGCGACGCACTGATTGAAAATATCACGAAACTGGTAAAGGGCGCCAAAGCACTAGATTTGCCTATTCTGTGGCTAGAACAGAATCCAGAAAGGTTGGGCCCAACCGCGGAGCCGATTCGTGAAGTGCTTGAAAGCACGCATTTACCTATTACCAAGTACACGTTTGATGGTTGCAAAGAGGCGACGTTTAAGGTCGCGGTGGAGAACGCGAAAGTTGATACCTGGTTGGTTTGCGGTATTGAATCCCACATTTGCGTCTATCAAACCGCGGTTTCTCTGCGCCAGTCCGGTTATCGCGTTGAATTAGTCACGGATTGTGTATCTTCCCGAACCGCTGCCAATAAAGCGCTCGCTCTTGCGAAGTTAACCGCTAACGGTGTGGTGCTCACTGGGTTAGAAATGTGTTTGTATGAAATGGTCGAAGATTGCCGAGCACCTGAATTCAAAGAAATTCTGGCGCTCATCAAATAGTGGAATCACTGTAATCAGCAACAACTTTATTTGAACACGCTATTCAAATTCTCGTTGATATCTTGGCAACATCGACTCGTTGCCAAGTAACCCGCCTTGGTGAATATAAATCACCGTTTTATCTGTGTTCTCTTCCAACCAAGGGGTGAGGCATTGCCACATATACGGGTCGTATAACAGGTCAAATTCGAGGTCGGTTTGCTCAAAGAGTGCTTTCCATGTGATGTAATCTTCTTCGTACAAGCGACCAAAATGGTGTTTGTTGCGCACGGTTAAAATGGTTGGGTGGCTGTTTTCACCGAGCTGGTTGAACTGCTCAGTTAAGTAATCTGCATCGCCTACGCAAGGGCAAGTTAGCACTTCTATGCCGTGTGGGCTTAAATGTTTATGAAGATATAAAGCCGTCGTGCCAGTACCTGATGGCAGGGCGACCGTAAACTGCTCTTTACCTCTCAATCGCGTCCAATCAAGAATTTCTCGTGCTAACTGTTTGATGCCAGCTTCAGCGAGGTGGGAACGTCCACCCTCTGGAATCAGCAATGTCGACTCATCTACTCTTCGTACCTGGTGGATGTATTCACTAGGGTGGAGTTCGCTACCGATGTCTCGCATGGCGGTGATTTTCATACCCAAATCGAGAGCGCCGCGATAGTTTCCGATGGGGGAGCTTTTTAGCCAAGATGGAATGTGATGAACATAAAACTCAAATGCCCAACCTTTAATCTGGGTGAGAGCCGCTAGCGAGTACATGGCATTAGATTGAGCGGAGCCAAAGCTTATTAACGTGGTGATGTCGGGATTTTGCTCTTCCATTAACGTCATAAACTTACGTGCTTTGTTCCCAGAAAAGTGGGAGTGGAGCATGTCGTCACGTTTAAGGAAAAATTTGCGCCCATTAAAGCTATGTTGGGTGATAGGACTTTCTGAGAGTTTCATGTCGATGCTGACGGAATAAACCGTGTCACCTTTGCCATTTATAAAGGGCGCGTAGTGTAACGCCATTAAACCCAGATAAAAAGTCTGGGTTTCAGGACTTCCATTTCGGTTATTCCTGATGTTCTGTTGCGAGGTTAATTACTGCTTCACAACCACCCTCTGGATGTGTACCAATCTTAAATTGCCAGCCATAGCGTTGGCACAAATCATCCACAATCATCAAACCTAATCCGTGCCCATCAGAGTGCGGAATGGTCGAAAAGCCTTCACCTTCATCACGCACCGAGATGGTGTTCTCATCCATGTTGATATGAATTGATCCCGATGGTGTCGCGGCGATGCCGTTGCGAATCAGGTTGCCAAGAATAATGGTCAACACGGCATTGGTCGCGCGCGTTTTAGGGTTGCCGTCGATCTGAACATCAAAGCTGAGTGCTTTCTCATCCGCCTGAGCTTGGCTTTGGAAGATGATTTGGTTGAGTTCTTCTTCGGTGATGCTGCGCACTGGTGAATCATCTGCATTACGCTCGTAACGCACTAAGCCGAGTAGGGCATCCACCATAGTCGACATCTGTTGCGTTGCATCCTGAATTCGGTTCACTTGGCGGGTTTGGAAATCCGTGTTCGCACTTCTCGCCAGTAAGCTGCTTGAGCCTTTCATCACGGTTAACGGAGTACGCAGTTCATGGCTTGCGTATCGTGCAAAGGCTTGCTCACGCTTGATGACTTGGTTGATCTTATGGCGGTACTCATTCAACTCATCCGCGAGGGTTTGGAACTCTTTGGCCGAGCCCTCAGGCACACTAAAGGTCTGCGTGGCATCGCCTTGGTGATGATCGAGTTGGGTTTTAAGCGCATTGACGGGTTCAATTAAGCGCTGCGATAAGCGCAGTAGCAGGCTACCAAACAGGAACACCAATACGGCGACAATGGAGAGCACCATAGCGACGACGAGAATGAATTCCTCTGAGGTGATCTCGATTTCATCAATCAAGGAAACCAGAATCACAGGATGTTCAACGCCTTTGTAGGTGTAAGTACTCATGTAAACCATGCGCGAGTATTCACCATCTTCTACTTCATCAAGAAAGTGCTTTTGACCTATTAGGTATTTTTGGTAGCGCTCGGCAACCAATGAGATGTCGTTGTATGCGGTGGTGAGCAGGTCAAGCTGAATACTGCCTTGCTCTGGGTGGGACTGGAAATGTTCAATCGCTTCTTTTTTGTCGACCATAATACGACGCTCGCCCACGCGGTCTTCAGACCAAAGCAGGGAGCCGGTAATCAACAAAAAGCAGAAGATGCCAATCACGACCGACACAAAAGAGAAAAACAGAGCGAGCCGCCCTGTCATACTTTGTGTGCTTTGCGTGCTAGCAAGTAAGCGATTGATCATGCACCTGTCTCCAAGCGGAAGCCAACTTTCGGTACGGTGATCAGAACATGTTGTTCAAATGGCTTATCAAGTTGGTTACGCAGTTGGTAAATGTGGCTGCGCAGAACGTCGTTGTTCGGCTCGTTCTCTTGCCACAGTTGGAAGGCGATTTCTTCACGTGTTACTACGTCTGGCGCGCTTTTCACAAGCATTTCCAGAATGGTGTAAGTGGTGGGGTTTAGCGCCAGCAGTTTATCTTGGCGGTAAGCTTTACGCGTTTTTTGGTCGATAGAGACTTCGCCGTATTCCAACTTACTCGACGCGACAGTACCACGGTAACGTCGGATCAGCGCCATCATACGCGCTTCTAGAATATCCAAGTCGAAAGGTTTGGTCAGATAGTCATCCGCACCATGTTGGAAGCCTTTGAGCATATCGTCACGGCTATCAAGTGCAGTCAGCATAAGTACCGGTGTGTTGTTGCCCGCATCGCGAAGTTTATTACACATGGTCAGGCCATCCATGCGTGGCAGCATGAGGTCAAGCAAGATGATGTCAAAGGTGTTTTCCATCGCCAGTTTTAGGCCGAGCTCGCCGTTGTCTGCATAATCGAGTTCCATACCTGCACACTCAAAATAATCGAACAGCATGCCTGCGATTTCTCGATTATCTTCGACTAAAAGTACGCGTTTCATGTATTTCTCTCCAAGTGGGCAGGTGCTCGAAAATAAGATTTCGTCTTAACCGACCATTATTCACTAAGGACGTGAAAAAGTGTCAATAACATCTCTTTCACGTTGATGTTTGTAGACTGGATTCATTCATCGGATTTAGTGGAAGAGTAGCATGTCAACCTTCAACATTCACGCTGCAACCTTTTCAAAGGTGAGCCAACACACTGAGCCTAAAACAGTTTTGTCTGTTGTGGTGCCATTCTTTAACGAGCAAGAAGTCTTACCTGAATTTCATCGTCGTTTAGCCGCCGTTTTGGATGAAATGCCAGAACGCTGTGAAATCGTTTATGTGGACGACGGCAGCAAAGACGACAGCCTAATGATCGCGCAAAACTTTTCTCAATCTTCTAGCGACGTTCGTTGTATTGCACTAAGCCGTAACTTCGGCAAAGAGTCCGCCATGAGTGCGGGGCTGGAACACTGCCAAGGTGAAGCGGTGATCGTGATTGATGCTGACTTGCAAGACCCGCCGGAGTTAATCCCGCAAATGGTATCAAAATGGCGTGAAGGGTATGACGTGGTGAACATGCAGCGCAGTGAACGCCACGGCGAAACTTGGTTCAAACGCTTCTCGGCCGCTTGCTTTTACAAAGTGCTTAATAGCATGGCGAAATTGGATGTGCCGGAGAATGTGGGCGATTTCCGTCTACTGAGCGCAAAAGTGGTCAAACACATCAATGCGCTTCCAGAGCGTAACCGATACATGAAAGGCATTTTTTCTTGGCCGGGTTTCAAGCAAGTGACGGTTCAGTTTGAGCGTGACGCTCGTTTCTGTGGTGAAACCAAATGGAACTACCTCAAGCTGATTGGCCTTGCAATGGACGGCATTACCTCGTTTTCCATTCGTCCTTTGCGCTTAGCGACACTTGCTGGTGCGCTAGTGGCGTTCAGTGCCTTTATCTATGGCGCATTCATTGTGATGAAAACCGTTGTGTTTGGTGAGCCTGTCACTGGCTACCCATCCATGATGGTCGTCCAACTTGCATTGGGCGGTGTGCAACTGCTGTCGATTGGCCTTTTGGGCGAATACATTGGCCGCATTTTTGTCGAGACCAAGCAACGTCCTCTTTATCTTGTTCAGTCTGTTTACGAGCAGCCTGCAAAACATCAATCCATCCAAACCATGAAGTTTAAATTGGGAGAAACCGCGTAATCATGAGTATTAATAAAACCCATCTGTGGTTGTTGTTGGCGTTTGCTCTTTTACTCCGTCTTATTTCACTTGCCGCTTACCCTTTGATGGACACCACAGAAGCCCGCTACGGCGAAATGGCGCGCTTAATGGTGGAAACCGGCAATTGGCTTACCCCACAGTTTGATTACGGCGTGCCTTTTTGGGGGAAGCCACCCCTGTTCACGTGGATGAGTGCTTACGGCATTGAGCTGTTTGGATTGAATGAATTTGCAGTGCGTGCGCCTCATTGGCTAGCGGGTGTTGCGACGATTGTTTTTGTTGCTTTCATGGCGCATCGCGCTGGCTTTAATGCAGTCATCGCAGCGTTGGTACTGGCGACCTGTGGCATCTTTTCAATTGCGGCGGGTGCGGTGATGACAGACATGGCACTGACGTTGGCAATGACGATGGCGATGGTTGGTTTTTACTATTGCTGGCTCGGCAAAGACAAACACAGCCGTTTGTGGGGTTACCTCGGTTTCTTTGGCTTGGCTTGCGGGCTGTTAGCAAAAGGTCCAGTGGCGATCGTGATCATGGGTATCGCAGTTTTTCCTTGGCTCGTGATTCAGCATGGTTTTTTTGGTGCCTTCAAAGCCTTGTGGCAGCGTTTTCCAATTGTATCGGGGTTGGCGCTCATGCTAGCGATTGCTCTACCGTGGTACATCATGGCTGAAATGGCGACGCCTGGATTTATTGATTACTTCATTGTTGGCGAGCACTTTAAGCGTTTTGTTGTCAGCGGTTGGGAAGGGGACCTGTATGGCTCTGCTCATGATCAACCACGTGGGATGATCTGGGTATTCTGGCTACAATCGGCTGCGCCTTGGTCAATCGTATTGCCTATCTTGGCGTGGAAACGTCGTAAAGTACTCAAAGCCATTGAAACTGATCATCAAGGCCTATTTAGCTTCCTGATGTGTTGGCTGATTTCCCCAATGATCTTGTTCACCATGGCTGGGAATATCTTGCCTGCTTACGTGCTACCGGGTGTGCCTGCATTGGGTATCTTGATTGCGATGCTGGTGGATAAACACGATTTCAAATGGTTGACCGGAACGGCAGCGGTGTTGCCAGCCCTGCTTATGATTGCGATGTTGGTTTTGAATATGGGCAAAGCGGATAGCCGCAGCGACCGCATAATCTTCGTGCAAATTGATGACAACGCTCCGGTCTTTTATATTGGTAAGCGTCCGTTCTCAGGTCAGTTCTATAGTCATGGTCAGGCGAAAAAGCTTGAAGACAAGAATGACTTAAACAATCTGAAGAAATTCCACCTGATTGGTAAATCGCAGCAAGTGGATAGCATGATTCATGAAAATGCGTTGAGTTGTACCAACGAGTTCACAGCAAAATCGAAACGCTCACTCTACACCTGTGTGGTTGGATAGCGGAATGGGCAAATTACCAAAATTTGCTTCGCTGGAAAGGTTTGCTTCGTTAACAAGGTTTGCTCTAGTAGGTGGTGTCGGCTTTATGGTCGACACCCTTATCTTTTCTGTGTTGTTCCATTGGTTTGGTCTGGAGCTGATGCTGGCTCGTGGGATTGCATTTTTGTTTGCGGCAACCACGACTTGGCTTGGCAATCGCTGGCTGACTTTCTCTCAAGCAGAAAAAACCAACCCTTTCGCTCAATGGCAAAAATTTATGGCGAGTGCTTGTATCAGTGCTTTGCCGAACTTTATTGTGTTCAAAGGCGTAACGCTCGCGCTAGGAACGCAAGGGTTGATGGTCTATTTGGCTTTGATCTTAGGTATATTGGCAGGCATGGTGAGTAACTATTTACTCAGTGCAAAATGGGTGTTTAGTTGAGGATAGAAAGGTTCGGGCTTACTATCCTATCCTCGAGTTAAAAATTCGTTATCTGAACCAATTTTTCTTTTTGTACATCAGAGTAAACCTAAAGCTTTTCATGGGGGGATGTAAAAAGGTAAACAAGCCAAGGTTTATACCTTGGCTGCCGTTAGTTCAGATTTTGATTGTTCGATTTCAGACTCGGTTTGCCACTTGCCGTTATATAGGTACTCTCGCTCTGGGAGCGGGGCATTTGACGCCCTTAAATCAAATACCTCATCGGTTTGATATTCTTTATAACAAACTGGCGTACCAAACATTCTAGCCTCTGGCTTAGCTTCAAATAGCTTTTTGTGGTCGGCGACTTCTGTACAGTCAAGCTTATATTCCGTGGCTAGCTGATTGACCATAGACTCTAAGTCAGACACGGTTTTGAAAAATACGTAATAGTGGAATCGGTTGTGTAAGCGTGAAATCTTAGTATGTTCTATATTAATATATTCGCATGTGTCATGCTTAAAAAAGAACTTAATTACTTTTCTTTTCTTATTGTAATCAGCAAAGAGCCAGTCTTCACGTTCTCCGATTCTTACTTCTGTTGGTTCATCAGGCTTGCGTTTAAGCATACCAAATGAAACCAATATAAAGCCACCGGCTCCGACAAGAACCATCGGTCCAGCAACTCCAACCATCACGACACAAACTATTGCTCCAATCCAGCCCATGACTTGAGCCGCGGAGTTTACCCAATTCGGTAAATTACGTCGTTTTTTTATGACTAACCCGCGATCGGAGAAGGTGTAATCATACCGATTGTCCAAACCAAATGTCAGATAAGACACACCAGACATGATTATCGTCAGCCCCGATAAAATGTAAGTTAAGATCATTTCACTACTATCATGTAGGAAATAGGTAAGGAAAAATAATGGACTGACAGCAGCTATAGCAATTGATAGGTATAAGTATCGAAAAGGCTCTTCAATATCGTGCTTATGCCAGACTGTCAGATTCATCCCGTTAAGAATTTTTTGCTCCTGCTCTTCTTGGTATGCTGAAAATTCTTCTGGGGTAATATAGAAAGGTAAATAAGCCAAAGGTTACTCCTGTAAGCTAAGTTCACTATTAATCGAAGATAATGAACTTCTGATCGTTGCTTGTTTGGTATTGTCTGAAATTGCTGTATAAGTTGCACGCTGTTTTGCATTATTTTGGAACCAGTACTTACGGTTAAATTCGCTCTTCTCATCAAGAATGTATTCTATCTCAAATGCTAAATATTTAGCCGAGTCTTTCATTGGTAAAGTCAATTTATAGACACTTTGAGAATCTGAGGAATCTGTTGAACTATCCAACGTTTCTAGATCTACTCCAGTGTGCCAAGCTCCCGACCCCAGTCCTCCCTCTGTTACAGAAGTATTTGTCCGAAGTTTTATTCCATCTCTTGCTGTATTGGTGGGAACTTGGATATGTAGCTCAATACCAAACAATTCTTGTTTTGCTGCCGGATACTGTGTTGTTGAATTCGGAACGGTACGCATCAATGGTATTTGGCAGATCAAAGGTTTATCCATTATGGTTTTTAACTCAAAAAGAGCCTCTTGCACTAAAGAAGAATTATGCTTTTCTCTCTCTACCAAGCTTGAGGATTGACTCCACAGGGCTTTATCTGGGTGATAGCCCCAAGGAAGTTTATCTAACCACTTTTGATAATCATCTTGTTTAAGTTTACTCATTATATGATTACTAAGAAGGTAAACTGCAGTAAGGCCCATAATGACAAACATGATCGGACCTCCAAACAGAATATTTGCAGACCAAATCCCAGTTAATCCACCGATAGCTTGAAACCCACCTACAATTGTCAATCCAACTAAAGATGCAAAGTTGAAGTATTCGACAACTCTTGCGCTCCCATGTAAACCGTCTATGTTCTTCCATGAACGATAGGCCTCTATACCCGAAGCAAGAGCTCCAATAACTCCGGTCACAGCTAGCCATTTATTGAATACCTTTAAGTCATCAAGGATCAAGTTATCAAAACCACGGGCATTATTATTTACTAACTCTTTTAATGCTTTATATGAATGTGACCTTAACCTAGGTTCACCCTTCACTTTCTCCCATAACTTACCTGTACGAACACCTGTCCAAGCGTTGACTGTGTAAAATAACTTTTGCTGGATATCCAAAAATTCATCTGAGGACATTAACCCCGTGTCTTGAATACTGCTCATGGCATCACCAAGCGCGATGCAGTTAAATATTAATGCCAGAAAGCCTAGACCACCGGCATTCTCGAACAGTTTATTCAAATCATTGAGCTTATTCATCACGATCCGCGTTCTAAGCTCGATGGTTCTTTGAGGTAGATCATCAGGTAACTCAATGTACTGCGGGTACTCCAATGTAGCTACAGCGAGAGCCTTCTTAATAGTCTTTTTATTTTTTAAAGCTGTTGTGTATTTAGAGTCAGCTTTGCGGTTATTTTTCTGGAAGTCAGCAATGATTGCATCGTTTTTTTCGAGCTTAATCAGATAATCATTTACGCGTGTTTTCCATTTTTTAAAATCGTGAGCGTAACCTTCTTTTATTGTTACGGGCATATTGTGTGCCATATGTTCTGCAATAACGGCAAATAAATAATAGCTATGACGGTTCAGAGGTTTAGCGAAAACAGGCATCAGCGAAATTGATACTTGTGAGGTCATGCTAACACCAAACTCTACAACGCCTTTTGCAAGCGCACCTATTGCAGATTTAAAAATAATATCCAGCTCTTGGAAACCTTTGGCGATATCTTTGAGAAAGGCTGTTTCCGCAGTGTTTGGGTTGGAAACAAAGTCCATGATCTTAGAGTACATATTCACGCGGTTGCTTGTATCAGATATCTGGTCCATCAACTGATTATCAGGTTCAGGATTGTCTGAGACGATCGACTGTTCATCAAGCGCCTCTGTAATATTCTTCTCCATCACTTTAAATAAACTACGACTAAACCCTGAGGCATAGAGAGCAAGTAAACTGGTTGGTTTTTCCCATTGGCTTTCAGCCCACTGTCGGTCTTCTTCTTGCATCACCAGAGTAAATGACTCAACGGCTTGCTTGTGCAGTTGATACAAGCTGTACTGCGTGTCTTCGCTGTATAGGTCGAAGGTTCTCTCAAGATGATGAGGTGTCAAAGATTCCATTACAGCAATAAAGTCGCGTTTGACCGAAACCACTTGGGCTAGCATGGTTTCTTTTTGTTCTGACAGCTCTTGCATCTCGCTCAGCATTTGCTTCCAGTTGAGCTGCTGACGCCAGCGTTCAGTCGCTATCCATTGTTCGTATTTACCAAAACGGCTCGCAGAAATTCGATATTTGTCCTGTATCGCTTTAGCAATGTCACTTTGGGTATGTTGGTGTGATTCAATCGCTCCAGCGGAAAATTTAGCAGGATAGCCGGACTGAACTGAGCTTTTGTTCTGCTCTGCCAAATCAAGTTGGTGAGAGGAGTCATAATAGTCAGCCATGTCGGTATAAAACGACAGCTCTTCGCCGTTACGCTTAACGCTAGCTGGCATGTCTATCTCGTCACTTGCACCAAACATACACAGTTGCATGGCGGTCTGCATCAAGTTCCACTGGTTTGAAAACTGGTCAGTGAAAAGGCGGTAAGGGCTTGCGGCACCAACAAAATGCAGTGACATATCTTGAATGTCTGCGGCGTAATCTTTTATCGCGACGAAGTAGCCTGATTCTTCTTCTGGAATCGCAGAGGTTAAATCGCTTTCGACTGCGACAGGTTTAAAGACAGAACCATCTTCATCTGCTTTGGTGGCGATGCCAGAATCCGCAAAGCGACCATCATCGACGGCAGAAGATTCAATATCAGCGACTTGGGTTAACTTATCTATTGGTGCAATGTTGTGCTGATTCTCGTTTGAGGACAGAACAATGGTTTGCATGCGATCGATATGATTACTCGGATTGTTAAGTACGCGCATGAACGTGTGCCATGTCCAGCGGTGCTCAGAGAAGCAAATCGATAGTACGCTTCCGTTGACGTAAGTAAGGAAGGCCTTTGCATCTTGTGGTGTCCCACGCTGCTCTGATTTTGGGCTTTCTGATTCTCCCAACTTATAGAGCGTGAATTGCGTTCCTTTGATTTCGTATTCGTCTAAGCTTTTGTTGATTGCATCATAGACATACAGCCAACCGTCGCGCAGTTGACGCAGGGTGTAACCAACGGTATTGAGTTTGGCTGGGCCTTGGCCTTTCCATTCTTCAGGCAAACCAAAAGGTTGTGTCTCTTCTGTTTCTAGCTGATCGATGGCATAGCGGATTGGGATAAAGTGCGCAGGTGATGCTTCCGTTGCTTCCTTCTCAGTTTTTAAATTGAGAGGCTCTGGTTCAGACGGCGGTGGCGGATCGATTTTTTTTGTTTCTCCCTCCCAAAACATACTGCGCTCTGGGGGTGAGCCAGCAAGATCATCGGATTCCGTGGTTGGAACGATATTCAGCGATTTCAGTGTACCATCGCTTTCAAATGCCTGAACGGCCTCCTCATAGGTATAGCTGTTGTCATACCAGAACATAGAAGTTTTTGGGGGAAGTGGATTATTCATCGTTAGCCCATGTTTAAGAGTTTTATTCTATTACGCAAATATCGCACCAAAATAAAGCAATTAAAAATCAATGAGTTAGATTTTTATGGTTTTGCGTCAATCAAATAATTGTTTGTTTTTCCAATAAGTTGGTTGGTGTTTACCATTTTTTGTATTGATTGAATCAAAGTTTTAGTTGTGAGTGATGCCTCAATGAGCCGACAAAACAAAAGGGCTCCAGAGTTACCTCTGGAGCCCTTTCTAGTATTTAAGTGCTAAAGAGTTAGCGACGCTTTGGTTTACGTTGACCAGCTGGTTTGCTTTGTCCTTGTGGGCGACCTTGGCCTTGCGGCTTGCTACCTGCCGGGCGGTTTGCACCGTTGCCGCTAGGACGTTGGCCGTTGCTTGCAGGGCGTTGACCACCTGTAGCTTTACCCGAACCGTTACGGTTGCCAGATGGTTTACCATCTTTTGAACCGCCTTCAGAACGTTTGTTCAAATGACCACCGAAGCCTGGTTGGTTTTTGGTATGTTTGGTTGCAAAGCGGTTTGCCCCGTGACGACCAGATTTACGACGTTGCGCAGGTGTTTGTGCTTCAATGTCTTCCGCAGGAACGAGACAGCCTTGTTTGTCACCGATCAAATGTTTTTTACCCATACTGACTAGGGCTTCACGGATCATTGGCCAGTTTGCTGGATCGTGATAACGCAACAGCGCTTTATGCAGGCGACGTTGACGTTCACCTTTTGCTACAGGTACATCTTCACGTTTTTTGTACTTCACGCGTTTCAGAGGGTTTGTCTCTGAGTAGTACATCGACGTTGCGTTACACATTGGCGAAGGGTAGAAGTTTTGTACTTGGTCACATTCGAAGTTGTTCTTTTTCAGCCACAGAGCAAGGTTCAGCATGTCTTCGTCTTCTGTGCCTGGGTGCGCAGAGATAAAATAAGGGATTAAGTACTGCTTCTTGCCTGCTTCTGCACTGTATTTCTCGAACATCTCTTTAAAGCGATCGTACGTACCCATGCCTGGCTTCATCATCAGATCAAGAGGACCTTTCTCTGTATGTTCCGGTGCAATCTTCAAGTAACCGCCTACGTGGTGAGTCACGAGCTCTTTCACGTATTCTGGTGATTCAATCGCAAGGTCGTAACGTACGCCAGATGCAACCATCACTTTCTTCACGCCTTCAACTTTACGCGCTTCACGGTATAAATCGATCGTGTGTTTGTGGTCTGTGTTTAGCTTGTTACAGATGCCCGGGAATACACAAGAAGGACGACGACAGTTCGCTTCCGCTTTTGGATCTTTACAGCCCAGGCGGTACATGTTTGCAGTCGGGCCACCAAGATCGGAAATTGTGCCGGTAAAGCCTGGAACTTTGTCGCGAATTTCTTCAATCTCGTTGATGATAGACTCTTTCGAACGGTTTTGAATGATTCGACCTTCATGCTCGGTAATCGAACAGAAAGAGCAGCCACCAAAGCAACCACGCATGATGTTTACAGACGTCTTGATCATGTCGTACGCAGGAATTTTTGCTTTGCCGTACATAGGGTGAGGGACACGCGCGTAAGGCAGGCCAAACACAAAGTCCATCTCTTCGGTCGTCAATGGAATTGGAGCTTGGTTTACCCAAAGTTCACGATCACCATGGCTTTGAAGTAACGCTCGACCAGAGTACGGGTTCGTTTCTAAATGCAATACACGGCTTGCATGTGCATAAAGAATGCGATCGTTTCTTAGCTTTTCAAACGAAGGTAAACGGACCGCAGTCGTCGCAGCATCGTGGCGTGATGGGCGAATCGTGATTGGTTGTGCAACTGGCTCGTCTTTTTTAGTTTCACACTGAGTTTCTACTTCGTATGGGTTCTTTGGTACGAACGCTTCTTTACGAGGTTTTTCAATGCGAGAAGAATCAATAACCGTGTAGCCTTCTGGCGCCGCTGGCAAGTTCACAGCAGTACCACGAATATTGGTCATGGTGCTGATGTCTTCGCCGTTTGCGATGCGATGTGCTACTTCGACAAGTGCGCGTTCTGCGTTACCAAAAAGTAGGATGTCTGCTTTTGCATCAAACAGTACTGAACGACGAACTTTATCTGACCAGTAATCGTAGTGTGCCACACGGCGTAGGCTGGCTTCGATACCACCTAAAACAATAGGTACTTCTTTGTAAGCCTCACGACAACGCTGAGAGTAAACCAAAGTCGCGCGGTCTGGGCGTTTACCACCTTCGTTATTCGGTGTGTACGCGTCATCGTGACGAAGTTTTTTATCCGCGGTGTAACGGTTGATCATGGAGTCCATGTTACCCGCAGTGATCCCGAAGAACAGATTTGGCTTACCAAGTTGCATGAACGCATCTTTATTTTGCCATTCTGGTTGAGCAATGATACCGACACGGAAACCTTGTGCTTCTAGCAGGCGGCCAATGATAGCCATACCAAAGCTTGGGTGATCCACATAAGCGTCACCGGTTACAATGATAATGTCACAGCTATCCCATCCTAGGGCATCCATTTCTTTGCGACTGGTCGGCAAGAAAGGTGCCGTACCAAAACACTCTGCCCAGTATTTTTTGTACTCATGAATAGGAGTGATGTTATTGGTCATATTTTGCTCTCTGTTCCAGGGAGCGCGAATTATAGCGATTTGATTATCAGGTATCTATAACAAACTCATCTATTCAAGCTTAGTTCATCGAGTTTTATTTGGTTTGTAAAAATATCAATGCTCTATCGGCGATTTTCTGTCTAATTTCACCTTGAAAGCCTCATGGTTATAGATCGGTTCATGAAAAATGTCGCAATCTTAATACAAAGCATAAGCAATGGTGTGCTTATGTGGGGTAAAGCCTATAATCAAATTAGTGCATATTAAATGCAAAAGGCTGAGCTGCTCTGGAAATAGTTCTAAGTCGATAGGCTTATCGTTGACACAATCCATCTATAAAGAGGATCGGCAGGTCCCAACTGGAATGTCGCGAATTGACTGTGAATTTTGAGCCTTGGGCTAATTACAAAAAAGGGGCTAGGGTATGAGTGAATCTACGACAACAGTGCATCCAAAAATGCAAACGACTTCCAGTCTAACTCCTGTTATAGAGTGGTCTTACGATATTGATACTCGCGAGTTCGAATGTGATCAGCAAGGAATGGCAAAGGCATTTGGGATAAGTACGCCAGTAACCAGCCTAAATAACTTGTTTGATCATATGCTGATGGGGCAACAAGAAACGCTAAAACAACGAATTCTAGAAGTGGAACTCTTTGGCGGACGGGGGCGGTTTTCTTGTTGCATGATGCTAAAAAACGTTAACTTAGTGCACGTTACTATTAGTTTTGAAAGGCTCAATAAGCGCATTATCCAAGGCACTATCATTCCACAATTAACAATCACTGGTTGCGAGGAGTTAGCGAAAATTCTCGAAACGATTTTTGATTTGCCAAATGTAGGCGTTTTAGTTGCCGATGAAGATACGCGCATCTTAGGTTGTAACCGTGCCTTTGAGTTACAAATGGGCTATCAAAACCGAGATCTGGTTGGGCTTAAAACTCATATATTCAGTACCTCTCACCATAGCCAAGCGTTTTATGATCAGCTGTGGCAGCAAATTAATGATGAAGGATGTTGGTGTGGTAACTTGCTGAGCAAAACAGCAAACGGTAGCAACCAAGCTCATCATCTTTGTATTTACCGACTTACGTTTCACTCTGGACGAATTCTTTATCTCGGATTTTCTACGGATATTTCTGCTTCGTTGTTGTGGATGAAAAATCGTTGTGAACAACAGCATGATTGGGCTGCCTTTTTACCGACGAGGAAAGAATTTGAACTCCAATTAGCTACCTTAGCGAATGAAAGCAGAAATAAAGAACTCAACATTGTTATGACACTAAGACCCAAGTTTTCGGAGAGATACTTGCTTGAACAGCAATTAGGTTTTGCAGATTTTATTATGCGAAGTCGCTACACCAGTATTGCGGGGCAGTTATCTCGGGATGTGTTTGTCGTATGCTTGCAGACCCCTCATTGTCAATGGTTGAGCCCGGTTCGTTTGATCCAAATTGCCATGAAAGGGTTCTTTAATGAGCTTAGAAATGAAATGGGCACAAAAATGCATGCCACTATCGTTAAAGGCCAAACTGGTGTGTCAATCCTTGGCTATGATACGAACCGACCAAGACAAGCGCTAGCACATGCAGCGCAAGCAATGTTGTCCTCTATTTCCGGTGAAGGCAGCTATTTCAACTTTTACGACAGTGAACTTCACTCTGAATTAGTGAAGCGCCAACATCTCGAGGCGTTTTTGGAGGCGCAAATAGAGAGTGGGCTAGTGGACGTTTACTTTCAACCGATTATCGACGTTCAAACCGGAAGCGTGGTTAAGTTCGAGGCTCTCGCACGCTTCTATGATGAAAATGATGCGTATTGTACGCAAAAGATGATCGCTATTATTGAAGATCTAGAACTCATAGCGGCACTTGATGATGTGGTCTGCCAAGCTGCGTTGAAGCACTTTCCGCGCTTACAAGAAATTTATGGCGAGGAAGTGGGCGTGACCATCAATCGCTCCCTCAATACGAAATTGGATTCTCTTCAGATCCTTCAGCGGTCGCATGATTTGATTAAAGCCAGTGGTGTAGACCCTAAGCGAGTAACTATCGAGCTAACAGAAACCGCGTATTTTGAACAAGATGAGGAGCATACTCGAGCTCTAGAGGAAGTGCGGAAAGAGGGCATTGAGATCGCGATTGATGACTTCGGTACTGGGTATTCTTCTTTTTCTTATCTAGAAAAAGGGCAGTTTGATTTACTGAAAATAGACCGAAAATTCGTTAAGAACATTCATAAAGGGAGCACCAGCTATAACATTGTGAAAATGGTCACCGAGCTTGCACAGCAAATGAATGTAAAAGTGGTTGCTGAAGGCGTGGAATCTAAGCAAGAACTTCAAGTATTGGCAGAAATCGGTGTCGATTACATGCAGGGCTTTCTATTTTCTGCTGCCGTGCCTGTCGATTTGATGGATAAAGCGGACAGTTATGAGCATCTGTTCTCTGACATCGCGATTGAGTCTAAGCAAAGTGATGTGTTGCAATCTGTGAGCCATGAACAAGTCAGGTCTATGGACCCTGGAGAACCGCTCTCCTTGGCAGTGGAGTACATGAATTTGAATCCAAGCTCGCCTTTAGTTGTTCTCAATGAAAATCGTTGTGTTGGGTTAATTACGAAAGAGACGGTGAATTTACACCTAACGCCTTCGATGGGAACAGAGCGAGAAACTGAACGAGAAAGCCGAATTTGGAAACGTCCTGTTAATCAGATAATGAGCACCGAATTTGTGTTGGTTGATGAGGATTTACCTGTCTCTGTTATTCGAGAGTTGGTTAAAACCGGCATTCGTTTCCCTTGGGTACTGTGTAATACCAAAGAAGAGTACCGTGGAGTTTTAACGCAGGAAGACGCGTTGAAGTATCTTGCTTCTCTGTGAATAAAATTGTCTTACCGTTTTAGCTCATTTGGGGGCCGACTTTCGGTGGTTTGGCGATAGTTGATTTGATATTATCGCCCCCCAAAATGACTTTTGAGCGTGCATTCAACATGATTCAACAATTGCTGGTTACTTTCCCTCCGATGCTATTTGGCGCACAAGCGCTACTGACTTTGCTTCTAATAAAGGGCGATATTTGTCCTGGTCAGCGAGGACGTCTTCATAAAATGTTGCCAGCAGTAGCTGTATTGTGGCTCGCTGTTGCGTCACTTCGCATTGAAGCATTTATGATCGTGTTTGCTATTTTCTACTTCTATTCTCAGGTTCAAACCAAGAAAACGCGTGAAAAAGGGCCACTATGGGCGATGCATTTAGCGAATGGTTTGGCCTTTGCGTATGTAAGTATTCAGGTATTTGAGCAATCAAGCTGGCCAGCATCGATAGCGATGGCGCTAATGATATTTTTCCTTGGGGCGTCATTTTCTCAATTGCTACTTACGATAGCTCGCAGCAGATTACAGGCATTTCACCGCATTTTACCAGTTACTGGCATTGTGTCTGGAATGCTATTAGTCATCGCAACGTTGTTTGCTTCTTACCAGTTAAATGAAGCCACACTAAACGCTGCAACACAGCCGATCTTGCTGTCTTTAGCTATGCTAATTTCTTCAATTATTGTGTGGTGTTGGCATATTTTTACGCATAAGAAACCAGAAAAGGTGCAACTGAGCGTAGCCTTGTTGCTAGCACTCGCGTCGATGACGAGCCTCCAAGGTTTATTCTCTCTCGCGGCTTAACCTCTACTCTAAAGACAAAGCTAGACGGCTTATATCCAAGTGCTTTCTTGATGCTTGGGTATAAGGTGATCACGTTTTAGATCTCACTCACTTTAAATTCGCGTGATTACTACTACGCTTGTTTATATACCTTGTCGAAGAGGAGAGTCGCGATGGATTTAAGCAATGTAGGTAATCTGGACAGCACTATTTTGCTAGGTATCGTCAACGAAAAGCTACGTTTAGAGTGCGACAGTTTTGACGAGTTAGTATCAGTGTATGAGATGGATGTAGAGTCCGTAGTCGGCAAGCTTGATATGCTCGGTTATCAGTACGATCCATTGACTAACCAATTTAAAGCATATCAACGCTAAGCCTTTCATAACCCAAATCTTTTAAGCCACCTTGATTCCGTCAAGGTGGCTTTTACATTGTAGCCTCGCGGTTGCGAAAAAAGCTTGTAAGTAACGCTTTTCTTTCTCAGAGTGACGCGTTGCAGCAAACAAGCGACGCCATAAGCCTTGGCCGAAAGGTTTACTGGTAATAAGACCTTGGCGAGAAAATTCAGAAATCGCCCAATTGGGTAGTGCCGCCACCCCTAATCCAGCAGAGACCATCTGAACTAACATGAGAGTGTTGTCGGCTTGCTTCCATTTCGCAGGTTCTATTCCTGCTGGCTGAAGAAAGTGTTTTACGACGTCTAGCCTTTGTTTTTGAACCGGATAAGAGAGCATGGTTTGATCTGCGAGATCTTGCGGCTCAATAATTTCTTTTTCCGCCAATGGGTGGTTGGTTGCGGTAATTAAACGCATTTCAAAGTCGAATAGAGGCTCGTAGTGGACTTCAGATCGAGGTTGGATATCGGAAGTAATAACGAGATCGAGTTCGCCTGCCAATAGAGCTGGGAGTGGTTCAAAGCCAAAACCAGAGGAAAAGTCCAATGTTACGCTAGGCCAAGCAAGTTGGTACTCCCTAAGTGCAGGCATTAGCCATTGGAAGCAAGAGTGACATTCAATGGCCATATGTAATCGGCCATTGACGTCCTCTTTCAAGCTCGCTAAATCATTTTCTGCTCTTGCGAGTTTCGGAAGGATATCTTCTGCAAGACGCAATAGGATTTCTCCCTCTGAAGTGAACTTCACCGGACGAGTCTTTCTCAGGAACAGTTGCCCTCCAATTCGCGCCTCCAAATCTTTGATCTGATGAGACAGTGCCGACTGAGTGAGATGCAAAGCGGTCGCTGTCGCCGTTAGAGAGCCAGTGTCTCGAAGCGAAGTGAGTGTCCGCAAATGTTTTAGCTCTATCATGAATTCCTTTCATCCTTTGTTGCTCGCTATGAACAGAATAGCAATCGTGTAAATAACTTAACGACAAAAAATGGATATGTAAACGTCTAGACGTCTATTTGTTGTTTTTATTTGCGAATCATGTCGCTTCATGATGAATTTTTTTAATAAACAAGTTGAATAAATGGACGTTGTTCTAATATAAGATGAGAGCGATAGTTTAGCCATCCAGACATCTTAATCTTTACCGAAAGATGCTCTGATCCAAACAAATTGAACAAAATTGAGAAAGGAATAGGGACATGGCGACAACGACTCACATATTAGGTTATCCACGTATCGGTGAAAAAAGAGAATTAAAATTCGCTCAGGAGAAATACTGGCGAGGAGAAATTGAACAAGCTGAGCTTAAAAAGGTTGGGGCAGATCTACGCGCCAAAAACTGGCAAACACAAACGGATGCTGGTCTGAGTTTTGCCACCGCTGGCGACTTCGCTTGGTACGATCATGTACTGACGACCACGTTGCTATTGGGTCATGTGCCAAAGCGTCACGCTGATGGTTTCCCTAACCTGGATACGTTGTTTAAAGTGGGTCGCGGTCAATCTCAGGCGGGTTGCAGCTGTGCGGGCGCTGCGGCATCGGATATGACCAAATGGTTCAACACAAACTACCATTACATTGTCCCTGAGTTCAGCAAGGACGATACGTTTGAAGTGAGCTGGCCGCAACTGTTTGAAGAAGTCAACGAAGCGCTTCAAGCTGGCCACCAAGTGAAGCCTGTTTTGCTTGGCCCAGTCAGTTACCTTTACTTGGGCAAAGAGGTCGAAGAAGGGTTTGACCGCTTAACCCTGCTACCACGCTTACTTACTGCTTACCAAGCTATTTTGGCAAAGCTAGCAAGTCAAGGTGTTGAGTGGGTTCAGATTGATGAGCCAATTTTGTCACTGGAGCTAGAAAGCAAATGGGCTGATTCGTTTAAGCTAGCCTACCAAGTGATTCGAAGCGATGTAAAAGTGCTGCTAACGACGTACTTTGACTCCGTAAGCGATACGCTAGACAAAATTGTAAAGCTACCAGTGGATGGTTTACATATCGATTTATCTGCCGCGCCTCAGCAGCTTGACGACGTGGTTGCCAAACTACCGGAGGGGTGGGTGCTGTCTGCTGGCGTGGTCAACGGTCGTAACGTGTGGCGCTCGGATTTGAGTGCGCAACTTGAACGTCTACAGCCAGTAAAAGAAAAACTGGGCGACAACCTTTGGGTTGCGAGCTCATGCTCTTTGCTACATAGCCCGGTTGATCTGGAACAGGAAACAGAACTCAGTGAGGAAGTGAAAAGCTGGTTTGCGTTCGCAAAACAAAAAGTAACAGAAGTCGCCTTGCTTGGCCGCGCACTCGATGGTGATCAAGATGCGATTCTCGCTTGTGATACCTACAGCCAGCCAATCAAAGCACGTAAAACGGCAACGCATGTGAATAAGCCACAAGTTCAAGCACGTTTAAACAGTATTACTGCGTCACTTGCCGAGCGCAGCGCACCTTACGCGGAGCGTGCTGCGCATCAAGCTGAAGTATTGGGCTTGCCTCTGTTGCCAACAACGACAATCGGCTCTTTTCCTCAAACGGGTGAAATCCGGGTGCAGCGCAGCGCTTATCGTACAGGTCAATTATCTGAGTCTGAATATATCCAAGCACTTAAAGGACATATTGCTGACGCAGTAAAACGTCAAGAGGCGCTCGACCTAGATGTGCTAGTTCATGGTGAAGCAGAGCGTAACGACATGGTGGAATACTTCGCTGAGAACTTGGCGGGTTTTCAAACGACCAAATTTGGTTGGGTACAGAGTTATGGTTCTCGCTGTGTGAAACCTGCCATTGTAGTTGCTGACATTGAACGTGAAAAACCGATCACAGTTGAATGGTCGACGTACGCACAATCGCTAACCAGCAAACAGATGAAAGGCATGTTGACTGGACCAGTAACGATTTTATGTTGGACGTTCCCACGTGAAGACATCACACGTCAAGAAATTGCGCAGCAACTTGCTTTGGCACTACGTGATGAGGTGTCTGACCTGCAAGATGCAGGCATCAATATCATTCAAATTGACGAGCCAGCCATTCGAGAAGGTTTACCACTCAAAAAACGCGATCACAAAGCGTACTTAGAATGGGCCGTAAATGCGTTTAAGGTCTCTGCGGCAAGTGCAAAACCAGAAACTCAGATTCACACTCATATGTGTTACAGCGAGTTCAATGAAATCATTGATTCGGTTGCGGCACTCGATGCGGACGTCATTACCATTGAAACATCTCGCTCAAATATGGAGCTGCTGAAAGCATTTGAAGAGTTCAATTACCCGAACGAAATTGGCCCTGGTGTTTATGACATTCACTCACCAAACATTCCTACGGAAGAATGGATTGAAGGTTTAATCAAGAAAGCGGCAGAAAAAATTCCGGCTCAACGTTTGTGGGTAAACCCAGATTGTGGTCTGAAAACACGAAACTGGAAGGAGACAGAAGCCGCATTGGCAAATCTGGTTTCAGCGGCGAAGAAGCTCCGTGCTGAGCTGGCGTAACACATCGTTACAGCAAATAAAAACGGAGACTGTGGTCTCCGTTTTTCTATTCTTAATTGTTAACTTTCGTTTTCAGATTATCCAATAATAGCGAATCATCGTCTCATGCCGAAAGCAACAAAAATTACTGTAGCTACTTCACCTGAGTACAAGTTTGTGCGGAAACCAACTCATCTGCCATCAACTGACCGCGAGAATTACGTACCTTAATACGATACATCAAGCCCATATCAATTTGCTTGCGAACTTCTGGGTTGCTGCAGTAGGTATAGATACTGGTATTCAGTACTTGATTTAACGGCTTTGCACCGAGTGCGCCATCGTTATAAATCATCATCATCTCTACAACATTCTTGTTGGATGAGACACGCATTATTTGCAGTGGACCGTACTCTAAAGGGAGGCCCGCAGACAAAACTCCTGCTCGGTTTGATGCCATAAGCTCAAGTTGCCGCTGATTATCATCGGTTGATGAACAGCCAGCCAGAGCACCAAATACCAAGAAAAGACACAGTAATTTTTTCATAAATTAAAACACTTTTTTGAACGGTTTCACGATTACATTATCGTAAACACCAGCCGCTACGTAAGGATCGGCTTCTGCCCACGCTTTAGCATCCTCTAGCGAGGCGAATTCAGCGATGACAGTTGAGCCCGTAAATCCAGCTTCTCCAGGATTGTCAGAATCTATCGCAGGCATCGGACCAGCTGTAAGAAGGCGACCTTCGTCTTGTAACTTTTGTAAGCGATCCAAGTGTTGTGGGCGAACGCTCATGCGTTTTTCCAACGAGTTCTCAACGTCCTGTGAAAAGATGACATACCACATAGCATAGTTCCTTAATTGGTAGGGTAAAGTGTTAATTTAACGCCTTTTTTGTGTCTCTCACAAGTGAACAACAGAAAATGTGAGATCCTTTCTAACTGTTAGCGTTGTAGGTTGACTAATTCTGAACCGGACGTGGTTTACCTTCACTGTCAATGGCTACGTAGTTGAAGGTCGCATCACAAACCATGAAGCGTTCGCCAACACCGTGAGCTTTGACGGGTTTGACCCATACTTCCAAATCGACACTCATGGATGTGCGGCCGATCTTAGTGCATTCGCCGTAGCAGCATACGACATCGCCCACACCAACAGGTTTTTTGAACGTAATGCTTGATACCGAAACGGTGACAACGCGACCACAAGAGATCTCTTTTGCCAGAATCGCGCCCGCTAAGTCGAGCTGAGACATTATCCAACCGCCAAAAATATCGCCATTGGCGTTTGTATCTGCAGGCATTGCAAGGGTACGAAGCAGCATTTGACCTTTCGGAGAGCTAATTTCTTGACTCATTGTGACATCCTAAATCTTAAAGGCGCTCAAACTAAACGCCAACATAGTAAATACCTAGAACCAAAGGTCCTTAAAAAACCGCAGATACCGGACCAGAGAAAGTTGGTTTACAGCAGCAAGAATGGTCTGAAAACGGTACGTTGTTTGAGCGGTTTACTGATACATGGAGCAAAACAGCGACCCTAAGGTCGCTGTGAAGTCGCGGATTATAGCAAAACTGAGTTTTTAATCATCAGTGGACACATCGGATGAGTTATTTTTTTGTTCTTTTGGCATGTGTTTATAAATGTAAAAGCCAGTCGCAATCATGTAGGCAAATGTCGCGATCAACATTCCAAATACTTTGAAGTTAACCCAAACATCCAACGGCAATTCGTAAGCAATATAAATGTTTAGGCCAGCGAAGAATGAGAAGAAGCCAACCCAAGCCCAGTTAATCTTTGCCCAAACAGCGTCAGGTAACGTAATTTCCTTGCCTAGCATACCTTTGATGGCTGATTTTCCCAATGCGTGGCTCACTGCTAAGCCAATCGCCAGAATCGCGTAAATGATGGTGACTTTCCACTTTATAAAATTGTCGTCGTGGAAGAAAAGGGTCATGCCGCCGAAGATAGTGACGATAACAAATGTTATTAGCTGCATCTTTTCGACTTTCTTATACAGCGCATAGGTGACGACAAGCTGAATGCCTGTTGCTGCGATCAGTGCACCTGTCGCCACATAGATGTCGTACAGCTTGTATAAAGCGAAGAAAACGATGAGTGGTATAAAGTCTAGGATCTGCTTCATGATGGCAAAATCTACCTAATTGTTGAATTGAAGACAGTCTAACGGAATCTGACAAGATGTGAATACTGGGGAAGTTAAGGTAAGAATAGTAACGCTTAGTATATCGTACAGCCCGCAAGCTTCTTCCACGTCGAAACAGCAAATGGAAAGAATAAAAATTGCCGCGTGAAGCGGCAATAAAGTTGAGAGTTTTAAACCTTAAGCAACACGTTGATATTGGGAAATAAGCGTTTTTACATCTTCTAAATAGCCTTCCCGTAGTAAGTTATCGACCGTTGCTTCTAGCTCTTCGAGAGACATCGTGAAGCAAGTGGATTTACCAGTCATCAGGCTCAGATATTGATGATACTCTTCTTCTGTATAGTGGCCTAAGCGATCAAGTAACAGTGTTTTGATTCCATGATGAATCAAGCCGTAGTATGTATGTCGATGAAGTAACATGGCGATCTCCTTATCAAGCTCATACGCTACTCATTTGCAGCCTGCTTGACCTTCTGGATAATTCGATTTACCCCAATAATGCACATCTAGTGCCAATTCTATATTTGCAAATTAAAAAGTGTTGGAAGGTGCAAAATTCTCGTTCTGTAACCATCTTTGGATGACGACTTGAAGTGCATTTAACGTGGTGGGCTTTTCGAGTCTGTCATCCATGAGTTTCGAAATTAGCTCCAACTCTCTAGCTCCAGACTCACCAGATAAGGCAATGATTGGAACGGAGGATGTGATTTGCTTAATCCGTTGGCTTGCGTCAAATCCATTCATTACCGGCATTTGGACATCCATAAGAACGAGATCAATCTTGTGAGAGTGGAATAGTTCTACCGCAGAGGCTCCATTATTTGCTTGTAAGCTGTTGACTCCCAGCCTTTTTAAATACATCTGTACCAAGGTGCGTTGCACCTCTTTGTCATCAACAATGAGCACTGTTGGTGCATCTTTAGATACTTGTACGTGTTGAGCTGAATGATTTTCAGAATGTGATGCAGTTGCTTTCCAGCTATCAAAGTCCGGTGCTCTTAATGTCTCTGGTTTTGGTGCGTTTGGTACGACTGGGAAATACAAGTAGAATTCTGTGAACTCATTCAATTCAGACTGGCACTCTATTCGTCCTCCGAAGGAGCGCATAACACGTTGGCAATAGCCCAAACCTAAGCCACTGCCTCCGCTTTTTTGATACGAGAAAAAGTCATCAAATATCTTGTGTAAGATACTGCGATCTATACCTGGCCCACTATCTCGGAAGATCAGAATGTTTTCGTAAGCCCCCGTCTGGGTACGAATCTCAATTTGACTGTCGGGATAAGAATCAAAATAGTAGATAGCGTTACGAATCAAATTGAAAATGACAAAGTTAAACAGGGTCTCATTTAACTTCGCGACAAAATCGTGTGCCTGTGGCAGGTTAATTCTCTCTATTATTTGATCGTTTTCAAAACCATAACGGCTTACTGCTTGGTCGATGGCTTTATGTATGGAAGTGAGAGCTAAAGGCTCATGCTCTGGTGAGCTGTCGCTAACTTCTCGTAAAATAATATCGATAAGTTGTCGACCGCGTTGTATAGCGGCTTCACCTTTATCAATTTCTCTTTTTAGCATATCCAGTGAGGCGTTTGACTCTATATGCTGTTTTAAAGCTTCAAATTGTAATTGTACTTGAGCGAGAGGGTTACGCATTTCATGTGCAATGGAGTTAGCCAGCGCACGGCTTTGGCGTACCTTTCTATCGGCTTCAATGGTGCTCTGGATGCGAACTAATAACGTTTGCAGAGCTGAGATTTCTTCATTAGAAAACAGCTTATTATCTATTTTATGTGAAGAAATTAGTAAGTGAGTAACAGACTTTCCACGACCGAAGAGAGGCATAACGAGCGCAGTATTGCTTGAGCGCATACGCTCGTAGAGCTTTCTCATAGACCCTTTAGAAGAGGAGGCATAATCAATTTCTTCAGACAACTCATCAAGCACGAGAACTGACTTGCTTGACGGCAGGTACTCTTCGTAAAACGTTTCTGTGTAATTGCTAGTGACTAGCTGTAGCTTGTTGTTTGGTATGTTAAGTAACGATGCCAACTGATGCATAGCATCATCTATTGAGCGTTTAAACTCTTCCTCTAACCCAAGGATTTGCTGAACGGGAGTGTGTCGTTTCCCATAAATAAAATACGAAGCGAAACGACTGACTCGCTTAAAAAGCAAGTGCCAAGTGATACCGATAAGCGCGCATAAAGGTACCGCAACAAGCCATTGGTTATCTTCAGAGATAGGAATAAATATCGCCCCTAGCGGCAGAACAAAAATGGCGCAGACTAAGAGCGCGCTTACCGTTAAGTACGTGAGATATTTAGCGCTGTAGAAGCGAGAGGTAAGTAGGGCATAGCCCACAAACAACATTTCGCTGATTGAAAGTGCTGGTGGTAACCAAGTTAGGGAGAAGTCGCCAAGGAAATACGTCATTCCAAGGTGTATCACTGCCGTAGATAACATGAATACCAAAATGCCAGCGATCATATAGTTGCTTTTTGCTAGCGTGAGCTTGCTGCTGTTAGCGCGCATGGCAATCAAGTTAAGCAGCGTTAGTACCACGAAAGCTAGCAAACTAATGAAAAAATATGAGGTATGTGGGCCAAATTCAATGACGAACTGGCTTGGACCACTAATGGTGACATTTTCGACAGTAAGATTCGGCACTAAGTTGATGTACAGTGAATACGTTGCTAGTGCGACAAAGACGACTTTTTGCCAGACTTTGACCGCTGTTTTTTTAACATCTGCGGTTAACTGGCAAGAAAAATAGAATGCAAACGCAAAGGCGAAAAAAGACGCTAAGTTCGCTAACTTAGCCATAAAAATGCCACCAACAGAGCCTAATTCTGGCAATAAATCGGTATGGAAATAGGCGTTGCTGCTTATCCAAACAATGATACAGCTGGAATAAGCGATGTAAGGCGCGTGATGCGAGCCTAAGATTGATTCACTCTTCTGTTTTAGGCGATAGCAGTAATACAGTAGCCAAGCGAATACTATTAGTACAGTCGCGTACAATGCCATTGCTTTTGGGTAAAAGAGACCGTGCAAATGAACATCAAGCATGCTCATTCACCTTTTTATCCATTCTTTTTGTTCGTACGCAATGTTTGTAGTCGCGAAATTGTATGTCTTGAAATGCTTCAACCATCATACCTAAATTCCAGAAACCGCGGTATGTCTTGGTACCGTCACCGTTAATGTCGCGGTATCCTGAGTGAAAGTAGGCACTTAAATCAATAGATTGATAGAAATTTAACATAAATACTTGCTCAATAATGGTAAAGCCGAGCTTATAGCCTGCTTTATAGAGCTCGCTCATCATAGTTTTTTGCGCCAGATACAAAAAATACAGCTTTTGTTGAATGTTGCCTCCCACCGTAAGACGCAGTACTTCACAAACCGCTTCACTGTTCTTTACACGAGATTGAAACTGAGCATCAAACTCAATAAGAGTGTGCTCATGAGTTAGAGCACGACACTCCAAAATACCCAGTTGATTGAGAACACTGTACCCATGATTAGGAAAGCAAAACTGCCATTGTTCGTTACTAAACTGTGGTGAGTAACTGAGCCAGTTATTTCGTTGATGCCAGCCTTGCACTAAAGCGGAGGAGACCATGATTGGTGAAGATGACGATTTGAGCAAGAGCGCAAAGTGCTGCCCTTTTTGCGAGAGTGATAAAAGAGGCAAGATTTCAAACCATTGTTCAGTTTGGACGAAAAGCTCAAGATTACTCAGTGTGATCGCTTTGGAAATCGGCATTAACGCTGCATGATTTGGCAGCATTACCTCAAGATCGCAATCTGCGATATCTTCAATTAACACGCTAGTATAGCTGTGGTCGTCAAACGGAAGCGGAGTAGGAATCGCAGCTTCGTTTGAAGGATATTTTTGCTTGATTGCTTCGATCTCGCATTGACACCAGAAAACCATCCAATGCGGGTAACAATCTGCGGCAAGTTGTTCAAGTAAACGAATCTCTTTGGAGAAACCTGTCGGATAATGTTGCACTAAATCTCGATAATCCATTAACTCAAATAGTGCAGAAAGACTTTTTGATGCGTGTTTAGGAAAGAGAGATTTAAGCAGTTTTATTCGATACAGAGCAACCTGTTGAAAAAGAGCATCTCGTTTTTGTTTCGTTAGGGTAAGAATAACTGAGTCAACCAGTGCCTGCTGCTTTGATTCGATCGGCAAATTTGTTTTGGTGAGATATCCCAAAGATTGCTCAAGACTCATGATGTAACCTAGTTCTAACGTTTTGTTATATTTTGTAATGGTTTATATCATTTTGAAAAATTTATGCCATCGGTTTCTATTTGTATAGTTACGTAATGCAAGAAAAGACAAAAAAACCGCTCATTATGAGCGGTTTTTGGTCTATTCAAGAAAGGGTTAGGCTTCTTGCTTTTTTAGCTCAGCTTCTGCCGTTTCTTCTTCAATTAGCGCATCAACGATAACTGCACATGCAGCATCACCTGTGATGTTCAGTGCTGTACGAATCATATCGAAAATACGGTCAAGAGCGAATAGCAGCGGTAGACCTTCAATTGGAATGCCAGCGGCAAGAAGCACGGCAACCACTAGGAAAGAAGGGCCAGGAACACCCGCTTGACCAACAGCACCCAATGTAGACGTTACGATAATTGCAATGTAAGCGCCCATGCCTAGATCGATATTGAACAGTTGAGCAAAGAAGATAGCAACCAAGCCATAGTAAATCGCATTACCTGACATGTTGATCGTTGCGCCTAGAGGCAGAACAAATGATGCAGTTGAATTTTTTACGCCAAGCTCTTTTTCACAGGTGTCCATTGTGACAGGCAGTGTTGCCATAGAAGACGCTGTTGAAAGCGCAACTGCTTGCGGTTTCTTCATTGAAGACAGGAATTTCTTCGCAGATGTCTTCGTGAAAACATGCACCATTGCTGGGTAAACAATGAAACCGAAGATTAGGATGGCGGCAACGTAAACAACGAACAGTTTAAACACCACCATTAGCGCACCAAAACCAAACGTACCGACGGCTTCTGCCATCAGACCAAATACACCGATAGGTGCAATGATCATTACTTTGTTGATCATCCAAACCATTGCGTCAACGATGCAGTTAACACCATTGATGATTGGTTCACGACGTTCTTTTGCTTGCTTAGAAATCGCAATACCAAAGAACATACAGAAAACGAGGATCTGTAGGATGTTTGCTTCATTTAGTGATTGGAAAACGTTGGTTGGGATCATACCAGTGATGGTTGCCCAGAAAGTAGGTAGTTCACCTTTTGAAGCGTATTCTGCTGAAAACATGCCTTCAACGCCAGAGACGTCGATACCCATGCCTGGTTGGAATACTTCACCCATAAATAGTGCAAGCGCAACGGCTAGGGCGGATGTTAAACCAAAATAACCTAGAGTGACGACACCAACTTTACCTGCTGACTGGCTGTTCCCAAGACCAGCGGCGCCAGAAATCAAGGCTACAGCGACCAAAGGAATAACCAACATTTTGATTAAGTTGATAAAGATAGCACCTAAAGGAGCGAACACTGTCGCATCATGACCCATCATGGCACCAACGGCTGTGCCCACGATCATGGCGATTACGACTTGTACGCCAATGTTGTTTAGCAAACTCTTTTCTTTTAACACTTCCATAACCTCTGTGCTAATAAAATGTAAAATCCTAAAATTACCCACTAACCATAAATGGATTTACGGATAATTATCTCGCCTTGCTTTTTACACTTATCGTTTACAATTGGCAATATGCAGCAAGGTATTATTGATGGATTAATCGATATTTTCTTGACGAACGATAAAGTTTTGTTCAATAGCAAACGTTTGCTATTGATTTTTCTTATAAGGGTCGCGCTTGGGATTGTTCAAGTTTATTTTTCTTTATTTGTTTTCTTTTTGTTAATTTTAACCGCTTTTGTATTTGCTATTGCAGTCAGAGTTTTTAGTGGCTTGGGTTGATATTTATAACAATTCATCTCTTTCAAGCTCACACTTTTATTAATTTGTCTTCTGAAATGTTAATTGCTTTACATTCTTGGCTCTAATTGCGTTGTAAACATAATGTTAAATGGTAATGACTAGTGAGACTCAAATGCTGACGATCCAGTGTTAGAGATAACTTGCTTAGTTAATGCTCCTGAGCTGATTAGACGAGAAAGACAAGTAAGAGGTGAAGAGACTATGATGAATCTTGCTGCTGCGTTACAAAGAAATGCTGCGAGTAAACCAGATAAAACGGCGTTGATATGTGGCGCTGAAAAGATAAATTATGCGCAGTTTGATGCGATCGCCGGCAAGATCGCAGCGTCTTTAATCAATAAAGGCGTAAAGCCAGGTGACCGCGTTGCGATTTCATGCCCAAACATTCCTTTTTTCGCGTTTGTTTATTATGCAATACAAAAAGCTGGCGCGGTTGCAGTCCCATTAAATGTGCTTTTGAAAGCGCGAGAAATTAAGTATCACTTAGAAGATTCAAAAGCGAAGTTTTATTTCTGCTTTGAAGGGACGAAAGAACTGCCAATGGCAAAAGAGGGTGTCAAAGCCTTTGAACAAGTCGATACATGCGAAGGCATCGTCGTATTGACTCAATCTCAAGATGAAAGCTATTGGAATGGTGTAATAACTCTCAATGCGTTTATAGCTGATGTCCAACCGTTGCCGGATTATATACCGCGTAATGCGGATGATACTTGTGTGATTTTGTATACATCAGGGACGACAGGCTTACCAAAAGGCGCTGAGCTGACTCAGCAGAACATCATAATGAACGCTCTGGTGGCACAAAATATTATGGGCAGCCAGGCCGATGATATTCACTTAGTAACTTTGCCTTTATTTCATACATTTGGTCAAACTGTCCACTTAAATGCTAGTGTTTTGGGCGGGGCAACATTGGTGTTAGTGCCTAGGTTTGAGCCTAAACATGTTCTTGAGCTGGTGGAAAAACATAGGGTGACGATATTTGCTGGTGTGCCAACGATGTATATCGGTCTGCTTCATGTGCAGCATCAATTTGATACCTCGTCATTGCGTGTTGCAGTAAGCGGTGGTGCGTCATTGCCAACCGAAATCTTTCGAACCTTTGAAGAAACATTTAATGTGCCGATCTTAGAAGGATACGGCTTGTCGGAGACAAGTCCTATTGCATGTTTTAATCATTTGGATCAGGAGCGTATACCAGGCTCGGTAGGTCAACCGGTTCAAGGCGTCGAAGTAAGAGTTATCGACATTGAAGGCAATGCACTACCGATAGGCGAAGAAGGTGAGATTGTTGTGCGTGGTCATAATGTTATGAAGGGATATCTTGACCGTCCAGAAGTTACTGAATCTGCGCTACAAAATGGTTGGTTCCATACTGGTGATGTGGGCCGCTTTGACAGTTCAGGTAATTTATTTATTGTCGATAGAATGAAAGATCTGATCATTCGAGGTGGATTTAATGTTTATCCCAGAGAAATTGAAGAAGTTTTCATGACTCATCCTGCAGTTTCAATGGTCGCGGTGATAGGGATTCCAAATGAAGAGTATGGCGAAGAGATAAAAGCTTACGTTGTACTTAAACCAAAAGAATACATTGACGCCGATTCATTACAAAAGTGGGGTAAAGAGCAATTAGCCTCGTTTAAATATCCTCGTTATGTCGAAATTCGTGAACACCTCCCGATGAGTGCGACAGGAAAGATTTTGAAACGTGAGTTGAAATCTGAATTGAATATAGCTTAGTCAATTCAATGGTTTTTGTGTCACAGCGCCACTTGCCTAAGCGCAAATGGTGTTGTGCTCTTGACCAATTAGATGCATAAGTTTTTTAGCTATCGTTAGACAATACTTACCGTTTGCTGAATGGATCTATTGCTCGAGTTCTTTAAAGTATTCTTCTAAGCGTTTCGGATTGGTAATGGTTACTGAGCCATAGTTTAGCTCTAGCATCCCGATACTTTCTAATCGTTTTAGTATCTTGTGTACGCTCTGACGAGTTAGCCCCATCATGTTAGCGATATGTTCTCTTGTTACCCTGACAACGCATGGTCGAGTATCGATCGCTTGATTAAGTTGGTATTCAGCAAGTAGCAGCAACCTTTTGGCGACTCGTTCTTCAATTCCTCTAATCGCGTCATCTTCGATAACAGAAATAGCAGACCACAAGCGGCGGCTAAGTAAGTCGAGTATAGTGGGGTAACTTTGAGGGTATTTGGCGAGTAATTGGCGAAATTTATCTCCAGGAAGCTCCATTACAGTCACGTCAGAATGCGCGGTCGCACCAAAAATACGAGGCATGCCGGGAGAAAAAACATTGTCTCCAAACCAGCCACCAGCTTCGAAAATCATCAGTGTGACTTCTTTGCCTTTTGAACTAATTGAGTTCACTCTCACTGCACCTTGAGCTATGACCATAAGAGAAGATTGAAGCGCACCTTTATTGCAAATCAGTGCTTTTTCGTCGAAGCAGCGAACCTTAGTCATTTGCGCTGCTTCACTAAGCCCTTTATCTGGCAGCCCTGATAGTACAGGACATTTGGCTAGCAGTGTTTTGACTTCTTCCATGTAGCAACCTTACTGCACATTGCTTTATTGAGTTAGTTAAGTTACCCAAGCTTAACACTCTTTGAGTGCTCTGCTTGAGATAGATTTGGAAAGTGCGGGCGTTGAACAAAAAATGACGTGGCATAAACGCGATAGTAAGAAAACGCCCACTAAACATAATGTTAAGCGGGCGTTGTTGTGTCATATCAAACTGAAATTATTTTTGAGTGGCGGCTTTCATTGCAGAAACGAATTCACCTAGCTTGTCGAGCATAATTTGTGGCTGATCAACGTTCGCTTCAATGATTTTGACCACGGCTGAACCAGAAATTGCACCAGCGGCGCCAGATTCTAGTGCTTGTTTCACCTGTGCAGGCTCTGAGATGCCAAAACCAAGTAGTGCTGGTGGCGCATCAAATTGGTTCAGTCTATCCAGCATATGACCTACAGGCATGTTTGCTTTGGTTTCTGCGCCAGTAACGCCAGCACGAGAGAGTAGGTAAGTGTAGCCGCCACCTAACTCTGATACTTGCTTCAGTGTTTCATCACTTGCCGTTGGTGGTGCGATGAAGATTGGGTGAATACCAAACTTCTCTGCAGCAGCAACAAATGCAGCACTTTCATTAGTTGGTACGTCTGCAATCAAAACAGAATCGATGCCTGCTTTTGCACAACGCTCATAGAAGTTCTCGATACCACGAGAGTAAACAAGGTTCGCGTACATCAGAAGACCAATAGGCAACTCTGGGTATTTAGCTCGGATCTTACCGATTTGCTCGAAGCAGATATCTGGTGTTGCACCTGAATCTAACGCGCGAATGTTAGCGCCTTGGATGGTTGGGCCATCGGCTAGCGGATCTGAGAATGGAATACCAAGTTCAAGGGCATCTGCGCCAGACTCAACCAGTGTTTCCATGATTTTGTAAGACTGCTCTGCGTTTGGATCGCAAACCGTTACGAACGGTACAAATGCGCCTTGGTTCTTTTCGTTTAGGCGCGCAAACATCTTCTCATAACGGCTCATTAGATTGCTCCTTTTTCTTCTAAGATGGCGTGTACGGTGAAGATGTCTTTGTCACCACGACCTGACAGGTTAACGACCAATAATTGCTCTTTTTCTGGATTCTCACGAGCCATACGCAGTGCGTGTGCCACGGCGTGAGAAGATTCAAGTGCAGGGATGATGCCTTCATGGCGTGCAATCTCTTGGAATGCTTCTAGCGCTTCATCGTCTGTCACGTTGTCGTATTCAGCACGGCCAATTGCGTTTAGGTGTGCGTGCTGTGGACCAACTGAAGGGAAATCAAGGCCAGCAGACACCGAGTAAGACTCTTCTACTTGGCCGTTTGGATCTTGCATCAATGGTGCTTTCATACCGAAGAAGATGCCTGTTTTACCATGCTTAAGTGGTGCACCGTGCTGGTCAGTATCGATACCTTTACCTGCTGGCTCAACACCAATTAGGCGAACGCTTTCTTCTTCGATGAAGTCAGCAAACATACCAATCGCGTTTGAACCACCGCCCACACATGCGATAACCGCATCAGGAAGACGACCTTCACGTGCCAAAATCTGATTCTTCGTTTCTTCACCAATCATGCGTTGGAAGTCACGCACGATCGTTGGGAATGGGTGAGGGCCTGCCGCTGTACCTAGTAGGTAATGCGCATCTTCATAAGTTGCAGACCAGTCGCGTAGCGCTTCGTTACATGCGTCTTTAAGCGTTGCTGAACCCGAGTGGACAGGAATAACTTCTGCGCCCATTAGCTTCATACGGAATACGTTCGGGCTTTGACGCTCAACGTCTTTTGCACCCATGTAAACGCGACACTTAAGGCCAAGTAGTGCACACGCTAGTGCAGTTGCTACACCGTGTTGGCCTGCCCCCGTTTCTGCGATGATTTCGTTTTTACCCATGCGTTTTGCAAGCAGAGCTTGACCTAACACTTGGTTGGTCTTGTGCGCGCCACCGTGAAGTAGGTCTTCACGTTTTAGGTACAGTTTGGTTTTCGTACCTTTGGTTAGGTTACGAGTTAGAGTCAAAGCCGTTGGACGACCCGCATACTCTTGAAGAAGCGTCATGAATTCGCTGCGGAATTCTGGATCTTCTTGCGCGTCGATAAACGCTTGCTCTAGTTGCTCCAGCGCTGGAACTAGAATTTGCGGAACGTACTGACCGCCGTATTCGCCAAAGTAGGCATTCAGTTTTGCCAT
>NZ_JAWOTD010000015.1:0-120787 GCF_033338715.1 Vibrio sp. Vb1337 | reverse complement strand
TGCTCCAGCGCTGGAACTAGAATTTGCGGAACGTACTGACCGCCGTATTCGCCAAAGTAGGCATTCAGTTTTGCCATCGTTATATTCCTTCTCGTATTTTTCGCTACGAATAGCTTTAAATTTTTTAGCTGATGTCCAGCTTTAGTAGTTGCGAATGGCGGTGAAGGCCGCAAGCAACTTCTGTGAATCTTTTTTGCCTGGTGCGCTTTCTACACCAGAGTTTAAATCTAATCCCAAGCAACCTAGTGTCGCTGCTTGTTGAGCATTTTCTGGCGACAGTCCGCCCGCTAGCATAATTTGACTTGGGTCACCGATCAGTGACCAGTCGAACACTTGTCCGGTTCCACCTGTTTGAGTGCCAACTTGTGCATCTAATAGGTGACGGTCAATGTTGTCCGAAAGCAGTTCTGGCTTCGCATCTGTCACACCGTAAGCTTTCCAGATTTCAACACATGCTGGTAGCTCTGCTTTTAGCTGATTAACGTAAGCTTGGTCTTCTTGACCGTGCAGTTGCACCGCTTTTAAACCCAAAGAGGTGACGACAGAAGCAACAAAATCGATATCGTGATTTTGGAAAACGCCTACATAGTTCAGTGGAGTACCGCTCATGGTTAAGCGCGCACCTTCAAGGTCGACCGCACGCTTCGAATTCTCGACAAAAATCAGACCACCAAATACCGCACCAGCTTGGTACGCTTTCGCTGCGTCATCTGGGTGCGTTAAGCCACAGACTTTGTTTTCGCCTAAAGTCACTTTACGTACTGCAAGTTCAAGGTTGTCTTCCGCCATCAGTGAACTACCAATCAAGAAGCCGTCTGTGTATTCCGCTAAATCACGAACTTGTTGATGTGTATAAATGCCAGATTCTGAGATTACTGTTGCATTAGGAGCCAGTTCGCGAATTGTCGGTGCCAGTTCTTTTGTACGATTCAAATCAGTACTTAGGTCGCGAAGGTTACGGTTATTGATGCCGATAACGCGTGCGCCTAGCTTAACTGCACGATGAAGCTCTTCTTCGTTGCTGACTTCGGTCAGGATACCCATGTTCAGGCTGTGTGCTGCTTCTTCTAAGGCTTTATACTCTTCGTCATTCAGGACAGAAAGCATCAGTAGCACAGCATCAGCACTGTAATGACGTGCAAGGTAAACTTGGTAGGTATCTATCATGAAGTCTTTGCACAGAACCGGTTGTTTGACTTGACCACGCACTTGAGGAAGAAAGTCAAAGTTACCTTGGAAGTACTTCTCGTCTGTTAGGACTGAAATTGCATCTGCGTGGTTGTTGTAAATCGATGCAATGTAATCCAAGTCGAAGTGATCACGAATCAAACCTTTAGAAGGAGATGCCTTCTTACATTCGGTGATGAATGCCGTCTTTTCGCCACTCAGAGCATCGTAGAAGCTGCGGTCCGATGGCAGCAAATCAGACTGAAATGTGCTTAGCGGTTGAGACACCTTACGGTCTGCTACCCACTGATATTTGTCGCGGACAATTTTCGCCAGTACTTCTGCCATTTCTGCTTCTTTCTTAGAAACGTGTTCAGACAGGTTGTCAGCTTGCTGAGTGTTGAAGTCAGTCATCTTCTTCAATTCCTTAAGCGTGTGCGGCAAGTTGTTGTACCAATTGGTACGCCTTGCCTGAATTCATTGCCTCAATCGCTTGTTGCGTGTTGGCTTTTAAATCTTCGTGGCCGAATAGACGCATTAGCAGAGCAACGTTTACTGCCACTGCGCCCAATTGTGCGTCTGTACCTTTACCCGTCAGAATATTGGTAATGATCGCTTTGTTTTCTTCAGGATCGCCACCTTTGATTGCTTCTAGTGGGTGTGTTTCTAGACCGAAGTCTGCAGGCGTTAGTTTGTATTCTGTGATCTTACCGTCTTTGATTTCGGCAACGGTTGTTTCACCATGAATCGCCACTTCATCCAAGCCACTGCCGTGTACTACAGCGGCGCGCTTCATACCCATTTGTAGCATGGTTTCTGCGATAGGACGAACCAGTTCTTCACTGTAAACGCCCATCAATTCGATGTTAGGACGAGCAGGGTTAATCAGTGGGCCAAGAATGTTAAAGATGGTGCGTGTTTTCATGGTTTGACGCACTGGCATCGCATGGCGCACACCACCGTGGTACTGAGGTGCAAATAGGAAAGCAACACCGATATCGTCGACCGCTTTGCGCGTATCTTCTGCGCTCATAGCTAGGTTGATACCAAATGAATCAAGAAGGTCAGAAGAACCAGATTTGCTTGAAACGCTGCGGTTACCGTGTTTCGCTACTTTTAGACCACATGCTGCAGCAACAAACGCCGCAGTGGTTGAAATGTTGATGGTGTTGTGACCGTCGCCGCCAGTACCTACGATATCTGCGAAATCGTAATCTGGGCGAGGGAATGGGTTTGCGTTTGCCAGCAGTGCTTTCGCCGCGCCTGCAATTTCATCTGGTGTTTCGCCTTTGATTTTTAGTGCAGTCAGTGCTGACGCCATCAAAATTGGATCTAGTTCACCACGGATAATGATGTCGAATAGCTGTTGGCTCTCTTCCTGAGTAAGCGATTCTTGCTCGTACAGTTTGGTAATAATAGGGTTGATGATTGCTTCCATATTTCCTCTCCTAAATTTCTTATGTGCCAAGTGCTTTTTAAGCAGTGAGTGGGTTCGCTGAAGTTTGTTCTTCAAGTGCCCATTCGATGGCATTGGCCAACAGTGTTGCTCCGTAGGTCGTCATAATAGATTCCGGGTGGAACTGGAACCCGCAAACTTTATCTTCTTCATGTACAACAGACATTACCAAGTTATCCACTTCTGCTGTGATGGTTAGGCTCTCAGGAACCTTGGTCGCAACCAGCGAGTGGTAACGTGCAATTGCAAGTGGTGATGGTAGGTTTTGGTAAATCGCATGGTTTTGGTGCTCCATCATAGAGACCTTACCGTGAATGATTTCGCCCGCGCCAGCAACGGTGCCGCCGTATGCTTCAACAATCGCTTGGTGACCAAGACAAATACCAATCATTGGCACTTTGCCTTTCATACGTTGGATAAGCTCTGGCATTGAGCCTGCCTCTGACGGTGCGCCAGGACCTGGTGATAGCAGAACCACTGGGTTTTCAAGCTCGTTTACCGCTTGTTCGATGGTTTCTGCTGGGATGTTGTTTCGGTAAATCTTGACTGAGTAACCTAGCGAGCGGAACTGATCCACAAGGTTGTAGGTGAACGAGTCAAAGTTATCGATAAAAATGATATTAGCCATCTCTGAACCCTATTCCTTATTGTGACTTATGCGCTGCTTGGATAGCAGAGATTACCGCTTGTGCTTTGCCGCGCGTTTCGTCTGCTTCCGCTTGTGGATCAGAGTCGAACACCACGCCAGCACCAGCTTGAACTTGAGCAATGCCGTTCTCAACGTACGCTGAGCGGATCACGATACAGGTGTCGAGTGTGCCTTCACCAGTGAGGTAGCCAACAGCGCCGCCGTAGCTACCGCGTCGTGCGCCTTCTACATCGCGAATCAACTGCATGGCACGAATCTTAGGTGCGCCGGTGAGCGTACCCATGTTCATACATGCTTGGTATGCGTGCAGGGCGTCTAGGTCTTCACGCAGTTGACCAACCACACGAGACACCAAGTGCATTACGTGGCTGTAGCGGTCGACTTTTAGAAGGTCTGCTACGTGGCGAGTACCAGCTTGAGCAATACGAGCGACGTCGTTACGTGCCAAGTCAACCAACATCATGTGTTCTGCGTTTTCTTTCATGTCTGTGCGCAGTTCAAGTTCGATGCGGCTATCTAGGTCGAAATCAATCTCTCCATTCGGGCGTTTACCACGGCGACGTGTGCCTGCGATTGGGTAGATTTCAATTTGGTTGGTATCGGTTTCATACTTAAGCGCGCTTTCTGGTGATGCGCCAAACAGAGTGAACAGCTCATCTTGCATGTAGAACATGTAAGGGCTTGGGTTACTTTGTTTCAGTTCTTTATAAGCCGCCAGTGGAGAAGGACAAGGTAGAGTGAATCTACGAGACGGTACAACTTGGAATACATCGCCTTTCACTACGAACTCTTTTAAGTCGCGAACGGTTTGGCAGAAGTCTGCATCAGACACGCTAGGTTCTACCGTTACATCTGTTATTTGCTCTGCACTCGGCAACAGTTTTGGCGCTGCACACTGGGCGCTAATTTCTGCAATACGAGTCTCCAACGTTGTTTTCTCTGAACCATCAACAAACAACGTCGCTTGAAGCTGGCAAGATTCCGTTTGATGGTCGACAACAAGTAGTGTTTCCGCGACGTAGAAAACGTAATCTGGACACTGATTTGTTACTTCGGCATTACCAAGCGGCTCAAAGTTTGCGACTAAGTCGTAGGCAAACAGACCACCAAGGAAAATTGCGTGTTTGTCTTGCTGTGAAATATCAAAACTATGCTGAACCAAACGTAGCGCATCGAAAGAAGAGGCTTCACGTAGGCGAGAGTCTTCATCTAACGTGTCGCATGGCTGGTTAAACTGCAAAGTTAGCGTTTCGCCATCGAACTTGCTCTCAACGTCACCACGGATGTTCTGGTTTAGGTGAGACAGTAGGTTTTTACCGTTATTGGTCAAGGCGTGCATGCTAACGGTATGGCCGAAGCAAACAATGCGAACCGCTGAATCTACGATCAGCAGGGATTTTAAATTTTGCTTTGAATCGATCTCAGCAGATTCCAGCAATAGGCTGTCAGTTTTGTTCTCACATAGTGTGTGGAACAAGCGAGTCGGGTCTTGAGTATAAGGGACGGAAGCCGTTAGCACTTCAAGCTGTCCAAGTTTCTTAATTTCAATGGCCTTGTTCACAAGACCTCCTTGTAGCTGTTTAAATCTTCCTGCCGTACATAGTCGCATAAAGCAAACGTTCTCCCAATCTAGAGTTGGCTATATTCGATTAATGTTTAGGCAGTTGAATGTGAAATGAGCAACAAAACAAAAAAGCCCGCTTAAGTAGCGGGCTTTACAACGTTTGGTTCTATAAACTAGAAGTATACGTTTGCCCACCAAGAACTAGTCCAAGTGCGCCACCAAGCAAGATCTGATGAGTTTGCCTTATTAAGACAAACCGCAACTTTCGCTTTTTGGTTTTGGTTAAATTCTTGTAACATGGTGAACCTTAAATTACGTACTTTGTATTTGTGTACTAGTTAACTAGTGCGAGAGTAAAAAGTCAACCCCAAAACGGCATTAAAACGATAAAAATATGAGAATTGATTTACATAGTCACACCACTGCATCGGACGGTCGGTTAGAACCTAAAGATTTAGTGGAAAGGGCGCTGAGTTTTGATATCGAGGTTTTGGCGATCACTGATCACGATACGGTTGACGGTTTGGCGTTAGCTAAGCAATACGTTCAAGATAATAATTTGCCGATAAAAATCATCAATGGCATTGAGATATCGACCGTCTGGCAAAACAAAGACATTCATATTGTCGGCCTGAATATTGATCCGGAAAATGAACAATTATCTGCCCTTATAGAACAGCAGAAGCAGCATCGCATAACACGATCTGAGTTAATTGCAGAGCGACTACAAAAAGCAACTCGAGTAGGTGTGCTTGAAGAGGTAAGGCAAATCGCCGGTGATGCTCCAGTGACAAGAGCGCATTTCGCGAAATGGTTGGTAGATAATGGTTACGCAAAAACCATGCAAATGGTGTTTAAAAAATACCTAACGCGTAATAACCCAGGTTATGTACCACCGAATTGGTGTTCGATGAAGGATGCGGTTGATGCTATCCATGCGGCTGGTGGAATGGCGGTATTAGCGCATCCTGGTAGATATAAGTTGACAGCGAAGTGGATTAAGCGTCTTCTAGCAGCGTTTGTCGAAGCGGGTGGTGATGCGATGGAAGTTGCACAGCCACAGCAAGCGCAACAAGAAAGGCGCAACTTGGCTGATTATGCTATACAATACAAACTATTAGCCTCTCAAGGCAGTGATTTTCACTACCCATCACCGTGGATGGAGCTAGGAAGGAACCTATGGTTGCCTGCTGGCGTCGAACCAGTTTGGAAAGATTGGGGAATAGATCCTTCGTTGAATAATACTCAGTAATACGAAGTCGAGAACCCATAAAAATATAGAGCCGAGAGGCTCGATAATGAGGAATTACAATGAGCCAGTTTTTTTACGTTCACCCAGAAAACCCACAGGCTCGCTTGATTAATCAAGCAGTAGCAATCATTCGTAACGGCGGCGTTGTGGTTTACCCTACTGATTCAGGGTACGCACTTGGCTGTCAGTTGGAGAACAAACAGGCACTGGAACGAATCTGTCAGATTCGTCGTCTGGATGATAAGCATAACTTTACTTTACTGTGTCGTGATTTGTCGGAGCTTTCTCTCTATGCGCGAGTGGATAACTCTGCATTCCGACTGCTGAAAAATAACACACCAGGTCCTTACACCTTCATCTTCAAAGGCACAAAAGAAGTGCCGCGTCGTTTGATGAATGCAAAACGTAAGACCATCGGTATCCGTGTTCCAGACAATCAAATTGCCTTGGACTTGTTGGAAGCATTAGGTGAGCCGATGATGTCTACGTCGTTGATTCTACCTGGCAGTGACGTAACAGAATCTGATCCAGAGGATATTCGCGATAAACTAGAACATGCGGTTGATGTGATTCTTAATGGCGGTTACTTAGGTGAACAACCTACGACTGTAATTGACTTTAGCGAAGGTGAACCTGTTGTGGTTCGTTTGGGATCTGGTGACCCTGCACCATTCGAATAGTAGACGCACACCACCGTCAAACAAAATAGGAGGCATCGCGCCTCCTATTTTAGTTGTCATATCGAATATCTCATTGAACTTAACTGATTGAGGTTAAGCGAAATCGAAAATGTCGATACCATTTTGTTCTGCATAGTTGATGTATGCAGAGCTCACACCGTTTAGTGTCACTTCAACATTGTATTCATCACTTGAGAATACTGCCCAGCCACATTCATTGTAAGATAAAGTCAGATCATCCGCTGAATCCAAGAACGTATCTCGAATGCCATCGTTATCAGTGTCTCGGCCCATATCAAAGACAAGTTTGTCATGGAAAATATTAAAATCGACAATGTCGGCTTTAACATCAATATCGTTGGAAGACACTGGCTGATCAGGTACACCAATAGCCAGGCGGTTTGTAAGCACGAAGGTGTCGTCTCCACAGCCACCGCTCAGTACCGATTCACCATCACCAATAACGAGCGTGTCGTTACCCCAGCCACCACTCAAGTAGTTGTTGCCTGAATAATCAAAAATTGTGTCGTCGCCACAGCCACCAAAGAGTTTGTCGTTTCCTAATCCGCCGGATAGGAAATCGTTTCCAAAGCCGCCAGAAACAAAGTCGTTACCTCGGCCACCAAGCAAGGTATCATCTCCCCAGCCACCGAAGACAATATCATTACCTCCGTATCCTACAAACTTATCATCACCACAGAAGCCGAAGAAAATATCGGTTGTTTCAGAGCCTTTTGTGCCTGTCATATCGTCATCTTGAGATGTCCCAAAAATCCAATTTAGGTCGAGATTTAGCATAGACATTGTTCTATTCCTTTTTGTCTGATTTATGCCAATCGCCAAGAGTGCAGAGCGAACCTAGAGAGTCAGAGTACACGATAGCATTAGTGTTATTTTTGATGTGAACTAATGACTTAAAGACAATTTTTGTCTTGTTACCCACGACCTTGTTTTGCTATGAGCGCTCATTGTCTGCGGTGATTGGTATTACTTAGCAGCAAACAGGGACGGCTTATTCTTCGTTGCTTTCTAGCAATACGAACAGTAAACACACCCCAAGTGGTTATTGTTGTAACCCTGACAATTTTATCAGGTACAGCGTGGTTAAAGTGGTTCAGGAAGACCGATATTAGTGGGATTCTCGTTAAGCAATGCCTGCATTAAGTAGTAAAAAAGTTGCAGAATAGGACAAATATTTCGGTCATTTTTGAAGTGAATTTTGGTGTGGAGAATGGCGCCGATTTAGCTTACATTAACTAAGAAAGTTACGTATAATGTCCGACCGAAAAATCCCACTGAAATGGGTAAATAGCAAAATGCAGACCAATCCTGGTCTAGACGTCTGTGAAGACGACACATAGGTAGATAAATGAGCGAAAAGTTACAAAAAGTATTAGCACGTGCTGGTCACGGTTCTCGTCGTGAGATTGAATCGTTAATTAAATCTGGTCGCGTTAGCGTGAACGGTGTAGTCGCTAAGCTTGGTGAAAGACTTGAAGACGAGAGCAGCGTAGTTCGTATCGATGGTCACATTGTCTCTGCAAAGATTCAAGAAGAAGTGATTTGTCGTGTACTTGCGTACTACAAACCTGAGGGTGAACTGTGTACTCGTCACGATCCAGAAGGTCGTCGTACTGTTTTTGATCGTCTGCCAAAAATTCGTGGCTCTCGTTGGATTTCAGTTGGTCGTCTGGATGCGAACACTTCTGGTCTTCTACTTTTCACAACGGATGGTGAACTGGCGAACCGCTTAATGCACCCAAGCCGCCAAGTTGAACGTGAATACCTAGTACGTGTGTTCGGTGAAGTAACTGAACAGAAAGTTCGTAATCTAGTGAAAGGTGTTGAACTGGAAGACGGTTTAGCTCGCTTTGAAGATGTTGTTTACGCGGGTGGTGAAGGCATGAACCACACGTTTTACGTTGTTATCAACGAAGGTCGTAACCGCGAAGTTCGTCGACTATGGGAATCGCAAGAGTGTACCGTTAGCCGTCTGAAACGTGTTCGTTACGGCGACATCTTCTTAGACAAGAAACTGCCTCGTGGCGGTTGGATGGAGCTTGACCTGAAAGAAGTAAACTACTTGCGTGAGCTTGTAGAGCTTCGTCCAGAGAAAGAAACCATGCTTGATCTGAACAAAGACAACACGTCACGCAAACGTGAGCGTGCACGCAGCCAAAAAATTCGTCGCGCAGTTAAGCGCCATGAAGAGCGTGTTAACACGCCAAAAGGTCGCAGCAACAACCCTTCTCGTCGTAAGCCGAAGAAGACTGCTGGTGACCAAGGCGCACGCAACAAGCATCGTTAATCGATAGCAAAACATCAGAAAGGCTTGCCAATTCGGCAAGCCTTTTTCTTATCTGTTACATAACAAAAGGATCTAAAGCCTATATAGAGCAGGGTGCTTTGTATAAACAAATATCTCAGCTAGACGAAAACAACAGATAAAAAATACCAGCACTAGGCTGGTATCTTTGTTCATGATGAAGAAACGTTAATCGCGTTTCCAAAGCATATGGCAGAACTTATGTTCAGGGTCTCGGCTGATTAGCATACGAGCAAATACGTCATCAAGAACGTCATTTTCCTCATTTACTAGGCCGATACGAACCTCTGCATATACTTCTTTGTCGATCTCGAAGCCAACATGTTCAACCCAGTCATCACCAGTTTCAACAAGTTCTGCGGCACCACGATCTTCAAATTGCGCAGTAAACAGAATCACGTCAGCAGGCTCTAGGTTATCTGGAGCCATCTCAAGGAAAATGTCGTACGCTGCGTCGATGACGTCGTCGTAAGAAATCAAATCAGACATGCTTATGCTCGGCTCATGTATTTACGTTCAGCTGTGTTAATGATAACACGGTCACCAGTTGCAATGTACTCAGGAACCTGGATGACAAGACCTGAAGCGAAGCGTGCTGGTTTAGTACGAGCAGATGCAGAAGCACCTTTGATTGAAGGGTCAGTTTCTTCAATCACTAGCTCAACAGAAGATGGTAGTTCAATACCCACTGCAGCACCGTTAACAAGGATAATGTGGATACCTTGTGTATCTTCGTTGATGAACAGCATGTCGTCTTCAACTTCATTGTGCTTGAATGTGTATTGTGAGTAGTCTTCGTTATCCATGAAGATGTGCTCATCGCCGTCAGCGTATGAGTACACAACTGCACGTTTGTTCATTTCTACCGTTTCAACAACGTCATCAGACTTGTAACGCTCATCTACACGTGCGCCCGTGTTTAGATCTGTACAACGCATTTTGTAGATTTTAGCGCCGCCACGACCGCCAGGAGTCGTTACTTCGATGTCTTTAACTAGAAGAGTTTTACCATTAGACTCGATTGCGAAGCCTTTTTTGATTTCACTTGCCTTTGGCATTGTATATTCCTATTCATACTTATTAAGCAAAACTCGGTGATTATAGCGCTAAGTTAGCCGCCTAGCATTAAAATTCATTGCAGAAATTTGTTGTTACTCCCATGACTAAACACATGAATGGACTTGATTCAGTGAGTCGGCTAAGAGAACATATAGCCCAACTTCTTGAACCATCTGAGAACACGTTTTAAGTCATGTCTCTGCCTGTTATCGATCCTAAACAACCATTTCAACCAGAGTTTGCGCCTTTAATTAGGGAAGTCACCGCTTGTCTCAAAGGTGGACTGGGGCAAAACTTACACAGCGTTTATGTATACGGTAGTGTTGCTCGTAAAACAGCGATCGCAGGGAAGTCGAACTTAGACCTGGTTGTCGTTACTCAATCATCCTTTGAGCACAATCGCGCGACTTTGCTCAACACAATTAAGTGGCGTGCGCAGCAGAGTTACCCTCACGTTAATGGTGTATCGGTCCGTACAGCCTTAGTGAGCGAAGTAGCTAATTTAGATAGTATTTTCACTTGGGGCTTTATGCTTAAGCATTGCTGTGTCTGTGTTTATGGTGATGATCTAGCAGACTGTTTTGGTGATTACGTCCCAAGTTGGGAAATTGCTAAGCACTGGAATATGGATGTGGAAGATTGGATTACGGCTTATCGCAAAAAAATCGTACAAGCGAAGACGATAGAAGAGCAGGTGGCCGCCCAGCGCGTGATTGCTAAAAAGTTACTAAGAGCGTCATACTCTTTGGTGATGTATCGAGATAAACGTTGGTTTGATGACCCCGTAGAGTGTGGCAAGGTATTCTTAACTTATCATCCTGAAAAGCAGCTTGAGATCGAGCGGCTAGAAATTTTACTTTCTGGCCGGGGGATTCCCAAGCGTTCTGTTATCGGGCTAATTGATGCGTTTGGTGATTGGTTAGTCAAACAGTACCAGAAAACAGAGTTTCGTATCGGCTAAAACAACCCCATTTGTGGCGCTGAAAGCCTGTCAAAGTCCGTCCCAATGAAAGGGAGAATCGCATCTGCAACGGGTTTGAGTTGTTTATCAATGTAATGTTGATAATCAATCGGACTATTGAGGTACTCATAAGGTTCAGGACCGTTCACGGTAATAATGTATTCAATTCGTCCTTTGTTTTGATACTGTAATGGGCGGCCAAGCTTGGCATTTATCTCATCGGCTAAACGAGCTGCACGCACTTGTGGCGGGACGTTCTTCTGATACTCATGCAGTTTTCTGCGCAGTCGCTTTTGATACACTAACTGTTCATCAAATTCACCGTTGTTAGTTTTCTCAACCATCTCTCGGACATAGTCGCTTGGATCTTCACCATGGAAAATCATGCTATAGAGTGTATTTTGAAATTTCTGTGCTAACGAGGTCCAGTCAGTACGGGCACTTTCTAACCCTTTAAATACAATCCGTTCTTGCTCTCCTTCACCGATTAAACCCGCATAGCGCTTTTTCGATCCAGTTTCTGCGCCACGAATCGTTGGCATAAGGAATCTGCGATAATGGGTTTCATACTCGATTTCCAACATAGATGTTAGGTTGTACTCAGAACGCAGGTGTTCTTGCCACCAAGAGTTGATGTAATCAACTAATTGATTTCCAACAGTGTCAGCTTCTACTTGACTGTATGGTCGATTCAAAGACACGAATGTGGAATCCGTATCGCCGTAAATCACTTGATATCCTTGCTCCTCAATCAGCACCTTAGTTTGCTTCATGATTTCATGTCCGCGCATGGTAATACTAGAAGCTAACCGAGTATCAAAGAAACGACATCCCGATGAGCCCAGTACGCCATAAAAGGAGTTCATGATGATTTTGATTGCCTGAGAAAAAGCTTTTTCATTGTTCTTCTTTGCAACATCACGTGCTGCCCAAAGCTTTTCAATCATTTCTGGTAAAAAGTGTTTCGTACGATGGAACTGCCCACCGCGAAAGCCAGGTACAGCCTGATTTTCTTCTTTTCCAATATCGAGCAATAACCCCTCAACTAAACCCATAGGATCAATCAAGAAAGAGCGAATAATCGATGGATATAGACTCTTAAAATCCAATACTAAAACAGAATCATATAGGTTAGGGATGGAGTCCATCACGTAACCGCCGGGGCTCGCAATCCAATTTTCAGGGTGTAGGTTTGGGGCAACGTAGCCTGCTCGGTGTATCTGAGGCATGTATAGGTTTGTGAATGCTGCAACCGAACCGCCGACACGATCCAGTTCGACACCAGTGAGACGAGAGCGCTCTATTGCAAAGTCAAGCAGGTGAGTGTGATTGAAAATCTTGTTCACCAACACGCAGTCTTGTAAGTTATATTTAGCCAGCGATGGTTTGTCGGAGCGGTACATACGATTGATTTCATCCATACGGTCATGAACGTTGTGGATTTCTTTCCCTTCCCCCAAGAGTTCTTGAGATACAGACTCTAATGACCAAGACCGAAAGTGATAAGTCGCCGTTTTTAACGTATCGATACCGTCCATTACAACTCGCCCGGGAATGGAAATAAACCCTTGTTGGCTTTGAGATGAACTTCTGAAAAAGCTGGTTTGGTCTGCTCTGCCAAGCATTAGCTTCATGTTGTGCCATTCTGCTCGTTTGTGTAGCAGGCGAAAGTCAAAATCAATGACGTTCCAACCGACAATGACATCGGGGTCGAATTGTTTAAACCAATCGATGAGTGCTTCTAGAAGCGCCTTTTCATCCTGGACCCATTGTATCGGTGTATCCGAAGGTTCTGGTTCTCCGATCATTATAACGCGGGAATCCATGACGCTGTCTAATCCGATTGAGTAAAGAATGCCTTTCTCAGAGCATTCTAGATCTAACGAGACAACGTTTAACTTCGGCTCATATTGCCCCGCACGGCATTTTGCGCTCTGGACGTGTTGGTAGCCATTGGTGCGAGTCACATTGCCTGTAAACTCGATACTGCCTTTGATAAAACGTTCCATTAGGTAGCGATCGGCGAGGCGAATATCACTTTCATACGTAGTGATATCTTTTTGAGCGAATGTGTCTTTGAGTGCGAGAGCGTCTCTGGTTACATTGGTATAGCAGGCAGCAAGAGGCGTATGTTCAAACGTTTTGAGATCCAAAAGGCGGATGTCGACGAATATGTTTTTTTCTCGTGCGAGTGTCTTTGCTTGCTCTGAGTGTTTCTGAGCGATGAAAAATACTGGCTTCTCACCATTAATAAGTAACTGAGTAGGGCCTGCTTCTGTCGAAAGCCACAGCTCGATTTGAGTTTGACCTTTGATGTCTCGTGTATGTCGAGTTAGCAGGAAGCCTTGTTGAATATTCAAATGTGAGAAACCTTAGAAAACTTGAAGAACGTTAGTTTAACACTAAGAACTGTAAAAATAACCAGTAAAGAAAGCGTCTCAAATTTTTGCTGGAATTAGTGATTACAAGTTAGTCTTTGGTGCAAGAGGGACAGTGTCATTTTAAGTTATAGCGTGTTTCTCTGGGCAATATGAAACCTAGTTACTTGATTTATTGTACTTAATGTTGTTAATTGTCTTTTCTTAGATTTCGGTTCTGCTCATCACGCTCTAAAATAATAGAGTGGTTTATGAATAAGTTCTTGCTAAAGTTTGCGTTTCAGCACATATTCATAGAAAGCAATTTTTTGTCGATTACGTTAGTATATAGGCAGTCATACTGATATCCACATTTAACAAATAATGGTTATGTGGGTGCAGAACCAATACAAAGTGTGGAGATACAAGTTTGATAAATGTTTTCCTTGTAGATGATCACGAGCTGGTTCGCACAGGGATACGACGTATTATTGAAGACGTCCGTGGAATGAACGTAGCAGGAGAAGCTGACAGCGGTGAAGATGCAGTAAAATGGTGTCGCAGTAATCATGCTGACGTCGTTTTAATGGACATGAACATGCCAGGAATTGGCGGCTTGGAAGCCACTAAAAAAATTCTTCGCGTGAATCCTGATGTGAAAATCATCGTACTTACCGTTCATACAGAAAACCCGTTTCCAACCAAGGTGATGCAGGCAGGTGCGTCTGGTTATTTAACCAAAGGTGCTGGCCCTGACGAAATGGTGAATGCGATTCGTGTAGTTAATAGTGGGCAGCGTTACATCTCGCCAGAGATTGCGCAGCAGATGGCATTGAGTCAATTTTCTCCAGCCTCTGAGAACCCTTTTAAAGACTTATCCGAACGTGAATTGCAGATCATGCTTATGATCACCAAAGGCCAAAAGGTAACGGATATTTCTGAGCAACTTAATTTAAGTCCAAAGACAGTCAACAGCTATCGCTACCGACTCTTTAGTAAATTGGACATTAATGGTGACGTTGAGTTAACTCACTTAGCGATTCGCCACGGAATGCTGGACACCGAGACCCTTTAGCGTGAATCCTCCTTTCGATTCGGCTTCCTTTCTCAAGACAGTAACTCATCAGCCCGGCGTTTACAGAATGTACAACGCCGAAGCTGTTGTAATCTACGTAGGTAAAGCCAAAGACCTTAAAAAGCGCCTTTCAAGCTACTTTCGAAAAAAAGTAGACAGTGAGAAAACTCGCGCGCTTGTCAGTAATATCGCCAAAATAGACGTCACGGTGACTCATACTGAGACAGAAGCGCTGATCTTAGAGCATAACTACATCAAGCAGTATTTACCGAAATACAATGTGTTGCTGCGAGATGATAAGTCTTACCCTTATATCTTTATTAGCGGTCATAAGCACCCACGGCTTTCTATCCACCGTGGCGCCAAGAAGCGCAAAGGTGAATATTTTGGCCCCTACCCAGATTCTGGTGCAGTAAGAGAAACATTGCATTTGCTGCAAAAGATATTTCCTGTGCGCCAGTGTGAAGACACTGTCTATTCCAACCGAACGCGCCCATGTTTGATGTACCAAATTGGTCGTTGTGCAGGACCATGCGTTAATACCATCATTTCTGATGAAGAATATGCAGAGTTGGTTGGCTTTGTGCGCATGTTTTTGCAAGGCAAAGATCAGCAAGTACTCAAACAGTTGATTGAGAAAATGGAAGATGCCAGTCAGCAATTGCGCTTTGAAGATGCCGCTAAATTTCGCGATCAAATCCAAGCGATTAGGCGTGTTCAAGAGCAGCAGTACGTCTCAGAAGACAGCATGGATGATATGGATGTACTCGGGTTTGCTCAGGAGAATGGTATCGCGTGTATCCATATCCTGATGATACGCCAAGGCAAAGTGCTTGGTAGCCGTAGCCATTTTCCGAAAATCCCACAAAATACAAGCCAGCAGGAAGTGTTCGATAGTTTTCTGACTCAATACTATTTGAGCCATAACGAAGCACGTACAATTCCTTCTCGTATTATTTTGAATCATGAGTTGGCAGAAGATATTGCGCCAATACAGAAAGCGTTAAGTGAAGTGGCAGGGCGTAAGGTTCATTTTCATACGTCGCCAACTGGCTCTCGAGCAAGGTATCTCAAGCTTTCGAACACGAATGCACTAACGGCGATTACCACAAAAATCAATCACAAGATGACGATTAATCAGCGTTTTCATGCGCTTCGCGAAACATTGAAGTTGGAGTCTATAGCTCGAATGGAATGTTTTGATATCTCCCATACGATGGGGGAAAGCACGATTGCGTCATGTGTGGTGTTCAACAACGAAGGCCCCGTAAAGCAAGAGTATCGTCGCTACAACATTACTGGGATTACCGGTGGTGATGATTACGCAGCAATGGGACAAGCGTTGGAGCGCCGTTATTCGAAGCAATTGGACGTAGAGAAAATTCCCGACATCATCTTTATCGATGGCGGTAAAGGTCAGTTAAATCGTGCGCATGACATCATTTCGCAATATTGGGGGGATTGGCCAAAGCGTCCCATCATGATTGGTATTGCAAAAGGCGTTACTCGCAAACCAGGTTTAGAAACGCTGATTACAGTCGATGGGGAGGAGTTTCATTTACCAAGCGATGCTCCTGCGCTGCACCTTATCCAACATATTCGTGATGAAAGCCATAACCATGCTATAGCGGGGCACCGTGCTAAGCGAGGTAAAACCAGACGTACGAGTGCACTCGAAGGGATTGAGGGAATCGGCCCTAAACGACGTCAGGCGTTACTCAAGTACATGGGTGGGTTACAAGAACTTAAACGTGCAAGTGTCGAAGAAATCGCCAAAGTACCGGGAATAAGTCACTCTTTAGCAGAAATTATTTTCCAAGCATTGAAACAATAAGGAAAATCGCGCAACATTAAGCCGCAATGTGTAAGAGAATAATAAAATGCGTTTGAATATCCCGAACATTCTGTCTCTTCTTAGACTGTTCCTAATCCCTGTTTTTGTGGTTGTCTTTTATCTACCTTATTCATGGGCACCGTTTGCAGCAGCAATGGTGTTTTGGGTAGCGGGTTTTACTGACTGGCTTGACGGCATGTTGGCCCGTAAACTTGGTCAAACTTCTCGTTTTGGCGCGTTTATTGATCCTGTCGCTGATAAAGTGCTAGTGGCAACGGCATTGATTCTAATCACGGAACATTATCATTCAATTTGGGTGACCATTCCTGCGGTAACGATGATTGCGCGAGAAATCATTATCTCAGCATTGCGAGAATGGATGGCTGAAATCGGTAAGCGAGCAAGTGTTGCGGTATCTTGGGTTGGCAAAGTAAAAACTGTTTCGCAAATGTTCGCCTTATGGGTGTTGATATGGCGTTACGATGAATGGATGGTTTGGCTAGGCTTTGCGGCCTTGTATGTGGCAACTTTCTTGACATATTGGTCAATGATTCAATATTTGGCTGCTGCGAAAGACGATCTGTTGAATGAAGAGCACCATTAAATTCTGATGTTAGAAAGCAGGCTTAATAGCCTGCTTTTTTGTATCTAAGACAATCTACAGCATTTTTTGGCTTCTCTCGCTTTTCAATGCTTGCTAACGGCCATGTTTGCAATTTGTATCTGGGGCTTTTGCTTCGATAGGGTTCTATTTGTGATCTAAGTCTTGTTTTTGTCCTTGGAGAGTCTTAGAGAGGCGAGTCTTCTGATTATTAATACTTCAATGCACGCAACGCACGGCCAGCAGTGTAAGGCGTAGCCAAAGTTTTATGATAAACAAGTGTATTTAAGCGATTTTTAGTATTAAAACTAAGCAATCCATCGTCTTTCGCACAAATTCTAGTCAAACGATTTAAAAAAATAAAAATAGTGTTGACTCGATCGCTCGAATCCGTAGAATGCATCCCGTACCCAAGAGAGCACGGCTCGAAAGGGTGGTGAAAAAGCTTAGTTTTATTCACAAATGAGGCGCCTTGGCAGAGTGGCTATGCAGCGGATTGCAAATCCGTGGACCTCGGTTCGACTCCGGGAGGCGCCTCCATTATTCTTTTGAGAGCGAATGGCTTTCGAGAAAAATGCGACACTAGCTCAGTTGGTAGAGCGCAACCTTGCCAAGGTTGAGGTCACGAGTTCGAACCTCGTGTGTCGCTCCAAATTTTATTGATATGGCATTGGCGATATCAGATGGTGTTTTACTTTTCTGTAAAGGCATCACAAAGAATATTTGTGTGCCCTGGTGGTGGAATTGGTAGACACAAGGGATTTAAAATCCCTCGACGTTCGCGTTGTGCCGGTTCAAGTCCGGCCCGGGGCACCATCTCATATTAAATGCGACACTAGCTCAGTTGGTAGAGCGCAACCTTGCCAAGGTTGAGGTCACGAGTTCGAACCTCGTGTGTCGCTCCAGATTTAAGGCCTAACATGAAAATGTTAGGCCTTTTTCGTATTTTTTTGAAAATCTCAAACTTCTTTTCTGTCACAGACTTCGTTAAGTAGCGAACCCTTTGTCTCATTGACTCAAGTGATTGTTAATTCTGCCATTGCAAAACATCTTAGCTATTCCTACTAGTCTATGTTTAAACCATCACTTGTGGTGAATAACCACTCTTACTCCAGGTAAAGCTGTGACGAGAATGCTATCTTTTTAAATGTTCCGGATATAGAAAGGAATGTTTTACGATTAAGCAGCACAACCTTAAACCTCTGTTTAGATGAGGTGATGATATCTCAAGAATATTTGTTTAAATAACAGCTATTTGAGAGAAGCAGAAAAGCATAGCTCATGAATATGAACATGTGAGTTGCAATGGGGTATGTTTTGTTGTGATTTACATCACTGTTACTAATATGAAAAATCGTTGCCAGAAGATTTTATTTTGTGATAAATTCGCGCGCAATCTCGGAGCGTAATTAACAACGTTTGATCTCTGGGGGATACGCGTAGTGACCATTCAAGCTGATTGTGACACTGCGTAGGGTAGGTATCGGCAAAGCCTTTTGTCGATAGACGGGATACTAATGCTGTAAACGCGGCATATTAATGGGAAACCCAACATTGAAACCTTTGAATAAACACACACTAATCAGCTTCATACTGCCGAAATGTCCTGTTTTACAAAACGGGTGCATTACAGAACCTTGATTAATCCCTTTTACATATAAAGCCGCGAGTATCGTGGCGGATGATCTGTATTTGTCATTTATGCACTGACAAATGCGGAGGGGTATTCACACCTCCTGTAATTTCATTCTAATGATTATTAATACAGGATACAGAATTATTATAATTCAAGGGATTATGTAGTATGAGCACTGCCTTTGAAGTCGATAGCAATATCGCAAACATTTTTTCGTCTCAGGTTCCTATCGTTGAGGGAACGTATGACTTAACGCCAGATCAAGTATTGATTGATCAGGCTGAGCATGAATCTGAAGTACGTTCTTATCCACGTCGTTTGCCGATCGCAATTAAACAAGCCTTTGGGTGCTTGGTTGAAGATACGCGTGGACAGATCTTTCTAGACTGCCTTGCGGGGGCAGGCACTCTAGCTTTGGGGTATAACCATCCTGAAATAAACCAAGCTCTGAAAGAGCAATTAGATTCAGGACTGCCATATCAGACGCTAGATATTGCAACATCAGCAAAAACGACGTTTATTCAATCTGTTAAGTCTTTTCTTCCTCAAGAGTTAAGCGAGAACAGCGTTATCCAATTTTGTGGCCCGTCTGGAGCTGATGCGGTTGAAGCTGCTATCAAGCTCGCGAAACAGACTACCGGTCGCAACACTATGTTTGCCTTCCGTGGCGCATACCATGGTATGACTAATGGTACGATGGGGATGATGGGTAACTTAGGCACGAAAGCTCGTCGAACTGGTTTGATGTCGGATGTGCACTTTATGCCTTTCCCATACAACCTGCGTTGTCCTTTTGGGCTTGGCGGTGACGAAGGTGCGAAAGCAAGCATTCGCTATATCGATCGTCTTTTAAACGATGATGAGTCAGGCATTATGAAGCCTGCCGCGATTATCGTGGAGCCAGTGCAAGGTGAGGGTGGTGTTGTTCCTGCGCCAGCATTCTGGCTACGAGAGTTACGTCGTATTTGTGATGAACACGGTATCTTACTGATCTTCGATGAGATCCAGTGTGGTGTTGGTAAAACTGGCTACAATTTCGCGTTCGAAGAGTCGGGCATTGTTCCAGATATTCTGTGTTTATCAAAAGCAATTGGTGGTGGCTTACCAATGTCGCTATTGGTTATCAACAAGCAACATGATACATGGAAGCCGGGCGAGCACACAGGTACATTTCGTGGTAACCAGCTAGCTATGGTCTCTGGTGCGAAAGCATTAGAAATTATCCAGCGTGATAATCTTGTTGAGCATGCCAATATTGCGGGTCAGTACTTGCGCTACGGCCTCGAAAGTATTCAAAAGCGTGTGAACTGTATCGCAGAGGTTCGTGGCAAAGGTTTGATGCTAGGCGTGGAGATTAAAAATCCAGACGGTGAGCTCAATAAATTTGGTGAACCTCAAGCGGATAGTGAACTCACACTTTCTATTCAACGCGCAGCACTCGAGCGTGGCTTGATCGTTGAGAAAGGTGGACGCGAAGGCGCAGTAATTCGTTTCCTTCCTCCTCTTATCATCTCGTTTGAGCAAATCGACTTTGCTTTACGTGTATTTGAAGACGCGATTTTAGCCGCTGGCGGTAGTCACATCGAAACTCAGCCACAAGATGAATGGAAGAAGCATTTCATCCACACTGGAGAGATGGGCAGCAATGAATTTGCTTCGGTGATGAATCACACTACTACGGCAATGAAGTCAGTGTTTGAACAAGTGACTACACCGTATTCAGGTATGGATCCAAAAGCATTGGAAGCAGCGATTCACGACGTTGATCTTGATAATGGAAATGCGCCTCTTAAAACCGTTATCGACGATGCTGCTGAGCTGGTCGCGAAAAACGCAATTTTTACTCAACATCCAGATTGTATTGCTCACCTGCATACTCCACCTTTGATGCCAGCGATTGCGGCAGAGGCAATGATTGCGGCTTTGAACCAGTCTATGGACTCATGGGATCAAGCTTCATCAGCGACTTATGTTGAACAGAAAGTTGTGAACTGGCTATGCGATAAATATGAGTTAGGTGAAAAAGCGGACGGTATCTTCACGAGCGGCGGCACGCAAAGTAATCAAATGGGTTTGATGCTTGCGCGAGATTGGATTGCTGACAAACTCAGTGCACACTCAATTCAAAAGCTTGGCCTTCCTGAATACGCAGACAAGCTACGTATTGTATGTTCGAAAAAATCCCACTTCACGGTTCAAAAATCAGCGTCTTGGATGGGGTTGGGTGAAAAAGCGGTCATGACCGTCGATGCTAATGCCGATGGAACGATGGATGTCACTAAATTAGACGAAGTTCTCAATCAGGCCAAAGCAGAAGGTTTGATCCCATTTGCCATTGTTGGCACCGCGGGTACAACGGATCACGGTGCTATTGATGACTTAGACTTTATCGCCGATATCGCAGCGAAACATGACATGTGGATGCACGTCGACGGTGCATACGGTGGAGCTCTGATTCTAAGTAGCCAAAAAACACGTCTGAAAGGTTGTGAGCGTGCACACTCCATCAGCGTAGACTTCCATAAGCTGTTTTACCAAACCATCAGTTGTGGTGCGCTATTGGTAAATGACAAGTCTAACTTTAAATTCCTGCTTCACCATGCGGACTACTTGAACCGCGAACACGACGAACTACCGAACTTGGTGGATAAGTCTATTGCGACAACTAAGCGTTTTGATGCGCTCAAAGTGTTTATGACGATGCAAAGCGTAGGGCCAAAAGCCCTAGGCGATATGTATGATCATTTGCTTGAACAGACGCTTGAAGTGGCGGACATGATTCGAGATAACAAACACTTTGAGTTGTTGGCTGAACCATCACTGTCTACGGTTCTGTTCCGCGCGACACATGAATCAGCGGATCTTGATGAACTGAACAAAACGTTGCGCTTAGAAGCGTTAACACGCGGTATCGCGGTATTGGGTGAAACCATTGTCGACGATAAAACTGCATTGAAATTTACGATTTTGAACCCGTGTCTGACGACGGCGGACTTTGAATCTTTGCTCTCAAAAATCAATACGCTAGCGGCAGAGCTAGTTTAACAAAGGTAACGGAAAACTATGGCAATTCTACAGATTGGTGCAGGCGGCGTTGGCTGGGTAGTTGCACATAAAGCAGCACAAAACAACGACGTTCTGGGTGATATCACAATCGCATCACGTACCGTAGGTAAGTGTGAGAAAATCATCGAATCGATTCAGAAGAAAAACAATCTGAAAGATTCAACTAAGAAATTAGAAGCGCGAGCGGTAAACGCGGACGACGTAGATTCTTTAGTTGCTTTAATTAAAGAAGTACAACCTGACTTAGTGATCAACGCAGGTCCTCCTTGGGTGAACATGTCTATTATGGAAGCATGTTACCAAGCTAAAGTGTCATACCTTGATACATCTGTTGCGGTTGATTTGTGCTCTGAAGGCCAACAAGTACCTCAAGCTTACGATTGGCAGTGGGGTTACCGTGAGAAGTTTGAAGAAGCGGGCATTACAGGTATTCTTGGTGCTGGTTTCGATCCGGGCGTAGTATCGGTGTTTGCCGCATACGCAGTGAAGCATCTGTTCGATGAAATCGATACTATCGACGTAATGGATGTAAACGCAGGCGACCACGGTAAGAAGTTCGCAACTAACTTTGATCCAGAAACGAACATGCTTGAGATTCAAGGCGATTCGTTCTACTGGGAAAACGGCGAGTGGAAACAAGTACCTTGTCACTCACGTATGCTTGAGTTTGAATTCCCGAATTGTGGTTCACACAAAGTGTACTCAATGGCGCACGACGAAGTTCGATCTATGCAAGAGTTCATCCCGGCGAAACGCATCGAATTCTGGATGGGCTTTGGTGACCGTTACCTAAACTACTTCAATGTGATGCGCGACATCGGTCTACTCAGCCCAGATCCACTAACGCTTCACGACGGTACGGTTGTTCAACCTTTGCACGTGCTAAAAGCACTACTACCAGATCCAACATCTCTCGCACCAGGCTACACTGGCCTAACGTGTATCGGTACTTGGGTTCAAGGTAAGAAAGATGGCAAAGAGCGCAGTGTATTTATTTACAACAACGCTGATCACGAAGTCGCATACGAAGATGTTGAACACCAAGCTATCTCATATACCACTGGCGTACCAGCGATCACTGCGGCTTTGCAGTTCTTCCGTGGCAAGTGGGCAGACAAAGGCGTGTTCAACATGGAACAACTAGATCCAGACCCATTCCTAGAAACCATGCCATCTATTGGTCTAGATTGGCATGTTCAAGAACTGGAGCCAGGGCAACCTGTTATCCATAAATTGAAGTAAGAATTTAGCGACTCTTATTTGTACGTTTAAGCCGATGCACTTGCGTCGGCTTTGTTCGATTTTATAGTGCCTTTGCTAAGGCGAAGGGACGTAAGGTATCAAAATGCAACAAAACGAACTAAAAACGCCATACTTCATGATCAATGAAGACAAGCTGATTGAGAATCTAGAGAAAGCAAAACAGCTAAAAGACATCTCTGGTGTGAAGCTTGTATTAGCACTGAAGTGCTTCTCAACATGGGGTGTATTCGACATCATCAAGCCTTACCTAGACGGAACAACAAGTTCTGGCCCGTTTGAAGTGAAGCTTGGCTACGAAACGTTTGGTGGTGAGACACACGCATACAGCGTGGGTTACAGCGAAGATGACGTTCGCGATGTGGCGGACATCTGTGACAAGATGATCTTTAACTCTCAGTCACAGCTAGCGGCTTATCGTCATATTGTCGAAGGTAAAGCATCGATTGGCTTGCGCCTGAACCCAGGTGTGAGCTATGCAGGGCAAGACTTAGCAAACCCAGCGCGTCAATTCTCTCGTCTTGGTGTTCAGGCTGATCACATCAAACCGGAAATTTTTGATGGTATTGATGGCGTAATGTTCCACATGAACTGTGAGAACAAAGACGTGGATGCGTTTATCGGCTTACTCGATGCTATTTCAGCTCAGTTTGGCGAGTACCTAGATAAGCTGGACTGGGTAAGCATGGGGGGCGGCGTGTTCTTCACATGGCCGGGGTACGATATCGAGAAGTTGGGGTTAGCACTTAAAGCGTTCTCAGAGAAACACGGCGTACAAATGTATTTAGAGCCGGGTGAAGCGATAATTACTAAGACCACTGATCTCGTTGTAACAGTGGTTGATATTGTAGAGAACGTAAAGAAGACGGCGATTGTCGATTCAGCCACAGAAGCTCACCGCTTAGATACGTTGATTTACGACGAGCCTGCATCGATTCTAGAAGCGTCTGAAAATGGTGAACATGAGTATGTGATCGGCTCGTGCTCATGCCTTGCGGGTGACCAGTTCTGCGTGGCGAACTTTGAACAGCCGCTAGAAATTGGACAACGTCTGCATATTCTTGATAGTGCGGGTTACACCATGGTGAAATTGAACTGGTTTAACGGTCTACGTATGCCGTCGGTCTACTGTGAACGCTCGAATGGTGACATTCAAAAACTGAATGAATTTGACTACTCTGATTTCAAACGTTCACTATCTCAGTGGTCAGTGAAATAAGACGTATCGCGCCATAAGCACCAAAAGAGCAGCTTAATCGCTGCTCTTTTTATTGGGGAAACGATAACAGTACGTGATTAACTCTCCACAATCACACGAGTGTCTTCACTCAGAGATTCTAACTCATTGGCTATGTCTTCAATTTCTAGCTCGCTAGGCAGTTTTATCGCCATTTTAGCGCTGAATAAGCTAGAGCTTACCCCTCCGCCTCCAGCAATGAATACACGCTGACAATCCATATCTAAAATTGAGATACCTTGATTATCGAGAACGTGAGTAATTTCATTCACAATACCTGCTCTATCGTTGGCATCTAAACGAAGTTGGAAGATAGTGTCTTCACGATATGAATGAGGCTCAGAGTCGACGAACCTAACAACAAGAGTCTGACAAGAAGAGAACGCCTGTTTAACGATGTCGGCATTTTCTCTTGGAAGCTCTACTTTGATGACACCTGCAACTTGGTCTTCGATAAAGTTTACTTTGCTGATCAGCCATTTCCCGCCGTTTTCGTGTGTGATTGCAGCGAGCTCTTTAATCGTGGCGGGTGACGCTTGTCCGACAAAATTAACAATAAATACGGTGTTCATAATGTCCCCTCCTGGAATCAAGGTTTGGACGCAGTACGAATAAACGTGCTACTTAAGTTATTGGAATAAATCCTTTTATTTAGTGTAGGTGCTAAGGGCGGGTAATGTTTGATGAAAGTCAATTTTTAACACTAATTCGTGATGGAAATAATTAAAACAATGTTCAGAGCACAAAAAAGCAGCCATCGTAAGGCTGCTTTTTACCGAGTATCAACTTAGGATTAGAAGGTTACTTTTAACTCGACACCATAAAATTGACTGTCGTAGTTTGCGCCTGCGTCCATGGCGAATTTTGCAACATCTTGGTTTCCAAACCAAGGTGATGAATTGAATTGTAGTTCTGCACTACCGCCCCATGCATCAGTTACCCAATAATGAATATGTCCAACAGGGTTTAAGAAGAAGAGCGAAACATCACCTGCGGTTTCAGAGCCCATAACTTCGCCACCGTTGGCAATAATGTCTTGCTCAGCCGTTAACATCATTTCACCAACAACAGCACCAAAGAACGGTGTGATAAAAATATCCTGCCAAGATGGTACTTCTGCGAACGCCTCTACGCCATACTCCCAAAAGAACGTCGACATAGTTGCGGAGTACAAAAACGACTGAAATTCATTATAGCCAGCGTGACGTGCTGCCGTGTAGTAAACGCCGCCAAAATATGGGTGCATGATGTAGTTGAGGACATGTTCATCGCGATCCCAAACGGGGCCGTCAGAGACATTATCTTTCCACTTTTGCCCCAACTTACTCATGTCCCGGTCTTCTTCGTCCCATTTGGTGATACTTTCTGGAAGAAAAGTCATCATGCCTACGGTCGCGATACTGAGACCTAGAATGGTGTAGGTTTGACCCATCAGATAATCCCAGTCTTTATCTTGAGGGATGATGAGATGTTTAGGCTGAAGCCCTGCGTCAAGGTTTAGCGAATCATCATTATTCTGTTCATACATAACACCGCGATTTTGAGCCTCGAAGGTGTACAGAGTCGTCGTTTCGCAGTAACCTGACAAACAATCAGGTGTGTAAGAAAACTCTGTATGACGGCTTAGGTCATAGTGACTTGCGTGCGCAAGCGCTGACGAAGCCAAGCAAAGGCCTGTTAGAGTCGTCTTGAACATGGATGATTTTGACACAAAGGTCTCCGAGTTAATGGTGTATGTTCGGGCTCGTAATTATCCCTCAAAACATCAATCATTTAAACACTTGACCCTTATTTAGTCCCAACAAACCTCGGCGAGATTTGTCCAAATAAAAAGAAAAATAAGCGCTATAACGAAAATAGGATTGTGCTTACGTTCAGGAGTCAGTTGTGAAAATAGCAATGCTTAGTACTGGTGAGGAAGTCCTCCACGGTGATATTGTTGATACTAATGCGGCATGGTTGTCTAGCCTGTTTTATCAACATGGATTTGGCTTAACAAAGCGCTCAACGGTTGGCGATAGCCTATCGAGTTTGGTTGAAGAGTTTTTAATGCTCAGCTTTAACAACGATGTGGTTATTGTTAATGGTGGTTTAGGCCCTACAACGGATGACATGAGTGCTGCCGCCGCCGCGAGAGCCGCCGATTGTAAACTGGTGCTATTCAAAGAGTGGTTGCAGCATCTAGAAAGTTTGTATGCTCGACGTGGCATCCCTATGCCGGACAGTAATTTAAAGCAAGCAATGCTGCCAGAAACGGCAGAGATATTGGACAACCCGATAGGCACTGCTTGCGGTTTCAAAATGCTGATTAATGATGCCATTTTTTATTTCACACCGGGTGTACCAAGTGAATTTAAGCTCATGGCAGAGACGCAAATTCTTCCCGATCTGAGAAGAGTGTTTCCCGATGTTCAAGGTTCATGTTGTAGTCGAATCTACACGTTTGGTCTATCTGAATCCGGTATTTCAGATAAGCTAGATCAGCTAAAACTTCCTCAAGGCTATGAGCTAGGGTACCGCTCTTACTTGCCTTTTATTGAAGTGAAACTTTTTGGTCCTTCAGATCAGATTGAACAGCGTTTGAAACTAGTACAGATAATTAATAAACACCTTGAGAGTAATACCGTTAGTATTGACTTGCCTATGGTTGAAAATGTCGGCCAGTTGTTGGTCGATAAAGGACTAACAGTGTCGACCTCCGAAAAAAGTAGCGGAGGATACTTAACGTACTGGCTAAACGGTGATGAAAACGCTGAAAAACAACTAGGGCATGGTTGGATACTACCGAGCCTGACTCAAGCGATGGCCAACAGCGGAGATCCATTAGCAGAAACGTTTGCTCTGGCTGGTGCTACGCGAGAGAAGTGTGGGACGGATTTATCACTCGTCACTGGCCATATTGAAGAGGGCGTTTTTTCCGTCGCTTTATCGACACCGTCAGGCGAGTGGGGAGCGTTATATAAACTCTCGAAAAAGTATCAGCGCAGTGATCAAGTTAAAGTGATCAGCACGGCAGCACTAGACTTGTTGCGTCGCTACCTAGAACGTAAACCGATGTTTGCGCATTATGCATTTTTAGAGAAAGTTAAAGAGATGCACCTCCCGAGCAGTGCTTTATAACCAAAGCTCTATACAGTAGTCTGAGAGACAATACACAGAGACAAAAAAGCCAAGGTGATTACCTTGGCTTTTGCATTTTATACCGTCGAGTCAACGTTATGCGCGCTGCTTTTCTTTCATCGCGTAGTTAACGCCGCTAAGTGACAAATCTGATTTTGCTTTACAGATACAAGGTAATATTTCATCACTTTGTGTGTAAGCCATGGCAAAACCAACATACTCCACTTCACCAGACTCCAATTTGCAGCGACAGGCGCCGCAGTGCCCATCACGGCAGTTGTATTCTGGTAATAGGCCAGCTTGCTCCATTGTTTCCAAAATCGTATTGGAAGGGTTGGATTCAATGCTGATCAGTTTGTTGATTTTGAGTGTTGCCATTACAGCTCGAATCCTTCGAAGTCATCTGCGCGAACTTCATTGTCAATTTGACCCACAAGGTAAGAAGAGATTTCTGCTTCTTGAGGCGCAACTTGAACGTTATCTGAAGACAACCAAGCGTTAATCCATGGAATTGGGTTGGTTGTTGCTTCTGGATACGCTGCTGGTAGACCTACCGCTTGCATACGAATATTTGTGATGTATTCAACGTATTGGCTTAGGATGTCTTTGTTTAGACCGATCATAGAGCCATCTTTGAATAGATACTCTGCCCACTCTTTTTCTTGCTCAGCCGCTTCTTTGAATAGGTCAAAACAGTCCTGTTTTGCCTCTTCTGCGATTTGCATGAAAGTGAAGTCATCTTGACCGTTACGTAGCAGGTTGATCATGTGCTGCGTGCCGTTTAAGTGAAGTGCTTCGTCACGAGCGATCAGCTTGATGATTTTCGCGTTACCTTCCATTAGTTCGCGTTCTGCGAAAGCGAAAGAACATGCGAAACTTACGTAAAAACGAATAGCTTCTAATGCGTTAACAGACATCAGACAGATGTACAGCTTCTTCTTAAGATCGTACAGACTAACCTTAACCGTTTCACCGTTAAGGACATGCTCACCTTCACCGTAGCGATGGTAATCATTCGTCGCTTGAATCAAATCGTCGTAGTAGTGCGCGATGTCTTTTGCACGCTTCAGAATGTGCTCGTTCTCAACGATATCATCAAACACTACAGCAGGGTCGTTCACGATGTTACGAATAATGTGTGTGTAAGAACGAGAGTGAATCGTTTCAGAGAAAGACCAAGTCTCAATCCAAGTCTCTAGTTCTGGCAGAGACACAAGCGGCAGCAGTGCCACGTTAGGGCTACGACCTTGAATAGAGTCAAGAAGCGTTTGGTACTTCAAGTTAGAGATGAAGATGTGCTTCTCGTGATCTGGCAGTTTGTTGTAATCGATACGGTCGCTAGATACGTCTACTTCTTCTGGACGCCAGAAGAAAGAAAGTTGTTTCTCGATAAGTTTTTCGAAAATCTCAAACTTTTGTTGGTCGTAACGTGCAACGTTTACTGATTGACCTAGGAACATAGGTTCCTTCAATTGGTCATTCTTTTTTTGGTTAAAAGTACTGTAAGCCATAATGCCTCAATTCCTTTTAAACCTCCCCGTAAGGGGGAGGTTATCGATAGTCTGTCTTTACGGGTTCGCTAGGTACGGGAAGATTAAATCTTACAACCGCCGCCAGCACAATCGTCATCTTGTGGTTGAACAGCGTCTTTCTGTTCATCTTTCGCGCCATCACGAGTGTTGTGGTAGTAAAGCGTTTTCACACCAAACTTATACGCTGTTAGCAGGTCTTGAAGTAGTTTCTTCATTGGAACCTTGCCAGTCTCGTAACGTGACGGGTCGTAGTTAGTATTAGCAGAGATAGCTTGGTCAACAAACTTCTGCATAATACCCACAAGGTGTAGATAACCGTCGTTCGAACCGATATTCCAAAGCAGTTCATAGCTGTCTTTAAGTTCTGTGAACTCTGGTACAACTTGCTTCAGGATACCGTCTTTCGAAGCTTTTACTGAAACGTAACCACGTGGTGGCTCAATACCGTTAGTTGCGTTTGAAATCTGAGAAGAAGTCTCAGAAGGCATTAGTGCAGTCAGTGTTGAGTTACGTAGGCCGTGCTCCATAATTTCTTTACGTAGGCTGTCCCAGTCGTAGTGCAGCGCTTCGTCACAAATTAGATCGATATCTTTCTTATACGTATCAATCGGCAGTAAGCCTTTCGCGTAGTTCGTCTCGTCGAATGAAGGACACTTACCTTGCTCTTTCGCCAGTGCTACAGATGCTTTCAATAGGTAGTACTGCATTGCTTCGAACGTACGGTGAGTTAGGCCGTTCGCGCTACCGTCAGAGTATTTCACGCCATTCTTCGCTAAGTAGTAAGCAAAGTTAATCACACCAACACCTAGCGTACGACGGTTCATAGTCGATTTGTATGCCGCTGGTAGAGGGTAATCTTGGTAATCAAGCAGTGCATCTAACGCACGAACAACAAGATCGGATAGCTCTTCGAAATCATCTAGAGACTTGATAGCACCTAAGTTGAATGCAGAAAGCGTACACAGTGCGATCTCGCCTGAGTCATCTTCAACGTTAGTTAATGGTTTCGTTGGCAGTGCGATTTCTAAACATAGGTTCGACTGACGAACTGGAGCGACTTCAGAATCAAATGGGCTGTGAGTATTACAGTGGTCCACGTTCTGGATGTAGATACGACCCGTTGATGCACGCTCTTGCATTAGCAGAGTGAACATTTCAATCGCTTTAACCGTTTCTTTCTTGATTGAAGGATCGTTCTCGTACTTCACGTATAGACGCTCAAACTCTTCTTGGTTTTCGAAGAATGCGTCGTACAGACCAGGTACATCAGATGGTGAGAATAGCGTAATATTGCCGCCTTCAACTAAACGTTGGTACATCAGTTTGTTTAACTGAACACCGTAGTCCATGTGACGAACACGGTTTTCTTCAACACCACGGTTGTTCTTAAGTACCATTAGTGAGCGTGCTTCACCGTGCCACATTGGGTAGAACACAGTAGCTGCGCCACCACGTACACCACCTTGTGAACAACATTTTACTGCTGTTTGGAAGTACTTGTAGAACGGAATACAACCAGTGTGGAATGCTTCACCACCGCGAATCTCTGAGCCTAATGCACGGATACGACCTGCGTTGATACCAATACCAGCGCGCTGAGATACGTAACGAACAATTGAGCTTGCTGTTGCGTTAATAGAATCAAGACTGTCGCCACACTCGATCAGAACACATGAGCTGAACTGGCGAGTAGGGGTACGCACGCCAGACATAATTGGCGTAGGTAGAGAAATCTTAAATGTCGATGTCGCATCGTAGAAACGTTTGATGTAATCAAGACGTGTCGCTTTTGGATATTTCGCAAATAAGCACGCTGCTACAAGGATGTATAAGAACTGAGCACTTTCGTAAATTTGGCCCGTAACACGGTTCTGTACGAAGTACTTACCCTCTAGCTGCTTAACTGCCGCGTATGAGAAATTTAGGTCGCGTTTATGGTCGAGGTACGCATCAAGTTCGTCGAGTTCTGCTTTTGTGTAGTCTTCTAGAATATGTTGATCGTACTTACCCATATCGACGAGGCGAGACACGTGATCATAAAGCGTTGGTGGCTCGTATTGGCCATACGCTTTTTTACGCAGATGGAATACCGCTAGGCGAGCAGCTAGGTATTGGTAATCCGGAGTCTCTTCAGAGATCAGGTCTGCCGCAGACTTGATGATTGTCTCGTGAATATCTGTCGTTGTGATGCCGTCGTAAAACTGGATGTGAGCGCGAAGTTCTACTTGAGAAACCGAAACATTATCTAGACCTTCTGCAGCCCAAGTGATAACGCGGTGGATTTTATCCAGATCGATACTTTCTTTACGGCCATCACGCTTGGTGACGGTAAGTTGTTGGTTCATTCTGCTTTATTTCCCTAAGAAAACTGATAAAAGCCGTATTTTTGTTTGTTTATGTGCAATATGAGTAAAGCTTGCGGCGGCTTTGTGATCAAAGTCTATCTATATATTGTCGCTTAAACACAACATATAGGGGTTCATTTGTTTGCGGGTTACAAGATAGTGCTATTACACTGATTTATCAAGGTACAGATCGGGGATGACTTGTGGATAACTGACAAAATGAAAAAAATCAGTAAGTGAACACTAACCGATGAGAAAAGGGCAGACTTGAATGGTTAAAAGTACGGTTTCGAGATCGGTTTAGAAATAACCGCATGCAAAAATATTTTCCTTGATCTTTGGCCGTTTTTATCTACGAAAAATGGCTTGGTCAAAATGGAATCTAGAGCACGAATTTTAGCCATAAAAAGACAAAAAAAGCGGCAACTTTGTGCTACCGCTTCCGATTCATTTTCTTTAAAAAATGTCAATCACAAAACTCATTTTTTAACTTAATAGCGTTCAGTATTTTTTAGTATGAACGATGTAGTTTACATCTACATTACGACCGAGTTTGTAGCTGTCATTTAGAGGGTTGTAATGAAGCCCAGTAATGCCCATTTCCGTCAGGTCAGTTTGGTCTATCATCTTCATCATTTCGGCTGGCTTGATAAACTTATCGTGCTCATGAGTGCCTTCAGGAACAATCTTAAGAAGCTTCTCAGCACCGACAATAGCAAATAAGTACGACTTAATGTTTCGGTTCAAAGTTGAGAAAAACACGTGACCACCGGGTTTGACTAGCGCAGCACAAGAGCGGATAACGGAGAGAGGATCTGGAACGTGTTCAAGCATCTCCATACAAGTCACGACATCGTAAGTTCCTGCGTTTTCTATAGCGTGGTCTTCTATTGTGCTCTGAATGTAGGTCAGTTGAGTGCCTGTTTCTAATGCATGTAGTCGCGCGACTTCTAATGGTTCTTTACCCATATCAAGCCCCGTCACAATAGCGCCTTCTTTTGCCATGCTTTCAGCAAGAATGCCACCACCACAGCCGACATCAAGTGTTCGCTTGCCAAACAAGCCATTTGCTTTTTCAAGTACATAGTTCAAACGAAGTGGGTTAATTTGATGAAGCGGCTTAAACTCGCCTTCTAAATCCCACCATCGAGAAGCCATGTCCTCGAATTTCTTAATTTCACTTGGGTCGACGTTTTGTGCTTTAGTCATAATTGGTTTTATTGCATTCAATCTGAGTCCTTTAGAGGGCGCCAGTATACTCCAACGTTTTACACCCAAACAACCTCGATGTGCTTAGTTAAGGGACAATGACAGAGTTCACTGGCGCGGCAATCGAGACAGGTGCCTGTAATTTTTAAAGCGCTAGCTATTGTTTTTGGTTCATCCTTGAACTAGTGCCAGTGACAATAACTCTAAAACCTGCATTTTCGCGTTGTGTGGTTAAAGGAATTTACCTCGCTTTTCCGCGTAAAGAGTCCGATTTTGCTCAATATTGACCGAAATATAACCACTAATCAGAAAGATATGGGATGAGTGTGCAAATTCTCGACATTTGATTCATAACCAAGCTCACAACCTGATAAAAGGAGAGGGAAAGTGATGCCGAAGTGATGAATTGTGTGTTATATTTTTGCACCTTACACGTATCGTAATTACGATCAGATAATAGAGGGATAATGGCTCTATGAGCGATTTAGCTAAAGAGATCACGCCCGTAAACATTGAAGATGAGCTTAGAGGTTCATATCTAGACTATGCGATGTCAGTCATCGTGGGTCGTGCTCTTCCAGATGTGCGTGATGGCCTAAAACCAGTACACCGCCGCGTTTTATTCGCGATGAACGTACTAGGCAACGATTGGAACAAACCATATAAAAAATCAGCCCGTGTTGTCGGCGACGTAATCGGTAAATATCACCCACATGGTGATAGTGCTGTGTACGACACAATCGTACGTATGGCTCAGCCGTTCTCGCTTCGTTACATGCTGGTCGATGGTCAAGGTAACTTTGGCTCGATCGATGGCGACTCTGCTGCGGCAATGCGTTACACCGAAGTTCGAATGGCAAAAATTGCCCATGAACTATTGGCTGACCTAGATAAAGAAACCGTAGACTACGTACCAAACTACGACGGTACTGAGCAGATCCCAGCGGTTCTTCCAACTAAAATTCCAAACCTATTGGTTAACGGTGCTTCTGGTATCGCAGTAGGTATGGCAACCAACATCCCGCCTCATAACCTTGGCGAAGTGATTGATGGCTGTCTTGCATACATCAATAATGAAGAAATCACTATTGATGAACTAATGGATTACATTCCTGGTCCTGATTTCCCAACGGCGGCGCTTATCAGCGGTCGTAAAGGCATTGTAGACGCGTACAAAACAGGTCGCGGCAAAATCTACATGCGTTCGAAAGCGGACATCGAAGTGGAGAAGAATGGTAAAGAGACCATTATCGTCACTGAAATTCCTTACCAGGTGAACAAAGCTCGCTTGATCGAAAAGATCGCTGAGCTAGTTAAAGATAAGAAAGTAGAAGGTATCAGTGCACTGCGCGACGAGTCAGATAAAGACGGTATGCGCATTGTTATTGAGTGTAAGCGCGATGCTGTGGGCGAAGTAGTTCTAAACAACCTTTACGCTCAGACTCAGCTGCAAACCACTTTCGGTATCAACATGGTGGCCCTAAACAATGGCCAGCCACAGCTATTCAACCTAAAAGATATGTTGAAGTGCTTTGTTGATCACCGTCGTGAAGTTGTGACACGCCGTACTATTTTCGAACTGCGTAAAGCGCGTGAACGTGCTCATATCCTTGAAGGTTTAGCTCTAGCGCTTGCTAACATTGATGAAATTATTGAGCTTATCCGTAAGGCACCTACACCGGCTGAAGCAAAAGCGGGTCTTATCGCTCGTGGTTGGGATTTAGGCAACGTTTCAGCAATGCTAGAGCGTGCTGGTACAGATGCTGCGCGCCCTGAATGGCTAGAGCCTGAATACGGTATTCGTGATGGTCAGTACTTCCTGACTGAGCAACAAGCACAAGCTATCCTAGATCTACGTTTACATAAACTAACAGGTCTAGAACACGAGAAGATTCTTGGCGAATACAAAACACTTCTAGAAGAAATCGCTGAACTCATGCATATCCTTGCGAGCACTGAGCGTTTGATGGAAGTGATCCGTGAAGAACTTGAAGCGGTTCGTGACGGCTTTGGTGACGCTCGTCGTACAGAAATCACAGCTGCGAGCCATGATATTGACATGGAAGAGCTGATCGCACGTGAAGACGTTGTGGTTACTCTATCTCACGGTGGTTACGTTAAGTACCAAGTACTGAGCGACTACGAGTCACAGCGCCGTGGTGGTAAAGGCAAGAGTGCGACTAAGATGAAAGATGAAGACCATATCGAGCGTCTTCTAGTGGCGAATACCCACGATAACATCTTGTGTTTCTCTACTCGTGGTAAAACATACCGCCTGAAAGTTTACCAATTGCCTCTAGCGAGCCGTACTGCGCGTGGTAAGCCAATCGTAAACATCCTTCCACTCGAAGAAGGTGAGCGCATTACCGCGATTCTACGTGTTGATGAATTCTCTGAAGACAAATTCATCTTCATGGCAACAGGTGACGGTACGGTTAAGAAAACGCCGTTGAACCAGTTTGCAAACGTACGTTCAAACGGCCTAATCGCTGTGAACCTACGTGAAGACGATTCGTTAATCGGTGTGGATATCACTAACGGCGAAAATGAAATCATGCTGTTCTCTAAAGCGGGTAAAGTGGTTCGCTTTAAAGAAGCAGAAGAGATTCCAGTACTTGATGAAAATGGTAAACCAGTTCTTGATGAGAATGGTCAGCCAGAGATCAAGTTTAAAGGTGTTCGTCCTATGGGTCGTACCGCCTCTGGTGTTCGTGGTATGAAACTGGCTGAAAATGACCAAGTTGTATCACTTATTGTTCCTTCGCACGAAGGCGACATCCTAACGGTTACAGAAAACGGTTATGGTAAACGCACAGCACTTAGCGAGTACCCGACAAAAGGTCGTGGCACTCAAGGTGTAGTTTCTATCAAAGTTTCTGAGCGAAATGGCCCGGTAGTTGGTGCTATCCAGGTTGTTGAAGGTGATGAAATGATGATGATCACCGACGCTGGCACGTTAGTACGTACTCGTGTGGGTGAAGTTAGCCAAGTTGGTCGTAACACACAAGGTGTAACGCTTATCCGTACTGCGGAAGATGAATCAGTTGTTGGTTTGCAACGTATTGAAGAAGTTGATGATGAAGAGCTGCCTGCTGATGAAGATGCAGAAGCGTTAGAGTCAACAGACGAAAATACGCAGCAAGACGCTCCAGCTGCTGATGATGCAGAGGAAGGTAACGAAGAGTAATCTTACATCGTTATCCTGATATGAAAAGCCGAGCCTTAGTTGCTCGGCTTTTTTGTATCTGTATCAACGCATTTAAAGTAAGAAATGCGTACACTGACGTTATCTTTGTTTACAGGACGTGTTATGTCTGTTTGGTTTTTCGCTGCCATCACTCTGATGGGGCTGTTTATCGTACTCTTATCACTGAGTGCATCAAAAGTTAAACCTGCTCAATGGTTTGGCTTTTGCCTGTTAGTACTTGTCGTGACGAGTGCCAGTTTCTTATTGCTGCATCAAACTCCGCCTAAATCAATACAAGCGGAAATGTCACGAATGATGACTGCTCGTGACATCATGAAAGAGATTCAAGACCAGTTGCGTGAAGATCCGAACAACGCTGAATTGTGGTTCCAACTCGGGCAGGGCTACCTGCTAGAGGGGGAATTTGATGGCGCGCTGATTTGTTTTGATTACGCGATCCAACTGACTGAGCCAGTCAGTGCCACGCAACTTGCCGCAAAAGCGACGACCTTGTACTACATTCACCAGCAATCAATGACGCAAGAAGTTAGCTTGCTTTTGGAGCAAGCTTTGCAGATAGAACCGCACAATGAAGCCGCTTTGTCTTTGATCGCAAATGATCATTTTCTGTCATTCCGATTTCAGGAAGCGATTGATGCCTGGGTACTATTATTAGATTCTAATGATCCAAATTTAGATAGGGTGCAAATCATTAACTCTATTAACAAAGCAAAAGAGCTGTTGTAAGCGTACAATTTAACAAGCAATAGAGGGAAAGGTGGGCAACGAATGAAAAATAAAGCACTAAGCATATTGGTTTTGCTGTGCGGCTCTGTGCTGTCGGGTTGTAGCTCTTCCGATCATTCTGGCTCTTCCTCTACGGTTTATTATTCATCGGGTTACTACGACCCGTGGTGGTACGATCATGACGACTACTGGATTTATTACTATCCGGGCTGTTGCGATAACGACGATGAATACAAAGAGAAACTGGAAGAGTGGTGGAATGGTTTAGATGAAGACCAACAGCAATCCATCAAAGACAAAATCGAAGATTGGAAAGACGACGATATGTCCGCCAATATCGATAACATGAAACGCCAACTTGACGATCATTGGCAATCACTGCCTGACGAGCAAAAGCAAGAGATTCGAACCCAATGGGAGAATCGTCCGGAGCATATTGAACCAGCGACTTTACAAGGCAAGGCGGTGAAAGAAAAGGTTCAACAAAGAAAAGCATTACCGGAAACGAAGATCCAGCGTCCAGTTGCTCGTCCAAATGTGCAGATACCTAAAGCACGTCCAAATATTCAACCTAGACCTAGGCTTCCTCGTCGCTAGTACATTCGATTTTTGTCTCTCGATAGAATCAGGATGAAGAGATAAAGATAATAAAGAAAGAAAAGGGGCGTTCAGTACGCCCCTTGTTGTATCTATAAGTTAACCGTTGCCAGTTAGACTAATACGTGGCTTCGCGTTCAGCTGCTGCTTTATCCCACTCTGGCGCTACTGTTTCTAGGAAGTGTTTCTTGTCTGCGTTCATCTTATCCATATCCATGCCCAGTGCTTGTTGTGCTTTCGCTTTGGTCGAGATATCTGGAATTTGAACAGGGTCAGTAATGCCTTTGGTTGCCAGTAAACGAACCAATTTGGTACGGGCGTCAGCAGCGCGGTCAACTGCAGTACCTAGTACTTCAAGTGCTACCTCAGGAGCATGCATGTGAACACCGTGAGAAGCAATCGCGTAGTCCCAACGCCATTGTGCATGGCGAATATCTTGTAGGATAGGTTCCATCTCTGCTTCTGTTGCACCTGCTTTCCACGCTGCTCCTGCTTCAAAGTGTGCCGCTACGATTTGCTTCTCGGCGGTTAGCTTCATGTTCAGTACTTGCGCTTTGCGAGTCGAAACGATGCCTTGTAGCTGCTCTTTAGTTTGGGTATGGCATTGCGCACAGGTGTCTTCAAAACGATCAAATGGGTTACCCACTTTGTGGTCTGTGTACACCGTACCGTCTTCTTTGGTCACTTTAGGCATGTGGCAGTCCACACACACCACTTTGTTTTTACCATGAATACCCGCTCTCCAAGTTTCGAAACCTGGATGTTGCGCTTTTAGCATCGGCGCTTTAGATACGGCATGCGTCCAATCTTTGAAATTCAACGCGTCGTAGTATTTCTCCATGTCATTAACGGTGGTGCCCATATCCCATGGGAATTTAACCGCTTTAGTTGGGCCGGTGAAGTAGTATTCAACGTGACATTGAGCGCAGACCGATGCTTGCTTATCTAGGCGAGACTGTTCATCAAAGTTTTTACCAATAGTATCAAAAGCACGCTCGACGTATGGGCGAGTCAGTGCTAGCGCAGGTTCGCCTTTCTTGAAGGCTTCAGAGCCTGTGTTGTGGCAATCGGAACAACCGATAGGGTTGACGATTTCTGAGCCTAAGCGTGCCCATTTACCTTCGAAATAACCGTCTTCACCACGTTCATCAATCACGCGAGCAACGTCTGGGCTTTTACAGCTCCAGCACGCCATCGGCATAGGGCCGGATTTTTCATCAGTCGGTGCGCCGGTACGTAAGGTTTGACGAACATCATCAATTGCGTAAAAGTGACCGCGCGCTTTGTTGTAGTCTTTCGCGAAGCCATAACCTGCCCACAGGATAACCATGTTTGGGTCTTCACTTAGAGCATCTTCAATGTGCTCACTTTCGGATGTTGCTTTCCAAGAATGGTATTGATCAGGGTGGTTCTGTTCAAAGACATCGTTACGAGGATCGATAAAATCCTTCTCTTCTGCCGCTAACGGAGCGTCAACCAAAAATAATTGGCTGGCGAATAAGGTCGCAACCGCAATAGGTGCGCTCATCCAGTGTTTTATGCTCACAGTGTTATCTCCATATTCGTTTTTATTAGCAGCGTTGTGAGGAGCTATTCCAAATAAGAACTGGAGATCTACGATTAATAATATTGCTTAATTGGATAGATGAAATAGTGAGTGAATCTTGTCTTGTTTTAGATCAATTTACACCAGTGATCTCAGTCATGTTTGAATTTATATACCTCTAAAGTGGTAGTTGTTAAGTCATTGTTCTGCAATGCTTTGGGTTTTAACCTTTTTAAGAATAGGGTGATTTAGTTCGCTTTTTGAGCAGGCGTTTCTACCCCTTATGAATAATAGAGGTATTATAAATATAGGTTTAGCGTTGTGGCTTTCCGAAATAAGAATTGATGTCATTTGAAGATCTAAAAAATATCTTCAGAGGAAATTAATTGTCGCTCAAATAAATAATTGAGAATAGTTATCAATTATTATCGAGCTAAGGAAAGAACAATATGGGCAATATAAAATTGACCATAGAGACAATGCTGAAACTTCTCTTCGTCTTTGCCATCTATGGTTTCTCCATCGCCGCCCATGCGACTTCTTCAGAGCCGATTGAAGGTGCTCAAGCTGAGCGTCATCAAGTCGAGTTGATCCGTGACCGTGACTACAAGTGTCTGCAATGTCATAAGGATGCAAAAGAGACTCTGAACCTTTCGCATGACCCGCAAGCTCTACTCAGCCAAGGGAAGCAACTTAATTGCACCAATTGCCATAGCAACATTGGTCCCGACCATCGTGAGGGCGCGCCTGATGTGATTAAGTTTTCTGCCGCGCAATCGAAAGAGGTACACGACAAAGTGTTCCTTGATCCAAGCATGATTCTTAAAGCCAACAGCCAATGTGTGGATTGCCACGCACCGACACAGCTGAGAGAAATCCACTGGACGCACGATGTGCACGCCAAAAACCTCACTTGTTCAAATTGCCACGATGTACACGCAGCGAAAACCAAAGCGTTGTCGTACGACAGAAAACAACTGATCAAGCAGTGTGTGGATTGTCACTCTGAATTTGCCGTCGAACCTGAACTTGCCAAAGAAGAGGAGAGATAGCATGAAATGTTCGAGAAGAAACTTTTTAGCCGGCAGCGGCGCGTTGATTTTAACTACAGGCGTTGCAGGCACTTCCGTTGTTAGCTCCTCTCTTTATGCCAGCAACCGTGAACAAGCGAAACGCATGGGTATGGTTCATGATGAAAATGCCTGCATTGGCTGTACCGCTTGTACCGATGCTTGTCGCGAAGTAAATAAAGTCCCTGAAGGCGTAACGCGACTTAAAATTCATCGCAGTGAACCGATTGGCGAGTTCCCAGATGTGGAATACCAGTTTACTCGTGAATCCTGTCAGCACTGTGATAACCCACCATGTGTATACGTTTGTCCAACAGGCGCTGCATACAAAGATGAAGCGACCGGCATCGTGGATGTACACAAAGAGAAATGTGTCGGATGTGGTTATTGCCTTGCTGCTTGCCCTTACCAAGTGCGCTTCTTTAATCCAGTCGATCACTCTGCGGATAAATGTAACTTCTGCCGTGATACCAACCTAGCGCAAGGTAAGCAGCCAGCTTGCGTGGAATCTTGCCCAACAAAAGCACTCATCTTTGGTGATTTAAATGACCCAACTAGCGAGGTGAGCAAAGCTATCGAAAGCCATGTTGTCTATCGCGATAAATCGCATTTAGGTACGCAACCTAAACTGTACAAAATTCCGCATAGCAAAGGGGAGGTGTCATCATGAACGGCTTCGAAAGTGCATTCCACTTTGACTCGTTAGTCTGGGATTGGATCATCGCGATTTACTTATTCCTTGCTGGGATGTCAGCGGGTGCGGTGATTATTTCTATCTATTTAAAACGCAAAGTGATTGAAGGTGATCCTGCAAACAACGGCATCATGAAAGCGATGGCTTGGCTCGCACCATTTGGCATCATTGCTGGGTTGGTAATTTTGATTTTCCATTTAACCAAGCCTTTAGAGTTTTGGAAGATCATGATCTACTACAACCCAACGTCTGTGATGTCGATGGGCGTGATCTTGTTCCAAGTGTACATGCTAGTGCTGTTTGTTTGGATTGGCGTTATCTTCCGCCATCAAATCATCAGCTTCTGTGAAGGGAAGTTACCAAGCAAACTGCTGGATTTTGCCGATGGCATTTTGATTAAGGCGGGGAAAGCCAACAACGCAATTGAATTATTCTTGGGCTTCTTAGCCATCGTACTTGCAGCGTACACTGGCTTTCTATTGTCTGCGTTGAAGACTTACCCAATGCTAAACAATCCAGTACTGCCAATCTTGTTCCTGTTCTCTAGTTTGTCCTCGGGTGCAGCGGCATGCTTGATGTTCGGCATCTTGGTGTTTAAAGAGTCGACCAGCAGCCCAAGTGTGTCTTGGGTGCACGGATTTGAACGCCCAGTAGTGTTGTTTGAGTTGTTTGTCTTAGTGACCTTCTTTACTGGATTGATCTTCAGCGGTGGTCAGAACGAAGTCGCGGCTTGGAATGCTATTTCGAGTGGATTCTGGGCTCAATGGTTCTGGGTTGGCGTAGTGTTCATCGGCATGATTACGCCTTTGACTCTCAATTGGTTAACGCCTTCAGAAGTGCGCCACAAAGGCAGTTACGTTTTTGTGGTCACGACGTTGAGCTTGGTTGGCGTACTTATGCTACGTACTTTCATTCTCTATGCCGGTCAAATGACCATAGTGTAAGGGGGAAAAATGGAGGCTGAGCTAGGGTTCTTCTTACTGATATTGGTGGCTGTAACATCGACTTGTGCATCGTTGCTGCATTGGCTACGTCGTGCTATGGGTAAGAAGGCGACATTGCCGCATCAAGTCGCGATGTCCCACATCATTAGCTTAGCTTCCATCATTTGTTTAGCACTTCTGATCGTCTGCTTCGTGCAAGACAACTTCGCGTTGGAATATGTTGTTACGCATTCAAACAGTCAACTTCCCGTAGCATTCAAAATTGCTGCCGCTTGGGGCGGGCACCAAGGCTCCATGTTGTTTTGGGTCGTAACCTTGAGTTTATGGGCGTCGTTTATTGCATTTAAGTCACCGCTCAACGCCCAATATACTGGTGACTGTTTAGGAATCATGAACGTTCTGATTGGGACGTTTGCATGGTTCACGTTAATGACCTCTAACCCGTTCGAATATGCCCAATTATTGGCTTCGGAAGGGCGAGATCTAAATCCAATGTTGCAAGACGTTGGGCTTATCATTCATCCACCATTGCTTTATCTCGGTTATGTCGGTTACGCAGCAATATTAGCTTTTGCATTAGCGGCGCTATTGGGTAAACAACCGATGAGCGATTGGTATGTGGTTGCTCGAAGCGCAGCGTTTTTTGCATGGGGAACGCTCACGATGGGTATCTTGGTGGGATCATGGTGGGCGTACAATGAGCTAGGGTGGGGCGGCTGGTGGTTTTGGGACCCTGTGGAGAACGCTTCTTTACTACCTTGGCTTACTGGTACTGCTTTGTTGCACAGCGGTGTTGTCGCAACACGCAGCAGAGGCGCAATTTGGAGCACCTACGCACTGGCGTTTGCTACGTTCAGCCTAAGCATTTTAGGGACATTCGTGGTGCGCTCTGGTGTGTTGACTTCAGTGCATGCTTTTGCGGTGGACCCAACTAAAGGTTTGGTGCTGCTTGGTGTATTGAGCTTGCTTGTCATCATCACTTTTGGCGTATTGATTTTGCGAGGAGAACAACTCCCTCGTTTTAAACTTCAATCTCTAACGAGCCGAGCTTACACTGCTTACATCGCCAAAGGGCTGCTGGTTGTTGCGACTGCCATCGTTTTTCTTGGCACTTTTTATCCGATGGTTTATCAACTGCTCGGCTTAGGGAACATTTCAGTTGGCGCGCCTTACTTTAATAGTCTGATCTTCCCATTAAGCATACTGGCTCTGATTGCTTTAGCTTTGATGCCGGTGCTGAAATGGACAAAAGGCACAGTGCTGAGTGTAAGCGCTGATATCGCGATCAGTATCGCGTTATCTCTAGTCTCTGGGATCGGGTTTATGTTCTCAGTGAATGCACTGCATTTCGAAGTATTGTTAACCATAACGTTGGCTACTTGGGTGATTGTGGCGCATCTCGTTATGCTGTTTCGCTGTTCCAATAAGCGTAAACTCATGCCAATCGTGATGGCACATATCGGTTTTGCACTGGCGGTGAGTGGGGCTGTATTCAATAGTCACTACTCTTATGAATACAATTTACGTGTCGACCCCGGCAGTTCTCAACAAAGGGCGGGGATCACTATCGATTATCATGGTATCGAATGGCTGGTGGGGCCGAACTATACCGCGGAACAAGGACAGATCACCTTGCACTTGGAAGATGGCCGCATGCTCAATTTCAACCCGCAAAAGCGTCATTACCCTGTGCGAGTGATGAATATGACCGAGCCTGCGATTCGTTCACTATGGCATGGCGATTATTACGTGACATTGGGTGACAAAGTCGATACTCATGCTTATGCGATTAAAGTTCAGTACCGCGCAGGTATTTGGTGGATATGGTCTGGCGGGCTACTAGCTGTGTTTGGTGCGCTATTAACCGGCCTAAAGAAAAGGAGAGAGGCTATCAATGCGATCGAGAAATACGCTTAAACTCGCAGGTCTGTTTGTGGCTGTTGCCGTGTTTGCTGTAGTAACTGCGGTGGCTTTGTCTGAGCGACCACATGTTGAATTGTCCCCACAACGAAATTTAGAGACACCGAATTTTCGCTCTACTTCTCTGATCTCTGATGACATGGTTTCTGAGCAGTTGTTCAAAAGCGACGGATATAAATTATTGAATGTTTGGGCATCTTGGTGCGGAGTATGCAAACGAGAGCATGAAGAGTTATTGCAGTTAGCAGAACTCGGTGTGCCTATTATTGGGCTGAATTATAGAGATCAAAAACAAGCCGCTCGTGAATATTTGAGCTCTAAACGAAATCCATATATTGAAGTAATTAGTGACCCTAATGGAAAGCTCGCTGTGGAGCTAGGTGTTATCGGAACGCCGGAAACTTACTTGATTGATCCAAATGGTCGTATATTGATCAAATATCGTGGAGAGATAACGGCAGATAAATGGAACGATATATTTTCAGGATACTTGAATGTTTCGATTTAATAATCTTCTCCTCACTTTAATCCTATTTATACTATTTTCTCCTTTCACGATAAGTGCGGATTTAGAACAGAATGTTGATCTGTTTGAGTTTCATTCTGTTGAAGTGCAACAGCGTGCAACCTCGCTAGCCAAGACATTACGCTGCCCGCAGTGTCAAAACCAAAACCTTGTCGAGTCTAATGCACAGGCGGCCAAAGACCTGAGGTTGAAAGTGTATACGATGGCCAATGAAGGCAGCTCAGATCAAGAAATAAAGGACTATCTAGTTGCTCGTTATGGGAATATTGTTCTGTATCAACCACCATTAAATTATTCCACGGCGCTGTTGTGGATCTTTCCTGTGCTATTTTTGATCTTTTTTGTCTTATATTCGATCCGAATGGTGAAGCGTAATTAATGTGACCGTTATTCCACTATTAAAAATAAATTGTGCACTTAACAAGCAGAATGTTATCATTTTTCCGAATTTATGAAGTTTCCAGTATAAAGAAAATAAAAATTTTGAGCTGGATAAGTAATAAAAGAACGAAATAGGTGCACGCAGTGGATTCAGTTATATTACAACTTAAAAAAGACTTCTATTCGCAGATTCGTGCATTGCAATCACCGAACCTGCCTCAAGTTACTTCAACGCTCGCCGTGTTGACCGACGAGGAAATCCAAGAACTCGAAGCAGTTTGGATTGAACTCGCCGTTTGGAAGCGCAGTCAGACCCATTAAAAGATAGACCAAACGACCTTCTTGAAACCCCAGACAAAATTTGTCTGGGGTTTTTTATTGTAGTTTTTTTAAATTGTTATAATATAACAATTGTTCAGTTGGAGAGTGGTTCTCTTTTGCTGTCTTGAGTGGATAACTGCCCTCAATTGTGATCTCTATATTGCAAAATGCGGTATCAGTCCCCATAGTTGAAGAGCAACGAGTAAATCCCATGAATGCAATAACGAAAACGCATCAAGCGCATCAAGCAATAAATCGAGTGAGTATAGATATGGCGGAAGTACGTGCCAGAGTAGATTTTAAAGTCGGGGCAAAAAGTAACATTGATGCCGAAATTCTGTCTTTCCATGGTCTGAAGACAGACAAAGAGCATGTTGCTATTATCTTTAAACAAGCGGACCAAACTCAGGACATGCCTTTAGTTCGTATGCACTCTGAGTGTTTGACAGGCGATGTGTTCCACTCTTCACGCTGTGACTGTGGTGAGCAACTAGAAGAGACGATCAATCGCATGGGCGAGTCCGGTGGTATCATCTTGTATCTCCGTCAGGAAGGTCGTGGTATTGGCTTGTACAATAAGATCGATGCATACCGCTTACAAAGCCAGGGCATGAACACGTACGAAGCTAACAACCATTTGGGCTTTGATGATGACCTGCGTGATTTCACAGAAGCAGCACAAATGCTAGAAGCTTTAGGCGTGAATAAGATCCGCCTCGTGACGAACAACCCTAAGAAAATTCGTGAGTTATCTGAGTACGGAATTGAAATTGGCGAGGTTGTCAATACCTCTGCACATATCAAAGATGGCAACGAAAATTATCTGAAGGCAAAAGTCTCTCACGGAAAACATGACCTAAAGGTTTAATCCTAAAGATAAAACTGACAATAAAGCCTGTGAAAAACCTCATTTTTATGAGGTTTTTTTGTATCTGGAGTTGCAAATAAATTGTAAATTTGTATTATCTCGAGACTAAAGTGCAAATAAGAATAATTAGCACTACCAATACGATAATTGAAAAGCTCAACAAGGATGCTTCAGATGAATGCAAAAAAAGTTTTAGTCCAATCTATTGCTGCATCACTCCTCATTGCCAGTGGTTCTACCGTTGCTGCCACAGTAACTAAACAACAAGTAGTCGAACATTACGCGGACGTTGCCCATGCTGTGTTTGCTGATTCAGTAACAACAGCGAAGGCGCTTGACGTAAAAATCGACGAATTTCTAAAATCACCATCAGCGAAAAAGCTTGAAGAAGTAAAACAAGCTTGGCTAGATTCTCGCGTGCCTTACCAACAGTCTGAAGTTTTCCGTTTTGGTAACGCGATTGTTGACGATTGGGAAGGTCAGTTAAACGCGTGGCCACTTGATGAAGGTCTGATCGACTACGTAGCAGCGGACTACCAATACGAATTGGGTAACGAAGGTGCGGCTGCAAACATCATCGCAAACACAAGTCTGCAGATTGGTGCTTCTAAACTGGACGTTTCAAAAATTACGCCAGAATTACTAGCAGATTTAAACGAAGTAGGTGGTTCTGAGGCAAACGTTGCATCAGGTTACCACGCGATTGAATTCTTGCTTTGGGGCCAAGACCTAAACGGCACTAACGCAGGCGCAGGTCAACGCGCTTACACTGATTTCGTTGTGGGTTCTGAGTGTACGAATGGCCATTGTGAGCGTCGTGGAGAGTACCTAAAAGCAGCCGCTGATCTACTGGTTCAAGACCTTGAGTGGATGGAAAAGCAGTGGTCTGCTGAAGTAAAAGGTAACTACCGTGAAGAGCTACTGAACGACTCAGCGGACAATGGTCTACGTAAGATGCTATTCGGCATGGGTTCTCTTTCTCTAGGTGAGCTAGCGGGTGAGCGCATGAAAGTGGCACTAGAAGCGAACTCAACTGAAGACGAGCACGATTGTTTCTCAGACAACACGCATAATTCTCACTACTACAACGAGCAAGGCATCTACAACGTTTACACAGGTACATACAAAGGTGTAAACGGCAAAGAGCTATCTGGTCCAAGTATTGCTGATCTTGTTGCTCAAAAAGATAAGAAAGCCGCGACCGACATTCAAAAGCAGTTTGATACAACACTTAGCCAAGTTGGTGAGCTAGTGACTTCTGCAGAGAAGAATAACCAGCATTTTGACCAACTTATTGCGGCGGGTAACGCACAAGGCAACGCGCTGGTAAACGACACCATCATGTCGTTGGTAGCGCAAACTGGTGCGATTGAGCGAGCGGCAAACATTGTCGGCATCGACAGCCTAAGCCCTGATACTGCTGACCACGAGTTTTAATAAGAAAACCATAATAAATAAGGGCTCTTTGTGAGCCCTTTTGCCGTTTGAGCTCGTTGTTATCACCCTTGTTGTCTATGTAGAGCAATGATATGAAGCCATACCTAATTTCTGCGCTAGCCGCGATCCTTTCTTCTTCTGCCATGGCTTACGATGTTAAGTCTGGTGGCAAAACCAGTGTTAAAAAAGATGGCGCGAATGCCTATTCTCTTCCTGCTGCCAACCTGCCGATGAGCAAACGCCTAGATTTTAGTGTGGGTAACAGCTTTTTCCGCAACCCTTGGGTACAAGCGCCAGCGTCAACAGACGCTCGTGATGGCCTAGGTCCGCTTTTTAACACCAATGGTTGTCAGAACTGTCACATCAAAGACGGTCGTGGTCATCCGCCAGAGAAAGATGATTTACATGCCGTGTCTATGTTAGTGCGCTTAAGCATTCCTGCGATGACGCCAGAACAAAAGAAAGCCTACATCAAAGACGGTGGCATACCTGAGCCGACTTATGGTGGTCAGCTTCAAGATTTCGCCCTGCAGGATCAAACGCCAGAAGGCATAATCGAAATCACTTACACCGATGTCCCAGTGAAATTTAAAGACGGTACGACGGTGACGCTAAGAAAACCTCATTTGAACATTACCGATCTGGGTTACGGCGATATGCACCCTGATACCGAGTTCTCAGCACGCGTGGCACCGCCAATGATCGGCCTTGGTTTGTTAGAGAGTATTCCCGACGAAACGCTACTTGCTTGGGCTGATGAACAAGATGCCGACAAAGACGGTATCTCAGGCAAAGTCAATAAGGTGTGGGATATTGAGAAGGACGACTTCTCGATTGGTCGTTTTGGCTGGAAAGCAGGACAACCGACGCTAATGCAGCAAAATGCAGCAGCATTTAATGGTGATGTGGGTCTTACGAGCCATTTATTCCCAAATGAAAACTGTACCTCGAAACAAAGCATTTGTGACGACATGCCAAATGGCGGCAAACCAGAAGTGAGTGAAAATATTCTCGACTTCGTAGAGTTTTACAGCCTGCACTTAGCTGTACCTATTCGCCGTAATGTCAATGACCCTAACGTGAAACTTGGTCAGCAAATCTTTGCTGCGTCTGGCTGTGAAAGCTGCCACAAGACCAGTGTTAAAACGGCGAAACGACCAGAGTTACCAGCGCTTTCTGAGCAGCTTATCCACCCATACACCGACATGCTTTTGCATGACATGGGTGAAGGCTTAGCCGATAACCGTCCGGAATATCAAGCAAACGGCCGCGAGTGGCGAACAGCACCGCTATGGGGCATTGGTTATACCGAAGAAGTAAACGGACACACTTACTTTCTACATGATGGCCGCGCTCGTAACCTGATGGAAGCGGTGTTGTGGCACGGCGGCGAAGCTGAAACGGCGAAACAAAACGTCTTAGCACTGAACAAAAAAGAACGTGACGCATTGATTGCGTTTCTGAATTCTCTATAAGGAAGCAGCCATGAAAAAAACACTATTAGTGAGTGCGATTGCCGCAACGTTAAGTTTGGTTGGTTGCCAATCGACCATCGGTTCGAGCTCTGCCAAGCCTGAGAGTACAAGTCATATTTCTCAAAGCGTGTACGAGGTCGAGTTTCAATCAGCTCAGACGTTTTTAGCGCAAACCACAGAACTTGAACAGCGCTTCGCGGATTACTGCGCATCAGAGTCGAAAGATGATGCACAAGTAAAACAGCAGTGGCATCAAACGATGCTTGCGTGGATGGCATTACAAGGTCAAGAACGTGGCCCTGCTACGGCATTGGAGCAAAGCTGGAATGTTCAGTTTTGGCCAGATAAAAAGAACACCACTGGTCGTAAAATGTCTGTACTGACGAAATCTGATCAAGTTTGGAGTGCAGAAGATATTTCCACCCAAAGTGTCACCGTGCAAGGTTTAGGGGCTCTGGAATGGCTGCTTTACGATAAAGCGTCGACCTTATCTAGCAACGGCAATACTTGTGCGACAGGCGTTTCGATTGCTGAAAACCTTGATGACAAAGCGCAGATCATCGCGGATTCTTGGGCAGAGAACCCTTGGAAATCGCTAGAGATGACGGAATGGGAATCTGAGTACATTTCACTGCTCTCGAATCAGCTTGAATACAGCATGAAGAAGTTGAGCCGACCGCTAGCGAAGATTGGTAAGCCTCGCCCGTATTTCTCAGAATCGTGGCGTTCCGAGACCTCGCTTTCAAACTTAAAAGCCAACCTTCAAGGGATGGAAGCGTTGTACTTTGCTAACGGGAATGGTTTAGATGCGCTACTTAGAGAGCAAGGCCATGCAGATCTCGCAGACCGTGTCGTTCATCAGTTTGAAATGGCGTTAGAAACTTGGCCAGAAGATAAGAGCTTGTTTGCTGCACTACAAACAAAAGAAGGCTATCGCATGGTGCTCTCTCAATACAATAAGCTAGAGCAATTGAAGTACCTGATTCACGAAGAAGTGGCGATCGAGCTTGGCGTAGTTATAGGATTTAATGCAACCGATGGTGACTGATCAAACCCGCCGAACCTTGCTGAAAGCCGCTCTATTCGGGGCGGCTATACCTATGATGCCATTTGGTTGTGCTTCAACAAGCTCACGTGAACCTGCGTTGATCGGCTGTTCTATCATTGGTCGAGATAAATTCGCAGCGGTGGTGGCGGATGAGCATGGTATGCCGCTATCTTCATTGCCGATTCCTGGGCGTGGTCACGGTGTGGCAACAAACCAACAAGGCCACGCCGTAGTTTTTGGTCGTCGACCAGGTACTTTCTTCATGGTGTTTGATTATCGCTCAGAGCAGATGATCAAACTGCAACTAGCAAAGTCAAATCGTCATTTCTATGGGCATGGCGTTTACTCCCATGACGGCACATTACTATTTGCCACAGAAGGTGAGAGGGGGACAAGCCGTGGGATCATTGGTGTTTATGATGTACAGAAGCAATATCAAAAGATCGATGAGTTAACGGGTTTTGGTCTTGGTCCTCATGAAGTGATCATGATGCCTGATGGCGCATTAGCGATTGGCGTCGGTGGCGTACACACCAACGGCCGTGAACCTCTCAATCTTGATAGCATGAGACCTAGCCTGAGTTACCTTTCACAGGAAGGGGAGCTATTGGATCAAGTGTCTTTACCGGATCATAAGTTGAGTATTCGCCATTTAGCTCATGATGGTGCGGAAACCGTGCTTTGTGGTCAGCAATATCGTGGTGAGCCGGACGAGTATCCAGCCTTGATCGCCATGCACACGCGTGGTGGTGAAATGCAAGATCTTCAAGCTGAGCCTGAAGAGTGGGCGCGTTTGAATCACTACGTTGCGAGTATTGCAGCAACCGATGAATGGATCTTAGCCACTTCGCCTCCGGGCAGTTGTTATGGTATATGGTCTAAATCTACGGGCAAATTGGTCGAGCTAAGTGCGTTACCAGATGCCTCTGGTGTTGTGGTCTATGGCGATGAGTTCCGAGTCAGTTCTGGGGCGGGAAAAGTGGTTGAACAAAGGCCTGAAGAGTCAAAAAATACCTTCGCGAGCGGTGTGCAATGGGATAACCATTGGTCGAGAATTACCTAGAAAGATCATTGAGTAAGCACTTATTGAGAATTTTGTTGTCGTTTTCGGCATCAGATTCTTAATTTTAAACCTGCAAGCTGTGAGATATTTGCCATACTTTTTATTATGGCAAGTAGCGCAAGGATCATTTCAGTGTTTGCTAGGGTTTTAATCATGACGGCACTTCTGGTGCCGTTTTGCAGCTTTTCCACCGTCGTTTCTCTCGAAGCTTCAGCGCAAGTCGAGCAAGAGGGAGCGGTACAAAAGCTGTCTGTAGAAAAAATGATCCATTATCCAGAGGTGATTGATCAACTGTATCAAAGCACCAATTACCGTTTGAACTGGGAAAATGAAAGTGATATTGAGCAGTTTCTTTTTCAAGTAAACCTGGTTGCACTTGCGGATGTCACCGATGAATTCGAAAATCAACTTCACCGGATAAACCAAGTAAGGTGGCAGGGAGATAATCTCGACTTCGATTTAGTGATGACAGATTCACTCTTGATGTACCTTAGTTATCTTGAGCAACTCCCCGAAGAAGGGATTAATTGGCTATTTACAGACAAAGCCCATGTTACGTTACCCGCTCCTAGCATCGATACTTTATCGGTTTTGAGTAATGAGATTACGGTTGGCAAACTTGGTCAGTTTTTGGCAAGTCTCCGGTCTCCATTACAAACAGATGATGCTTTCTACTCCGCATATTCTTCGCTATCGGAACATTCTCAGTACCAATATCCTGCCTATCAACAAACTGGGCTAGCACGTGTTGGCGATATATTAGAAAACAGACCCCTATTGATTGAGCGAATGGAGATCGTAGGCGTAGATGTTTCTTACTTGGATTTAGTCACTGAAGAATATGACGAACAATTAGAGCTTGCGATAAAAGAGTTCCAGCGTATTCATGGTTTGAAAGAAGATGGCGTTATCGGCCCGAATACCATTCGATGGATCAACTTTTCTCCTCAAGAGCGATTGCATCTGCTGGCGTTGAATTCTGAGCGTTCAAGAATTTGGTCGAAAGAAAGGGATAATGTTGTCTTTGTTAACGTGCCTGGATACGAAGTCACGTATTGGCATGACGGTCAACCCTTGTTTGAGTCTAAAGTTGTGGTAGGGAGAGCATCAAGAAAAACGCCCATCATGTCGGTAGCACTGGATTCAGTTATTCTCAACCCAACTTGGAACGTGCCTTGGACTATCATGGTTAAAGACATTATTCCTAAAGTAAAACGTAATCCGATGTATTTGATTAACCATAACATTCAAATCATTCGGTCTTGGACTTCGAACGAAATTATTGACCCTACAACCATCAATTGGGCAACGGTGAATCCGAGAACATTTCCTTATCGTATGCGACAGGCGTCGGGCTTACAAAATGCACTGGGATTGTACAAGTTCAATATGCCTAACCCACAAGCTATTTATTTGCATGACACGCCAAGTAAGAACTTGTTTGAACAGGACAGACGCGCATTCAGCTCAGGATGTGTTCGTGTAGAACATGCAGGCCAGTTAGCAGAACTTCTGTTCAAAACTCAGGGGTTGGAAGAACGTTTAGCGAAAAAGCGAGAAAGTTCTCGTCGGTCTAACACGTCAGTTCCTTTGGGAGAGCGCATTCAAGTACACATCATTTATCAAACAGCATGGTTGGAAGAGGGAACGCTTTACTACCGTGATGATATCTATAAGTACGATCACCGCAGTTGAAATCTTTAAGGAAAATTTACAAAACGAAGAATTCTCTTTTCGTTCAATAATTAAACAATAATTACTGCGTCTGAAAATCAAGATGGAGTGTTTTATGCGTTTGACGTGACAAATGTGTTTGGTTAATGTCCACGACTTGTCTAGTTGTTGAGCACTGTATTTTGAAATGGTAAGTCGTAACTTTTCCCGCCGAGATTTCCTTAAAATGACCGCTGGTGGTGTGGTGTTGGCGTCTGCCCTGCCATCATTTTCTTGGGCTTCACTCCCTGACGAGCCACGTGCGCTGGCGATGAACAACCTTAATACTGGAGAGATCCTCGAAACATGCTATTTCGATGGAAAACGATACATTAATGATGAACTGCAAAGGCTGAATGAGTTTTGTCGAGACCATCGACGAAATGAGGTTCATCCCATGGATAGACGCTTGTTCGATCAAATAAGTCAAATTCAAAAGTTAATTGGTACAGAAGCAGAGGTGATCGTCATTTCAGGTTACCGTTCTCCTGCCACTAATGCCTCGCTGCGCAACGGGTCTTCTCGTGTAGCGAAAAAGAGCATGCACATGGAAGGAAAGGCCATTGATTTCCGTTTAGACGGTGTGAAGCTTTCAACGGTTCGTGATGCTGCCTTAAGCCTAAAAGCCGGTGGCGTGGGTTATTATCCAGGCAGTAACTTTGTTCATATCGATACGGGTGCTGTTCGTTCCTGGTAGTGCCAGTTGAGACAAGGTTTCTAGTCTCAGAACGTCGTCGATTACCCACAGTTCAAAGCTTGAAGTCGATAGGCCTTAGTGTCATAGTTGCGGCAGTTTTCACGCAAATTTATTCGGTATAGGTTATCTATGGCTCTGAAATACCAAGTTGTTCCAGTAACATCTTTCTCTCAAAACTGTTCTATTGTCTGGTGTGACGAAACCATGAAAGGCATTGTGGTTGACCCAGGCGGCGATGAAAAGCAGCTCGCTATGCTTATCAAAGAGCTGGGTGTTGACGTGGTAAACCTAGTGCTAACACACGGTCACTTGGACCACGTAGGTGGCACGGAGCCGCTGTCTGCACTGCTTGGCGGTACAGAGATTGTAGGTCCTCACAAGGCAGATAACTTCTGGTTGCAAGGTTTGGAAGGTCAGAGCCAAATGTTTGGTTTCCCGCTGACAGAAGCGTTTGAACCGCACCAATGGCTAAATGAGGGTGACACTGTCACTTTCGGTAATCAAGTGCTGAACGTATTCCATACACCTGGTCATACACCTGGTCACGTTGTGCTTTACAGCGAAGAAGCGCGTTTAGCGTTTGTGGGTGACGTTTTGTTTAACGGTAGCATTGGTCGAACTGACTTCCCACAAGGCGATTTCAATACGTTGATTAGCTCTATCAAAGAGAAATTGTGGCCTTTAGGCAATGATGTCACGTTTGTCCCTGGTCACGGCCCTCAATCGACTTTCGGTCACGAGCGTAAAACTAACCCGTTCGTTGCTGACGAGATGCCGCTTTACTAAAAGTGCGTGTACTAAGCATTATTCTGGCTCGGCGGCAGCTAAGTATCGCCGAGTCAGTCCCACAAAGTCCTCAGCCTCACGATCTAGATCACTTGCTGATATAAATAGATCGTAGCCGTAGAAACCTCTCTGATACTTCATCCGGTTGGCGAGCATCGCTAACAAACCTTTGTACTCAATCCCATCTCTGTTTATATATGGTTTAGGGTCAAGCACCATATCCTCAAACTTATCTTCACACTGATTTTGTTTCGCGCCTAAGTAAAGCAGTGCTCGCTGGCTGAGGAGAATTTCAGTCGCTATACGAGGGCAGATTGAATTTAAGTAGGGTGAGTAGTGTTTTAGACGAATACCGATCCAAGGTAGCGGTTGGTGCCAGCCTTCCTGTTGGTAGCTACAAATACCGATTGACTCAATATTTCGCCATCTGACGACCCAACCTCCTTTAAAAAGGTGTTGCTGAAAGTGAGAAGCTGTCAGCGTAAAAGTGACTTGGCTTTTCTTAATCATCAAGATGGCGAAACCAACGATTGCAGACATCAAGATGACCGACAACATGGCTTGCTTCCATCCCGGAGAAATGGCAACCAAAAACAAAGTGATGAGTGCAACAAGCAACAAAAGTATTCTGTTGATAGGGGAGTCGGGTTTGAAATGTGAATTTGTTAGGTGCAGCGTTTCCATGCTTATAACCTCATCGAATACTTGTCCAAAAATGAGTGGGCAGCTTTATGTGCATTGATTTGCATTTAAAATAAAACAAACCTCTGTTTTTATACCCAGTATTCAATAAATCCGTTCATAAAATATCTGATTAAATAGTAGACGTTCTATGCTTTGAGCGCATTTTTCATCGCGTTTCGCCGCTAAAACCTACAAATTGCTTGTGAATTTTGGTATAAAACGCGCTTCAAATTTTCATCCCTGCTGAGATGCAGTGAACTGGAGAAATATTCAATGAGACTTGCTCATAAGCGTAAAGTGCAGATGAAACTGCAAAAACGCATTAAAGCGACAGTAGCAAACTTAGCTGCAGCACCTAAAGCAGTGAAGCCTGTTGCGGAAAAAGCAGTAGCACCTTCTGTTGCTGAAAAAGCTGTTGCGGAGAAAGTAGTAGCTGATAAAAAAGTAGCTGCAGTGAAAACAGTTGATGTTGCCCTTACTCCTAAGCAACAACAAGTATTAGACATCGTTATTGCGAATGCTGAAGGTATTAACCCTAAAGGCATCGGTCTAGCTGCAGGTCAAGAAGATACTAAAGCGGCATCATGGGCTACTGGCGCACTAAAGAAGCTTCTTGAAGAAAACCTAGTTCAAAAAGAGCAGTTAGCAGGTAACAAAGTTATCTACAAAGCAGTTTAATTACCGCTACCGTTCTAGATTGAATACCTCGGCTGATGCCGAGGTATTTTTTTATCTTGGTATTGGAAATAATGCATTAAGTACTGACTTTAACACTACCAATAAGTGGTTTGTCACATTTTCTTAAATACTATGTAAATTTTTTGGCAGAAAAATACGTAAGTATTGTCTTTTATTTTTATTCATAGATAAAAATATAATTTATTGATTTTGCTATTATTAGTCTTTTGTCATGACGGTTTTCCTACGTACTTGTACGTAATACCTTAGGCTAATACCTTATTGATGAATTACTCGCTTCCGTGTTCATGCCCATTTCGCATTAGACAACATTGTTACATCTTTTATACCGAATACAGCCAATCCTAATGAAATGGATGACAACAATAACCTTGGTGATAAAGGACGTGAACGATGAGTCTAATCCAAAAATCTTTAAAACGAGTGCTCAAAACAACCGCTGTCGCTGCCGCGATGGCACTCGCAGCGACTTCTGTAAACGCTGCTGAAAAAGTCTATCGTTTAAAGCTTGCTGAAACTTGGGGGCCTAATTTCCCAATTTTTGGTGATACCACAAAAAACATGGCCAAAATGGCGGAAGAGATGTCCAACGGACGTTTGCAAATCCGCATTGATTCCGCAAACAAGCATAAAGCGCCTTTTGGGGTGTTTGATATGGTTAAGTCGGGTCAGTATGACATGGGTCACTCAGCGTCTTATTACTGGAAGGGTAAGGTTCCAAACACACTTTACTTCACTTCTATGCCCTTCGGTATGTTGCCAACTGAGCAGTATGCATGGTTTTACTACGGCGGTGGTATGGAGCTGATGGAAAAAGTGTACTCTCCACATAACTTGATGTCTTTCCCTGGGGGTAATACCGATACTCAGATGGGGGGGTGGTTCCAAAAAGAGATCAAGTCCGTCGAGGACTTACAGGGTTTGAAAATGCGTATCCCAGGGTTTGCTGGTGAGATTTTGGCTGAGTTAGGTGCCAAGCCAACGAATATCGCCCCTGGTGAGCTATATACTTCTCTAGAGCGTCGCACAATTGATGCCTTGGAATGGGTTGGTCCATCGCTGGATCTACGTATGGGCTTCCACAAAATCGCGCCTTACTACTACACAGGTTGGCATGAGCCAGCGACTGAGCTTCAGTTCCTCGTTAACAAGCGCACCTGGAACCGTCTACCTGATGATCTAAAAGCGATTTTGCAAGTAGCCATGAAAACGGCCGCTTACGATATGTACACGCAATCGAAACACGAAAGCGGCAAAAACTGGGCATCTATTAAGTCTGAATACCCAAATGTTGAAGTAAAAGATTTCCCACCTGAAGTAGTAGCTGCGTTGAGAGAAGCAAACGATCGTTTGTTGAAAGAACATGCAGAAAAAGATGCTTTGGCGAAAGAGATTCAAGAGTCGCAAGCGAACTATATGAATCAAGTTCGACCATGGTCAGATATTTCGCACCGAGCGTACTTAAACAGTCAAGCTCAACAATAACGTTATGAAGCAGGCGATGCCGAGAGGTTTAGCCTGCTATCGAAGCCCAAGAAAACTTCATAATGAATGCTCCGCACCATAGCGGAGCGCATCTAAACGTTCCACGGAGTTCGGAATGAGAAGTCTTATTTATATTGAGCGATTATTTAACCGCTTTAGCGATTTTCTCGGATGGTTATCCAGCATCCTGTTTACTTTGTTGTTAGCAAACGTTGTGTACGACGTTGTCATGCGTTACGTGTTTAATGATGTGTCTATCGCATTCCAAGAAATGGAATGGCATCTATTCTCTGCCGTGTTCTTGCTTGGTGTGCCTTACGCAATTAAGTCCGGTGGCCATGTTCGCGTCGACATTTTTTATGAACGCTTATCTTACAAAGCACAATCCATCATCGACATCATAGGCACACTATTTTTCTTATTCCCTTTTTGCCTACTGGTAGCTTGGTTTGGTGTTGATTTCGCTAAGGAAAGTTACGCGTTAGGCGAGACGTCTGGTGACCCAGGTGGCTTACCATATCGTTGGATTATCAAAGCGATGATTCCGCTGTCATTTTTCTTTATGGCGGTGAGTGGTATTGGATTGTTACTTCATTCAATCAACAAAATTGTCAACCCTCATCTTATCTATGCCGGTAATAACGGTAAGTCGTAAAAGGAAGTCATTATGATCGGTATAGTGATGTTTTTTGTTGCGCTCTTTGCGCTTCTATTGGGATTTCCCGTTGCTTTTACTTTTGGTGGTATCGCGCTGATTTTTGGTGTTTGGGCTGAAGGCATCGAGATGTTTGCTTTTATGCCATATCGAATTCAGTCCATTATGGAAAATACGGTGCTAATGGCCGTACCGCTGTTCGTTTTTATGGGGCTAGTGCTACAGAAAACGAAGCTTGCTGAACAGCTACTAGAATCAATGGGGCGTTTGTTCGGTGGCGTTCGCGGTGGTATCGCTATTTCTACCGTGTTAGTTGGCGCATTGCTTGCAGCTTCAACGGGTGTGGTAGGCGCATCAGTTGTTGCGATGGGCTTAATATCTCTTCCTGTGATGCTCAAGTACAATTACGACAAAGGTTTAGCGTGTGGGACTATTTGTGCGTCTGGCACGTTGGGCCAAATTATCCCACCTTCTATCGTGTTGATCTTGTTGGGTGATGTACTTGGCGTACCGGTAGGGGACCTATTTCAAGCTGCGATCTGGCCCGGTATTACACTTGTTGGCGCCTATGTGATCTATATTCTCATCTACGCGAAGTTGAACCCTCAAGCCGCACAGGCGATAGAGCGTGATGAGTCGATCAGTCGTAAACAAGAAGTGCTCACCGCACTGAAAGCTGTATTGCCACCTTTAGCATTGATCATCGTGGTATTGGGCTCCATCTTTGCAGGGATTGCAACACCAACAGAGTCAGCGGCACTGGGTGGTGCAGGTGCGATTATTTTATCGCTATTGTATAAGCAGTTTAGTTGGTCGATGATTTATGATGCATCAAAAGAGACAGTTAAAGTAACCGCAATGGTCTTTGCGATCTTACTTGGTGCGACCGCCTTTTCAATGGCATTTACCTACACTGGTGGTGATTATTTAGTTGAAGAGTGGATGTTAGAACTGCCGGGTGAAAAGTGGGGATTCCTTATTATTACCATGGTGGTGATTCTGATTTTAGGTTTCTTTATCGACTTCGTTGAAATCTGTTTTATCATCGTGCCAATTATTGCGCCAGTCGCTGAATTGATGGGCATTAATATGACGTGGTTTGCGATTCTTATTGCGATGAACTTGCAGACGTCGTTCCTCACACCGCCATTTGGCTTTAGTTTGTTCTATCTAAAAGGTGTCGCTCCAGCAGGGGTTACTACGCGTGATATCTACAAAGGTGTGATGCCGTTCATCGCGATTCAGATTGTTGTGTTGGCGTCTTTGCTGTTTTTCCCAGGTTTTTACGGTATGAGTTAATCACTCGATAATAAAGAGATTTTGTGAACTGAGAGTTTTTACCTTTTGAGACAAGTTGTTAAGCTGTTAATTATGTCTATGCAGACACAATCGATTCGTTTGTACTGCTAAGATAGTAAGCTGTAAAGGCAGCGTTTCATGGAGGGAAGGGATGCCTCTCAAAGCAAAGTTAATTCTGCTGACACTGATACCCGTGGTATTGGTGTCAGCGAGTATCAGCTGGATCTCTATCTATCAAACCAAGACCCTTGGCAAAAGGGAGGTAGAGATCTTTCATCAAAACCTGATCCAATCAAAAGAAGCGGCGCTGAAAGATACGGTCGACGTCGCTTTTGACTCCATTTCTTACATCTACAACGATCCGACTTTAGAAGAGAGTGTTGCCAAAACGCGTGTGAAAGCGATTTTAAATCGTTTGAGTTATGGGTCGGACGGCTATTTTTTTGCTTATGATAAATATGGTACCAACCTTGTACACCCAGTTCTTCCTGAGCTTGTCGGGGAAAACTTACTCTATCTTGAAGACGAAAATGGCGATCGCTTAATCGAAGCTCTATTGTATCAAGCGCAATCCGGTGGTGGATTTCATCAGTACCTGTGGCAAAAGCCATCTACGGGTGAAGTTGTCCCTAAGCTTAGTTACGCTGCATGGCTCGATAAGTGGGAATGGATGATAGGGACTGGGCTGTATATTGAGGATGTAAGCCGAGAAGTCGCCAATATGCGCGCGGCGGTGAACAAAAATATCGAAACGACATTTTTCTCAGTCGTCGTGATCTTAGCGGTGACCGTTGCTGTAATCATTGTTCTCACTCTGGCGATCAATCTGCACGAGCATCGCCTCGCTGATAAGAACCTGAAAGAATTGGCACATAAAACCGTGATGTTCCAAGAAGATGAGAAAAAGCATTTAGCGCGAGAACTGCATGATGGAATCAATCAGTTGTTAGTCTCCAGTAAATGTCATTTAGACTTAATGAGTCATAGACTGGAAGACGAAAAACTCAAATCCCACTTAGATAAATCACAACGATCGCTCGTCACCGCGATAAATGAGGTGCGGCATATTTCTCATCAGCTCCGTCCAAGCGCCCTCGATGATATCGGTTTAGAAGCAGCACTGACGACCTTGCTACAGGATTTTCATTCCCATTCCGGGATTGATATCGAGAGCAATTTCGATACTCAGCAGCACAAACTGACTTCGGAAGTCGCAACGACGCTATATCGCGTCGCTCAGGAGTCTTTGAATAACATTGAAAAACATGCGCGAGCGAAAAAAGTAACGGTTACTTTGCAAAAAATGGGCAATATGCTGCAATTACTCATACGTGACGATGGGGTTGGATTTGTGGTTAACCATGCAGTGCACCAACAAGGGATTGGGTTAAGGAACATGCAAGAGCGTGTAGAGTTCATCGGTGGTGAATTTGAGCTAATGAGTGAGCTTGGCTTGGGAACAGAGATTACTGTGCTGCTTAATTTGGATGAAATAGTTTATGGATAAACCGATTAGTGTAGTGATTGTCGATGATCATCAAGTAGTATTGGATGGCTTCATGGCTCGTTTGGAGTTAGAGCCTGACATCGAAGTGGTGGGTACAGCAAGTAATGGCTTGGAAGCGATAGAGGTCGCAAAGCACTTGCAACCGGACGTCATATTGATGGATATCAGCATGCCAATAATGAACGGTATTGAAGCGACTGGTGTAATTAAAGAAGCGCGCCCAGAGAGCAAAATACTGATGTTGACCATGCACGATAATCGCGAGTACATCATGAAGGTCATGCAAGCTGGTGCCGTAGGATATATGCTCAAGGAAATCTCGGCCGAGAAAATGGTGCAAGCAATAAAAACGGTGAACCAAGGCTCGACGTATTTCTGTGAATCCGTCACACAAACACTCTTTACCCAAGAAGTGGTGCCTGCCACGCAAAAAACGAATCCTCTCAGCCGCAGGGAAGAAGCGGTACTTAAATTAGTTGCTCAAGGAAACAGCAGCAAGAAAATCGCCACTTTACTCAATATTAGTTATCGAACGGTAGAGACGCATCGCCATAACATTAAGCACAAGTTGGACTTACATTCGACGGCAGAGTTAGCAAAATATGCGTTTGAAACTGGGTTGACTGAGTAGGAGAGTAGTGCCCGCAAAAAGCGAGCACGTGGGAGCGAAACTAATCGGCTTTGGTAATGCTACCAAGCTCTAGCATTGGAGCAACATCGATGTCCTCTGCATTCATCATCGTCGAGATGCGTTGAACGGAAGATAGTAGAAGGGATTGCTCCCATTCTTCCAATTTTTGGAATCGATTAATGAAGTGCTCTTGCAGCGGCGTTGGTGCTTGTTTTAAGGCTTCTTGGCCCTTGCTCGTAAGTACAGCATGCACTTTACGCTTGTCTTGAACACTGCGCTGACGCTCAACAAACTGGCCTCGTTCTAGTCTATCTAGAATGGTCGTTGCGGTCGCTTGGCTCATGTTAGTGTGGCTAGACAACTGTTTAATCGTCACGTTATCTAAGTCATTGATAGCGCGCATCAAAATCAACTGTGGAGCAGTCAATCCAGACTCTTTGCTCAGCTTTTTAGAATGTAAATCAATAGCGCGGATGATCTGACGAATCGAGACCAATACTTCTTCGTACTTTTCCAATTTATTCATCCAGTCTGTAGGGAACATTTATCGAGGCGACACTAACTTAAATGCGCCCTTATTTAAAGGGGGGAAATCAAAAATTACCTCTACAATTTTACGCCGTGTCCTCAATACCATTTTGTCGCGCCTTTTCGACAAAATAAGAAGAGCTAAAATTATTATAGCAATAAATGTTTGTGGTCTAACTATTGTAGTAGTGATTTGTTCTATCAAAGGCCGTAACCACACAGTGAAAAGTAAGTTATTGGATTTTTTAATAGCAAAAAGATAGACAAAAACGTGTCAAATGATAGGATCTTGCGCCTTCACGGAATGCAAAACGTATCGTGTTCGAAAGATTTTTTTGTTTGGTACGTAAAAACACTACAAAAATAGAGAGGAACGATGACAAAGGGTATAGATAAGTACAGTATCGATAGTACCGACTATACGGTAGGTCAGGACAACGTTCAAAAATGGGGTTTTGATGTTCATAACCCAGTTTTTGGTATTAGTGCAGGTTTAATTGCGCTGTTTCTTGTCGCTGCATTAGTTCTAGATGCACATACCGCAAAGACGGCACTTGATGGGCTGAAGTGGAAAATTATTGGTTCATTCGATTGGTTGTTCATTATTGCAGGTAACATTTTCGTTATTTTCTGTTTGGCGCTTATCGTCTCACCAATGGGTAAGATCCGACTAGGTGGTAAAGACGCTGTTGCCGATTACTCGTTTATGTCATGGCTTGCAATGCTATTTGCAGCTGGTATGGGTATCGGTTTAATGTTCTGGAGTGTTGCAGAACCTGTCGCTTACTTCACCGGTTGGTATGAAACGCCACTTGGTGTTGAGGCAAATACACCAGAAGCCGCGAGATTGGCACTGGGTGCAACGATGTTCCACTGGGGCCTTCACCCATGGGCAATTTACGGTGTTGTAGCACTTTCTTTAGCATTCTTTGCCTACAACAAAGGTTTACCGCTATCTATGCGTTCGATCTTCTACCCACTTCTGGGTGATCGTGCATGGGGTTGGGCTGGCCACATTGTGGACATTCTGGCTGTGCTTGCGACTTTATTTGGTCTTGCTACATCCCTAGGTCTAGGTGCGCAGCAAGCAGCAAGTGGTATTCATCACGTATTTGGTGTTGAGCCAGGCCTAGGTCTGCAAATCGTCGTTATTACCGTGGTGACTTTACTTGCTGTTGTTTCAGTCGTACGCGGCATCGATGGTGGTGTTAAAGTCATTAGTAACATCAACATGGTTGTGGCGTTCTTGCTACTTCTCCTTGTTGGTCTTATCGGTTGGGCGGCGAGCCTAGGTTCGATTCCAACCACACTTATGGCATATGTAGAGAATATCATCCCACTAAGTAACCCGTTTGGTCGTACGGACGAAGCTTGGTTCCAAGGCTGGACAGTGTTCTACTGGGCTTGGTGGATTTCATGGTCGCCATTCGTAGGCATGTTCATCGCACGTGTTTCTCGTGGTCGTACCGTTCGCGAGTTCATCACAGCAGTTCTACTGGTTCCAACTGCGGTTACCGTTGTTTGGATGTCTGTATTTGGTGGTCTGGCGATCGAGCAAGTTGTTGATAAAGTAGGTGAGCTGGGCACAAATGGCTTGACTGACGTATCACTTGCTATGTTCCAAATGTTTGATGTTCTTCCATTTGGTAGCATGCTTTCTATCATCGCTGTTGTGCTGGTACTTGTGTTCTTCATTACGTCTTCTGACTCTGGTTCACTTGTTATCGACAGTATCACGGCAGGTGGTAAAGTCGATGCTCCTGTACTTCAACGTGTCTTCTGGGCATTCATGGAAGGTGCAATTGCGGTTGCTCTGCTATGGATTGGTGGCTCCGAGGCGGTTCAAGCTCTTCAGGCCGGTGCCATTTCTACAGCATTGCCATTTACCTTCATTCTGCTTGCAATGTGTGTGAGCTTATTGATGGGTATGCGAACTGAGCGTCAGTAATTCGGCATTTTATAAAACCGTCTGACTAACAATTAATCAAAAGGCCAGCAATTTGCTGGCTTTTTTTGTGCGGTTTTTATGACGCTCGAGACAAAAAAATGACACATGAAAGTTCATATTTTACAAAGAGTTAATGTGCTATTTTGTTTTTTAAAAATTAGTGAATAGTCGTAAAAAAGTGTGTAATATTCATGCACCTTAACTGTTCTCCCAACTCAAAAAACTATAAATATGAAATTATCATTAAAACAAAAGCTTATAGGCGCAAGCCTTTCTGCTGTTGTTGTGATGGCAACAGCACTTACTTGGTTGTCGGCTGGTCAATTATTTGATCAGACTCGTTCAGGTGTCTATTCACGTGCGCAAAGTCTTAGTACTACTGCGTCAGAGGGAATTTCTGATTGGGTCAATATCCGTAAAGATATTGCCACTGCGTTCAACGACTACTCGACCGAGCAAGACGTTGTTCCTTTCCTACAACAAGCTCGCAAGGCTGGTGGCTTCGATGACATCTTCCTTGGTACACCAAACGGTGATATGTACCGCTCTCATCCGGAGCGTAACCGTGCTGATTATGACCCTCGCACACGTCCTTGGTACAAGGATGCTGATGCCGCGGGTAAGCAAATCATTACAGCCGCATATCAAGACGCAATCACGAATGCACTACTTGTGACCATTGCTGAGCCAGTAATGAAAAATGGTCAGTTTGTTGGTGTTGTTGGTGCGGACGTACTGATCGATCAGCTTATCAGCGATGTGATTAACTTAGATGCAGGTGAAAACGCGCATGCGATGCTAATCGACATGAATGAAGGCACCTTCTTAGCGCATCCAGATAAAAGCTTGACGCTTAAGCCTATCACCAGTGTTCTAAAAGATTTTTCAGAAGAGGCAATTGAGCGTGCCGCCGATGAAGGTCGTATCGAAGATACGGTAATCAAAGGAAAAGAGAAGCTTTACTACTTCAATAAAGTTCCTGGCACGCATTGGATGTTTGCGATTGAAATGGATCGCGCAACAGAAGAAGCAGGTCATGCGGTATTGCTACGAGATCTATTGTTTACTGCTGTGGCGATCACGATTGTGGTTATTCTTGCAGTTTCTTGGCTAGTTGGTTTCTTGTTCCGTGACTTGAACCGCGTATCAAATGCACTGGAAGAAATTGCATCTGGCGAAGGTGACTTAACGCAACGCCTAGAACCACGCAGTGATGATGAAGTAGGTAAACTGGCGGAAAACTTCAACCGTTTTGTTGGCAACATGCACACAATGGTTACTAAGCTTAGCCACGTATCTTCTGCGCTTTCAGAGCAAGCACGCACGACAGCACAGCAAGCTGAGGAGCGTAGTCAGCGTATCTCTTACCAGCAAGATGAAATCAACATGGTGGCGACGGCTGTGAACGAAATGGCAGCAGCGACACAAGAAATTGCAGGTAATGCTGATAGCACGGCAAGTAATTCAGAAGAAGCGGTTCAAGCTTGTTCACATGGTTCTAGCCAAGTAACTCAAACGCAAGGCTCTATTCAGAACTTAGCGCAAGAAGTTCAAGTTGCTACTGATGTGATTCAAGAGCTAGAAGCACACGGAAATAGCATCAATACGATTCTATCAACGATTCAAGGCATTGCAGAGCAAACGAACCTACTTGCACTGAACGCGGCGATCGAAGCGGCACGTGCAGGTGAGCAAGGTCGTGGTTTTGCTGTGGTTGCAGATGAAGTCCGCGTATTGAGCCAACGTACTCATGCTTCAACGCAAGAGATTCAAGAAACTATCGAGATGCTACAAGGCACAACAGCCAAAGCGGTCGGTATTATGGGTGACAGTCGTCGTCTAGCTGATACCAGTGTTGATGATGCCAATGCGGCTGCAGCGAGCTTGACGCAAATCCACACTGCTGTTGAGCGTATCAGTGATATGGCAACGCAGATTGCTTCAGCAGCAGAAGAGCAAGCATCGGTAACCACTGAGATCACTCGTAACACTGAAGGTATTCGTGACGTGTCTAACGAGCTGTCAGTCGAAGCTCATCAAGCAGCAGAACAAGCTGCTCACCTGTCTGAGCTATCACACGAACTTGAACAAGAGATTCAACGCTTTAAGCTGTAATCTTGTCTCAACCTAAGTAAAAAGGAGCCATCTGGCTCCTTTTTTGATCGCTATTAAGCGTGAAGTATATTACAGCCAGAACTCACTGATGGGTTGCTCTTCACTGTAATGATGGGCGATTTGCGCTTGCAGTAGCTCTGCGGTAGCAATTGCATCGGTTAATGCATGGTGAGGCGTATAGTCTGGCAGCCCATAACGGCGTCGAGATTGCGCTAGCCGAACCGATTCTGGTTTTTTCCCTTTTAAACGCTCCCAGAGAGAGCCTGAACGTTTCTGTTGAATCGTTTCTTCAAGGTGCAGCGTATCTAAAACAGGAAACTCAATACCTTCCCCTAAACGGCTTTTGAGCGCTTTATCCAGAAACTCTCTCTCGATACGACGGTAATGAACAACAATGATTTTCCCACTTAAGCATGGTAGCAGCTCGCTTAAGATATCGCCTAAGTCAGGTGCATCGATCAATTCGCTGTGAGTAATACCGTGTATAATGACTGAATCTTCATCGAGTGCACGCTGTGGACGTACCTTCCAATGACGCGAGTTACGTAGGAAAATTCGCTTCAGGTTAAACGGCACCAAACCAATAGTAATGATGTCATGTTTTTCAGGATTCAAACCCGTCGTTTCGAAATCTAACGCCACGAACTCCACCTCAGATAACGGTGTTTCTGGAGCAGGCGGCTTGTTGCTATAAAACGCAATTAAATTCTCATCCTTCGCCATCTCCAGCTTTTGTTCAAACTTCGTTGGCCACTGAATGGTTGGCTTCTGAAAGAGCTTTTTAATCATGCTAAACCTCACTTAAAGCTCTTGTTCGCTTGGTAGCGGAACTTAAGGAAATTTTGGCCATTGCTTAGGATCTGGAATGCATCCTTTAGGTTGCGACGTTCAAATTCAGAGAGGTTTTCCGGTTCGATATTGTTATCAGGCTCAATGCCTAGTTCCACATCCGTCGCTTGGTGACGAATACGTACCATGGAAATAAATTCTAACGCGTCTTTTAAGTCTTGTGCTCGACCTTTTGGCAAAATGCCAGCATCAATAATGTCGTCAAGACGCTCAAACGAGTTCTGTGCACGTGAACCAACCGCCAGAGAGTGAACGCGAATTAAGTCGACCAGAGGAGCAGTACCGCGACGTTTGAGGTTGATGGAGTTGTTGTGTCTGCCATCTTTTTCCATCACGAAGTCTTTAAAGAAGCCCAGAGGTGGTGTTCTGTTTAGTGCGTTACGAGCCAAACACGCTAAGAAGCGGTTGTTCTTTCGAGCGCGACGAACAATAAAGCTAGTTAACTGTTCTGCCCATTTTAAGCGGCCATAGACGCCATCCAAGTCGAAAAAGATGGAGGCGTTGAGTAGTGCTTTCGGGTTCGGGTTATCAATCCAGTCAGCAAAACACTCTTCCCACTCTGAACGAGTCATGCGCCATAGTGGGTTGGTTGCCATAATATCGCCTGTGCAATATTTGTAGCCACAGGCATCTAACCCATCGCTGACGTATTTTGCTAGGGCTTCGAAGTATTTACCATGTTTCTCTTCTTGATAAGTCTCATCTAGAATGATGGCGTTATCTTGGTCAGTTACCAACAGTTGCTCATCTCGCCCCATTGAGCCAAGTGCAAGGAAACAATAAGGAATTGGCGGTGGGCCAAGCTCTTCTTCTGCCATTTCTAGCAGACGCTGTTTGAAGCTTCGGCCAATGACCGACATCGCGCTACCCACCATGTGAGAGTTGGCATCTTCATTGACCAAACGCACGAAGCTGCTTTTTACTTCTTCGGCAACAACGGCTAAATCTTCGATAGTCTGTTGTTGGAAAATACTACTCACCAACAACAACGAATTCTGAGATTCATAACGAACAATGTCGGTGGTTTCGATAATACCGATTGGTAATTGGTTTTTTACCACTGGTAGGTGATGTACGTTGTAACGCAGCATCGTTAACATTGCTTCATAGATGTAAGCGTTGTGGTCAAGAGACATGACCTCCGTGGTCATCACACTAGACACATCGTCCTGTGGGGACAAACCTTCAGCTAACACACGGGTACACAAGTCACGGTCAGTAATGATACCAAGTACTGGGGACTGTGGATCGTCTTCGTCACGAACGAAATCTGGGTCGACGATAAGTAAAGCCGATACGTTGTCATTCGCCATTTGCTGCGCGGCTTGCTGGATTGTCTGACCACGATCAATCGTATGAGCATCGCCAGTCAGCAAGGTTTTCACTTTCGACGTCGTCAGGTCATTGGCGTCTTTGTTTTCTGAAATGGCTTGGCGTAAACGAGCGCTATTTTCAACTTCAACAAAATCCGCAAAGGAATCAAAGTTATCGTAAATTTCTTGGAAAATGTCACCAGGAATACAGTAGAGCAGGGTATCCTCAATGGCTTTTACCGGAAAGCGGACTTTGTTATTGGTGAGCATGCCCATCTGGCCAAATAGGTCACCTTCGTCAAGGCGATTATACAGCTCACCTTTGCGTCGATAAACTTCAACAACACCGCTTCGCACCACGTATAAATCTTGGATATAGTCTCCAAAATGGATGATGGGGGTATCTTCTCGGTAGTACGAGATTTCGACACTCTCTGTCACCTTGTTTAGTGTTTCTTCAGGGAGTTCATTGAACGGGGGATACTTGGCGAGAAAGTTGTAAATCTCGAGAAGTTCTGCATCCATCGAAGGCGCCTTTTAGTTCGCAAATAATAAAGTAATCTTAACTTAGTTTTAAAACAGAGTCTTATCTGAACCGCGATTTTCGTGCTCAGTCATAAGATTCTGACATATCGCACGATAAGGGAGCTTCATTTTTACTACTATATGGTCACCTCAATTGAAAAAGACGTCGTCGATATGTTTTCTTCGTGATGACTGATTAGATCTTTGGCTGTTTCAGATCGTTATCACGTCTTTAGATTAAGCTATTCTTCTTGAGCCAAGTAGCTCAGGCGATGGAATACAGTGTTTAGATAATTCTCATGAAAGGAAGTCGAATGGTGAGAAATTTATTGCTTGTTTCTTTAGCTGCTTTGCCGGCGATATCAAGCGCAGCGGTCATGGACCAAGCAGAAAAATTTGGGTACGAACACATTCATTTGGATGTTGGTGCCGGAACGACAAACGAAGAATGGTTAGATAACTCTAATGCGACCACAGTTGGACTCGGTGGTAACTATTTGTTTACTGAGAACTGGTTGTTTAATGTTGATTACTCAGCGCAGTTTTTCCATCCGGATGATTTTACTCTTCGCATTGACCGCCTTTTGTTTGGTGGTGGTTACCGTTATGGAGTTACAGAGCAATTCGATATCTACGGGCTATATGGAATAGGCGCAATCAAAGCGAAAGCGACGGACGACAAAACGGATAATACGTTGTCTTCCGATAGCGAATTGATTCAAGCTGTAACTGTTGGGGTGAATTACTTGCTCAGTGAAAAGCTTATTGCGACAGCTGAAGTGGAGTTGAACCGTAGTGATATCGTTGATGAGAACAATTTTAAGATCGGTCTTAACTACCAATGGCATAAAGTCATCGGCACTGGTCTTTTTTATCAGTTTAGAGATACTGATTATAGCGGTGAAAGCTCAGATTACGTCAATGAAGTAGGGCTGAGTTTGAAGTTTGTCTACTAGATCGGACGGGTTCGTTTTTGGCGTTAAGTTAAAACAAAAAAGGTCAGCTTATGCTGACCTTTCCTTTTAATAAAGTATGCGACAGTCGATTATAAAACCGCTGCAATGCCTTTACATAGAGGGCCCATATTTGACTTCGTCATACCAGCAACACTGATTCGGCCAGAACCGACAATGTAAATACCGAACTCTTCTTTAAGGCGGTTAACTTGCTCTTTAGAAAGACCAGAGAAAGAGAACATACCATTTTGACGTTCGATGAAACTAAAGTCTGCGTCCACACCCTCTGCTTTTAGTGCCGCTACAAACAGTTCACGCATTTCTTGAATACGGTCACGCATTTCTGCTACTTCAGCTTCCCATTCCGCACGCATTTCGGCGTTGCCAAGAATGTGAGTCACGACAGCGCTGCCGTGTGCAGGTGGGTTAGAGTAGATAGAGCGAATAATGGCTTTAACTTGAGAAAATGCGGTTGTTGCGACTTCTTCTGACTCAGCTACTAACGTGAAGGCACCTACGCGTTCATTGTATAGGCCAAAGTTTTTCGAGAAAGAGCTCGCGACTAGGATTTCTTTGTTGTACTTAGCAAAAGTACGAAGACCTGCTGCATCTTCTTCCACACCTTTAGCAAAGCCTTGGTAGGCGAAGTCGAACAGAGGAAGCAATTTCTTCTCTGCGACAAGTTTCGCCAATGTTTCCCATTCTTCAGCTGTAGGATCGATCCCTGTAGGGTTGTGACAGCAGCCGTGTAGAAGCACGATGTCGCCTTCAGATGCAGATTGCAGATCGTTTAGCATCGCATCGAAGTCTTTGTCTTTTGTTTCAGCATTGTAGTAGCTGTATTGTGCCGTTTCGATACCAGCAGCAGTAAATACGCCGTTGTGGTTCGCCCATGTTGGGTTGCTGATCCAGATCTTTACATCGCCTAGTTGACGTTTAATGAACTCGCCGGCAACACGTAGTGCACCAGTACCACCCGGAGCTTGAGCTGTTTTAGCACGTTTTTCGTTTACAATTTCTGCATCAGAGCCGAAAAGCAATTTTTGCACTGCAATGCCGTACTCTGCTGTGCCTTCGATGGTTAGGTAAGATTTGGTTTTTTCAGTTTCAACAAGTGCTGCTTCAGCTTTCTTTACTGTCGCAAGAACGGGAGTTTCGCCTTGCTCGTTTTTGTAAATACCTACGCCAAGGTTAATTTTGTCTGCGCGAGCATCTTTTTTAAACTCTTCAGTAAGGCCAAGAATAGGGTCAGCCGGAGCGGCAACTACTTTTTCAAACATAATCTTCATCCATGTTAATCGAAGGGGTGTGCTAACATTTATACCTTTCAGCAATATTGGTTACAACCGTTACTGAAAAGAAAACCTAAAAAAGTTGCGATTTGAAACAGAATTCTAACATAACTAAAGTTTTTGCCATGAAAACGTTTGGTAGGCACAGAGTTTGAAGGGCATTTATGCCATGGTTGGAGAAGTTTTGCACACATCCCAATCGTTTCAATTCAGTGCTTTGCGTTAACGCGTTTATAGTTGTCTAGTGAGGATTTGTTGAGACAAAAACGCCCCACCAAAGGTGGAGCGTTTACTGTTAGAAGTATGGATATCGGTTGGGGTTATTTCTTCAGATTGATTTCCGACTCAACCGCATTGGTTTCGATGTCAGGGTTAGAAGAAAGTTTTTCAGTCGCCCAGTCGTTCATATGCTTTAAGATCGCTTTTAATGCGTGTTTTTCGGTTGGTACTTCTGTCTTTTCAACTTCAAGTTTTTGCTTCGGATGCGTACCCGTCGCATCTTCTGCAACGTGTAACCAATCTGGATGCCAGTAATAAGGTTGGCCGGAAGGAGAGCTCCAAGAATGTACGCCGTTGGATTCACCTTTGTATTTAATATCTTCTTCGTTGTATTTCGCCATTATTGTTTTCTCTCATAATCCATGAGTTGAGGTGTGCATCACCATTACTATTTAAATGTAACAGATGTAATGAAAATTAATGTGATAACAATCGACTTATTTTGCCCTTTGAACGCTATAGAAGATGCGTACTTCTCATTCAGAAGAATTTACTATTTGGCAGGTTTTAGCTTTATTTGTGTTTAAAGCATACAACGATGGATTCGCCTACCTAATGCTATTCTTGAACGGTGATAGAGCCTAAACTACTCGTCATTCAAGTGTTTGAGAATCGCCGCTTTTGCATGCTCTTCTGTAGCTGTTTCTCCATCAGGGACTTCAAGGTCAGCCTTTTTGTGCTCACCCAAAGCATCTTCAGCGATATGCAGCCAATCAGGATGCCAATAATAAGGGGTGGTACTGCCAGGATGGTCCCAACTATGTACACCTTTATGTTTTCCGCGATACGAGAGATCGTCCATTGTAAAAACTTTCATCGCTTCCTCCTGATTTAAAGACAGTAGTTCGAAGTGAGTTTAACGCACTCAGTCCAACGTAAAACCTTGGCTTTTAGGTATTGCAAAGATGTGAGGCAATATGTGTGTAACGGTCAAAGTATGGGATATAAACGCTCACTTCGTGGCTGAAATATCTATTGATAAGCTTGATAAATTACGTTGCTAAATTGAATACTCCCATATCAGAATGCTGGCGCGAAGTATGCTATGGTGCGGCTGTAAGTGAAATGAGGGAAACATGAACCGATACCGTCAACTGGCTGAGCTGTTCAAAACGCAGATTCAGCAAAATACATGGAGAGCAGGGGAAAAGCTGCCATCAGTGCGTGTAACAAGCCGAAACCATTCTGTCAGCGCAGGTACGGTATTACAAGCTTATCAGCTGCTCGAAGCACAAGGTTGGGTCGCAGCGAAACCTCAGTCTGGATACTTTGTGACTGCGGAGTTGGACCGCTTCGAACCGAGTTCTCCAGCCACTTCCGTTTATCGCTCCAGCATCAACGATGAACTTTACGACTACCTCAAAAATCAGGCCTCACCGAATGCGGTGAAGTTTGGCTCCGCGTTTCCAGACCCTGCATTGTTCCCATTAGAAGCGCTAAACCGCAATCTAGCCAGCTCAGGCAGGAAGATGGGGGCAGAGACGTTATTGGATAACTTGCCGCCGGGCTGTGAGTCTCTACGCCGTTTGATTGCTCAACGGTACATCCAACAAGGTATGGTGTTTACCCATGATGATATTGTCGTTACTTCTGGCGCATTAGAAGCGTTGAATTTGAGCCTTCAGGCCGTGACCCAGCCTGGAGATACTGTTGTAGTTGAATCACCGACGTTTTATGGCTCACTTCAAGCGATTGAACGTTTAGGTCTAAAGGCGATAGAAATAACGGTGGATCCGTTAACTGGACATTCAGTGGATCAAATTGAAGCGACTTTTGCCGACAATGATGTTCGCGCATGTTGGTTAATGACTAACTTTCACAATCCAACAGGAACCTTATTAAGTGACGGGCAGAAGCAACGTATCGTCGAACTGGCTGATAAATACGATGTGTACTTGATCGAAGATGATGTGTATTCAGAGCTTTATTTTTCTGAAAAAAAGCCAAGCTCACTTAAAGCTTTTGATACACAAGAGCGCGTGTTGCATTGTGGATCATTTTCAAAAAGCCTTTGCCCTGGCTATAGGCTGGGCTGGGTGGTAAACAAACGCTTCAATGCGCAACTTCAAAAGCTGCAACTTATCTCGACGTTGTCAGGCAGTGCACCAATCCAGCAGGGTATCGCGCATTACTTGCAAAACGATAGTTATGATAGCCATCTTAGAAAACTGCGAAAGAATCTTGAGCAGCGGCAATTGGCGTTTATTGAACTGGTTGATAAGTACTTTCCCCAATCGATTCGTTACACGCAACCGGAAGGCGGCTATTTTCTTTGGATAGAACTGCCGAAAACAAAGTGCGGAAAAGCGATTTATCAAAAGTTATTGGAAGCGAACATCACTGTAGCATTTGGTCAGTTGTTTTCTGTCGCTCCAAATTATGAGAGCTACCTGAGGCTTAATACATCGTTACCTGTAAATGATGAATTAGAACAAGCCGTGAAGACGGTCGGAGAATTACTTCATTAGCCAACTGTTTACCTGTTTTTTGCTCAAACTGTATCAGTGGACGATACCGAAGCTGTGTTTCAATCATGGGCAGACAACCATTTAGGTTAGGAGCCGTAATGAAAAAGCAGTTGGTAAAGCATGAACTTAGGTTGATGGGTGTTGCTATTTTTAGCGCATTTTTGTTGGTGTTTGCACACTTGATATTGGCGAAATCTTTTTCTCATATGGTTTGGACGGAATACACTGCTGCCGTTATCCCATTTGTGATGTTTGGCTTGTGTGTGGTTGGAGTAAAATACGCAGCGCGAGCAGATGAGGATGACGACGAAAATAACAACTAGAGTGCATACACTGGTTGCTAGAAAATCATTCGTACAAATAAAAGACCTCCACATGGGAGGTCTTTTTAATTCGATATCACTAAAAAGTGATTAGAAGTTCGCAGAGCGAGGGGTACGTGGGAATGGGATCACGTCACGAACGTTGCCCATACCAGTTACGTAAGATACTAGGCGCTCGAAGCCTAGACCGAAGCCTGCGTGTGGCACTGTACCGTATTTACGTAGGTCGCGGTACCAGCTCATGTGTTCAGGATCGATACCCACTTCACGCATACGTGCATCTAGAATGTCTAGGCGTTCTTCACGCTGAGAACCACCGATGATTTCGCCGATGCCCGGTGCTAGAACGTCCATCGCTGCAACTGTTTTACCGTCATCGTTAGCACGCATGTAGAATGCTTTAATGTCTTTCGGGTAGTTCTTAACGATTACAGGTGCTTTGAAGTGTTCTTCAGCAAGGAAACGCTCGTGCTCAGAAGACATATCGATACCCCATTCAACTGGGAATTCGAACTCACGACCTGAATCAAGAAGGATCTGGATTGCGTCAGTGTAGTCAACTTGCGCGAAGTCAGAAGAAACGAACTGCTCTAGACGAGTGATTGCTTCTTTGTCGATGCGTTGAGCGAAGAACTCAAGGTCATCACGACACTCTGCAAGCACTGCTTTAAACACGTACTTGAGCATGTCTTCAGCCAGTTTCGCTACATCATCCAGTTCTGCGAACGCAACTTCAGGCTCAACCATCCAGAATTCTGCTAGGTGGCGGCTTGTGTTTGAGTTTTCAGCACGGAAAGTAGGGCCGAAAGTGTAAACTTTGCTTAGCGCACAAGCGTAAGCTTCTGCGTTTAGCTGACCAGATACGGTTAGGAACGTCTCTTTACCGAAGAAGTCTTCGTTGTAGTCCACTTTACCAGCGTCAGTGCGAGGAAGGTTTTCCATGTCTAGCGTAGATACGCGGAACATTTCACCAGCGCCTTCAGCATCTGAAGCCGTGATCAACGGCGCAGATACCCAGAAGTAACCTTGCTCGTGGTAGAAGCGGTGGATTGCTTGAGATAGGCAGTTACGTACACGTGCTACTGCACCGATTACGTTTGTGCGCGGACGTAGGTGCGCAACTTCACGTAGGTACTCGATAGAGTGACGAGTTTTTGCCATTGGGTAAGTTTCAGCATCTTCAACCCAACCAACCACTTTAACGTCAGTGGCAGCAAGTTCGAAGTCTTGACCCTTTGCAGGAGATTCAACAATCTTACCAGTTACTTCAACAGAGCAGCCAGTCGTTAGCTTTAATACTTCGTCTTCGTAATTATTAAGATTATTTGGGACCACGGCCTGAATCGGGTCGAAACAAGAGCCGTCATATATGGCAAGGAAAGAGATTCCAGCTTTGGAATCACGACGTGAACGGATCCAGCCACGAACAGTCACTTCGCTGTCTACTGCTAGCTGACCTTTCAATACGTCTGATACAGGCGCGTAAGTCATGTTTTCAATATTCTCCATTGAGGTAAAAATTCAACTCAACGCTTACTTAAAGTACTTGTCTAATAACATTTTTGTTCAAAAAACAAGCTAAGCGCTGAGTTGGGTAGCATTTTACAGATTCAACGAGACATATTACCTGTCAATTCGCTCGCATCAACCTTTATATTCGTTTTGATGGGGAGAATCTCTCTATTTATTCACTCTTTTGTGCTCTGAAAGTGTGAATTGGTTTAGTAATTGCTCTAAACGTTCGGATAGATGCTCTAAATCAACACTAATATCACGCGTGTGCGATGCTGATTGCGATGTGTCGTTAGCATGCAGTGTGATCACATCTATTTTAGATTGAATATGCTGACTTACATCAGATGTGGTTTGCGTCTGGTTTTGGATATCTTCTGCATGTCTGAGCACTTGGCGCATTTCGTCAACAACGTTATGCATTGTGGCTGATAGTGCCTCGACATCGACAGAGCGTTGATGAGCAAACTGGCAGACGGTATCAACAGAAGTTAATGACTCTTCACTTCCTTGCTGGAATTGAGAAATGATATGTTCAATATTACCAGTGGCTTCAGCCGTCCTAGAAGCCAGGTTACGCACTTCTTCCGCGACGACCGCAAAACCGCGTCCTTGCTCTCCGGCTCGAGCGGCTTCAATAGCAGCATTCAACGCGAGCAGATTGGTTTGTTCTGCAATACCCTTAATAACCACAAGAATGGACGACACTTCTTCGGTTCTTTGATTTAGAGAACTGATTTTTTCCCGTACGGTATCAATGTTACTTACTAGTTGTTTGATGTCTTCACTGACGTTGTGTGCTTGACTTGCACTATGAGTGGCGACATCAACGGTGTGATTGACCAAAACAGTAGCGTTGTTAGTCGAGTCCTCAACCGCAGTTTGTTGCTGCAACATATCGGTGATATTACTTTGTACTTCGTTGGTCTCTAGCTGTTGGTTATTGGCCGCTTTATCTGTGGACTGCGCGACAGCAGTTAGTTTACTCGCGGAGTCGGCAAGTGAGTGAGAGGTGTCTTGCACACGTTCTAAGCTTTCGGAGACCGTATCCATGAATGAATTGATTGCAGTAGAAAGTTGGCCCACTTCATCCTGTTGGTGATGCATAAGTCGTTGAGATAGATCTTTGCTATGGCTCACATTCGACATGAATTTCGACGTTCTTTGAATTGGTCGTACAATGATTTTTTGAATCAAACTCATCGTTATGATGAAGCCCACAAATGCGATTACGGCCATTATTCCCATCGCAAACATTGCCTGTTTACTGATCATTGAATTGACATGATTCATGTTGTATTCCAAGCGAATCGCGCCCAACACTTCTCCTGCTGGTGCAACGTGGCAAGAAACGCAGTTGGTGCCACGGTAATTTTCGCTCGATTTCATTGGTAGCGCGACTACTAACCCTTTGCCCCAATCGGCTGATATTGGTTCAATCACCAGTTCACCATTCAACGCTCGTTGATCAATATCATCGACAGGCTGTTGGTTTTGTTGCCCAGGTCCGTAAAGTTTGGTCACAGTATCAGCTCGCAACACGCGAACTGCTTCAATGCCTTCTTGGGCCAGGGCCTTTTGACGTAAGGTTTCTTTTTGCGACATGGTGCCCGTAAGCATCATCATATTTAGGCTATCGAAATAATTACTAGCCTTATCATGGAGTTGTTCACTAAGAACATCATTGATTAAGGTTTTTTGTTGATGGTATTGGTAAGCCGTAGAGGCAGCTAGAACGCAGCTGAAGACAGCAATTAACGCCAGTAAGAGCTTAAAAGTGATAGTTGAGCGCATAAATTTATAAGTGTAATTGGAACAAACTGCACAATATTAATGTGCACAAATGCGCACTGCGAACAACGAAATGAATGATTGTGACCCCACACATGTTGGGGATATGTAATTGTGATGTGAGTGCTGTGTAATCAAATGTTTGGCGCGTGACAGAAATACGGCGCTTTGGTGTGAGTGATAGCAAAGAGGCCGGGAACCAGCGGAAGTTTTTGCTACGCTTGTATGGGGTAACGCTTGTCTCTTGGCAGCGAATTCCTTAGTATTGCCTGTCTTTTTAAAGCCTGAGAATCAAGATGAAAACAGAATTATACAAAGAGTTTATGTTCGAAGCAGCACACCATTTGCCACACGTACCAGAAGGTCACAAGTGTGGTCGTTTGCACGGACACTCTTTCCTTGTTCGTCTTTATGTAGAAGGTGAAGTTGATCCACATACAGGTTGGGTAGTGGATTTTGCAGAGATCAAAGCTGCATTTAAACCAATTTACAATCGCTTAGACCATTACTACCTAAACGACATTGAAGGGTTAGAGAACCCGACTAGCGAAGTGTTAGCAAAATGGATTTGGCAGCAGCTCAAGCCAAGCTTACCACTGCTAAGTAAAGTAGAAATCAAAGAAACGTGCACAGCGGGTTGTATTTACAAAGGCGAATAAGTCACTTTCTGTTGAGCATTAAACAAAGGCAAGCGAGAAGCTTGCCTTTGTTGTATCTGAATGGCCCAATTTTGATTATGCTTCACCAGCTAGCTTAATGGGTGTCGTAGAATCCATTCTTTTTCATTATCACCCAATGTTGTTTCCTCTGTATTAATGAATCCGCACGCATCAAGAAAACTGATAGCGTATTGCTGACTTTGTGGGACAGTGGCGCAAAGAGAGGTGCTTTTAGGGTTAATGGTATACGCATAAAGGAACAGTTTACGCAATGCCTCACTCCCAACCCCTTGACGTTGGAAACGTTGATCAATCATCAAGTACTTAAGCTCCAGTTCGTATCGTTTAGCAAACGGCGCATGTTGGGAGAAACCTTTATCGATAACAAGGTAGCCTACTAATAGATCATCAGAATAAATCGTAAAGAACGCCTCTGACTTACTACGTTTTTGATAAGCCATTTCAAACGGTGTAAAAAATCCTTTTTGCTCTTCTTGCACATCCAATTGCATCAAACTTGAAAAATCTTTCAGTTTGGTGGGTTTAATCGCAATCATCGCTCAATCACAAATTGGCGGCATACCGTTATGCCACCACGAGTTTTTATAGAGTATTAGATCTATTTTAAGTAACTAACCGAGTGAAGAAAAGCTAGCAATGAAGAGGGTAATAATAACCTTGGTGAATATAGGCGCCCAATGTTGTGAGTAAGTGAGCACTGTCTGCCGTTTCTACGCCTTCAACAATGACCGTGCAGCGATACGTATTGCCCATAGCAATTAACTGACGCAAGGTTTCTATCTTTTTATCATCAGATTTTAGGCCAATAACAAATTCTCGGTCGATTTTGAGGTAGTCCGGATTCAGCTTGCTGATAAGCGCCACATTATTATTGCCGGTGCCAAAGTCATCAATACTGATTTTACAATCCAGTGCTTTTAGTTTCGCGACATTGCCATAAATCTCAGAGGTATAATACATCGATGCATTTTCTGTGATTTCGATTGTCAGCAAACGGCAATCCCGATTAGATAGCTCTCTATATAGGATTGAAAAGTTACGCCCTCGCAGCAAAGAAGGACAAACGTTAATGCTGATAGGGATGGGCAACGCTTTTTGTTTGGTGTAGATGGAATCAATCACCAGTAAGGTATGAGTTAGCAGCAATCCATTGCGGATCAGTGTTTCAATAAACCGTTGCGTATTTTTTACCTTAAACCGGGAGAGGGCTTCGTAGTGCACAATCTTTTGTGCCGAAGTGTTATAAATCGGTTCCAGTTTTATTTTGAATTGTCGAATTGCGCACAAGTAAGCCATAAAGGCTTGTAGGGAGCGGTGACGCAGTATAATGAGAAAAAGTAAGCTCAGTAGAATGATACTTTGAAACGGTCCAGAGATGTAATACACCTCTTTATAGCCACTATTCTTTACGTGATAATTGAAGAAGCGTTCATTGGTGTTACCAATCTCTAACGATGTTCCGGTATTCGTTGATAGCTTCATACCGGAAAGAAAAAAACGTGAAATATGATTTTCAACATTGTCGGATAAGTTAATGTTTTTAACACGAACCAAAACAGTTGCGTTATTTAAGTCAAATGATTGTGTCGTGTAATTGCTATTGTTACTCCACTCTTCAAACGCTTTTTTGCTGACAGGGACAACGGTTTCTGGAGTGACTAAGCATCGAATATTGAAACGATCTAGCATCATGCTCGATTCCACCAACTTCACATTATCAAATAGTGACTTCAGTTCGCTTTCATTAGCAAAGCAACTCCTGCGGGAAAGATTCTCTGCAATTTCGAAGGCGTTATCCAGATAATTATGTTTAACGATGCTGTTTATCGCGTAGTAACAGATAGCAAAGAAAATGATCGCAGTGATCAACACAACCCACATTGCTTCTGAATAGATCTTTTTATTACGCAGGCAAATACGAAGCGCTTTGCGAAGACTATTGGTTGTGTATTGATTGATCTTCTGTTGATGTTCGATGCCATTCTGATGGTTGTTTTGCATAGTAAAAGGGATGAAGTATCCGGTCCGGTGAATGTTTTCGATAATGTTTTTGTTAGTGGTTAAATGTTCTTCCGTGAGCTTGCGAAATTTCTTTCTTAGAGCGGCCACCGCGTTTTTAAAGCCATTTTCAGGCAGTGTCATTTTGTATTGTTGAGTGATTTTGCTTTCTATTAACCGCTGACTAATCGGCGTATTTAAACTGCCGTATGTGGCGATAGTTGACAGAATGGCGTACTCATTTGGGTTGACAGGAATGGAGTGGTGGAGTGACTGATTGAGCTCTAGAGATATTTCGTTTTCGGACAAGCAAACGCAGATTTGGTTTCCAATTTCAAACCTAATCATGTGTTGATGTGCTCCAAGTTTAATTTTTGGCTACGTTATCAATAAAGCTAGGGAAGAGATGTGATTTTTTACTGAGATATCCATAATATTTGGATATATTCAACGTTTTAGGTTTTTTTTACTTGTCCTGATAACGCATTTTCCTGGGTTTTTTAGGTATAAAAAAAACCCGAGCACAGACTCGGGTTTTGATTGGTATTCAGAAAGGCGTGTTAGCAAATCACTTTGATTGCTAGACCACCTTGAGATGTTTCGCGGTATTTCGCGTTCATGTCTTTACCTGTTTCTAGCATGGTTTCGATAACCTTATCTAGAGAAACAGTTGGAGCTGAAGAGCGACGTAGTGCCATGCGAGTAGAGTTGATTGCTTTTACTGCCGCAATACCGTTACGCTCAATACATGGAACCTGAACCTGACCTGCAACTGGGTCACACGTTAGACCTAAGTTGTGCTCCATCGCGATTTCTGCTGCCATACATACTTGCTCTGGGCTACCACCCATAAGCTCAGCAAGGCCTGCTGCTGCCATAGAACATGCCACGCCAACTTCACCCTGACAGCCAACCTCTGCACCAGAGATAGACGCGTTACGCTTGTAAAGACCTCCGATTGCGCCAGAAGCTGCAAAGTAACGGATGTAATCTTTTTCAGTCACAGTTTGGATGAACTTATCGTAGTAAGCCAGTACCGCAGGGATGATGCCACACGCACCGTTAGTTGGTGCCGTTACTACGCGGCCACCAGCTGCGTTCTCTTCGTTTACTGCGAAAGCAAACATGTTTACCCAATCAACAACAGACATTGGGTCGTTTGTCGTCTTTTCTGAAGTAAGTAGCTGCTGGCGAAGTGCTGCTGCACGACGAGGCACGCGTAGTGGACCAGGCAAAATACCTTCTTCATTCATACCGCGATCCATACACTCGCGCATTGTGCGCCAGATGTTCGCGAAATAAGTACGAGTTTCTTCATCTGAATGAAGCGCATGCTCATTCTTCATGGTTAGTGCGCTGATGGACAATCCACTTTCGTGGCATTGGTTAACCAGTTCCTCTGCCGTTGTAAACGGGTAAGGTACTTTTACTGGGTTTTCAGCTTCTTTACCGAAATTTTCTTCATCAACGATGAAACCACCGCCGATAGAGTAGTAAGTTTTTGAGTACGCTTTTTCGTCATCAATCCAAGCGTGGATCTGCATGCCGTTTTCGTGTAGCTCTAGGTTTGTTTTGTGGAAGTTCATTCCACCTTCACGTGGGAACGATACTGTGTGACAGTGCATGCCAACAGGAAGGCGTTCAGTTTCTTCTACACGAGCGATAAAGCCCGGGATAGAATCGATATCAACTTTCTCAGGAGTGTTGCCTGCAAGACCCATGATGATAGCAATATCTGTGTGGTGACCTTTCCCTGTCAGTGATAGTGATCCATAAACGTCAACGGTGATTTTAGTGATGTCGCGCAGTTTTCCCATTGCACGAAGATCATCAATAAACTCTTTACCCGCTTTCATTGGGCCTACAGTGTGTGAGCTTGAAGGTCCAACACCGATTTTATAGATATCAAAAACACTAATCATATCGATTACCTCAGAAGAAAGCCTCCCAAGGGGAGTTGGGAGGCTTAATTTTATCGTTATATTTTTGGATTAATCATACTGCACTGGGCAGAGATGATTAAAGAGCGCCGTAGATTACAGAACTAATTGCAGCAAGACCACAGATTGCTGTGAAAATTTGCACAGGTGCTGAAGTTTTGTACTTAGCCATCGCAGGAACTTTTTGCATTGCGAAGATTGGCATCAAGAATAGGATTGCCGCAATCATCGGTGCACCCATTGTTTCAATCATACCTAGGATGCTTGGATTAACGATAGCAACGATCCAAGTTGTGATTACAATGAAGATTAGAGACATCTTCTCGATCTTGCTTACTGGTGATTTTGAACGAGATTTCACTAGACCAACTAGACCTTCGTGCGCACCTAAGAAGTGGCCAAAGTAGCTAGAGGTGATCGCTGCGAAAGCAACCAATGGACCCATGTAAGAGATCAGTGGAGATTCATGCACGTTTGCTAGGTAAGAAAGAACAGAGATGTTTTGCTCTTGCGCCGTTGCTAGTTGCTCTGGAGACAGAGAAAGTACAACAGAGAAAACGAAGAACATAACAAAGCCCATCAGCATCATTGCTGCGCCACCAGTGATAGCGTCAGTTTTCTTAACTGCGTCATCACCATATACACGACGTTGCTCTTTAGAGAACTGAGAAATGATTGGGCTGTGGTTGAAAGAGAACACAATAACAGGGATTGCTAGCCATACGATAGCTGGCATTGCACCCCAGTCAGGCGACACTTCCATCATTGAAGTGTTCCAACCAGGAATCAGGTATACAGACAGAGCTAGTAGGATGAACACGAGAGGGTAAACCATTGCTGAAGTTGCTTTCAGCATAAGCTCTTTACCGAATACTACGCCTGCTGTCATTGCAGCAATAAGTGCACCAGAAAGTAGCCAGCGAGGAATAGATTCCATGCCCATTTGGTTAACTAGGAAAGAGTCAACTGTGTTTGTGATACCAACACCGTAGATAAGTACGATTGGGTAGATAGCGAAGAAGTAAGCGAACGTAATAAGGTTTGCGCCAGTCTTACCAAAGTGCTCTTCTACTGTGTCGGTGATGTCCGCTTCAGGGTTTTTCGCAGAAAGAACGAAACGAGCTAAAGATTTGTGTGCGAACCAAGTCATTGGTGCTGCAATTAGGGCTAGGATTACTAATGGCCAAAAGCCACCTGCACCTGCTTTAATAGGAAGGAACAGTACACCTGCACCTACTGCCGTACCAAAAAGGGACAGACACCAGGTAAAGTCTTTGTAAGAAAACTTACTAGACGATTGTGCGGTAGAAACCGCAGAAGTAGTTGTATTCATTTTTTAGTTACTCATTTTGGGAACAGGAAATAAGTCGGGAGTAATTTTGCAAGATTTTACACTAGGAAAATTAGATCTAAATCATTTATTGCTTACGCTTATTGAATGATATGTCAAAAACCTGCTTTTTATCACGAAAATGATGTGCTACTCGTGATTTCTGCTAATGAGTAAAATTAGAAAAACTTATCAATAGGGCTGTTTGTATAAATTTATTTCACCGCAAGCGTTTGCGGTGAAAATGGAAAATTAATCTAATGTGAATGAATGTTTATGAAGCAACGTTTTATTAATATTGATGCGCATAATGATCGCGCCTATAAAAGCACCGATATCAACAACTGTTTAATGTGAAATAATATGTTTTTGCATTGATTCGATAATTTGTGCCGTCATGCCCCAGATGAAATGCTGTCTATATGGGATAGCAAATACACGATGACTGCTTCTTTTTAGGTCAAATTTGGTGCTATACAATTTTTTGGGGTTCAGAATATGGTTGGCAGGAACCTCAAAAACTGACTCTACTTCATTTGGGTCAATATGCGTTTTATATTCCGGAGAAACAAAAGCCAAAAAAGGTGTCACATTAAATTGACTAATCGTTGGTAGTGTAGGCAGTTGACCAAACACATGAATATGCTCATCTTCTATCCCAACTTCTTCTTTGGTTTCCCTTAAAGCTGTATTCACGAGCTGAATATCTTCCTGCTCATATTTGCCACCGGGAAAGCTGATTTGTCCCGGATGATGGCGTAAGTGGGCTGCACGCTTAGTCAGAATGACTTGTAACCCGTCATCGCGTTCCACAAAACCGATTAAGACTGCCGCATCTCTCAGGGACTTTTCTTTCATCCATTTCAGTCGTGCAAGGGACTCTTTGTGGTAGCCCGTTGGAAGCCGAAATTGAAAGTTCTGTAGTAAATGAGTTTTGTCGATAACCAAACTGAGTCCTTATTTATCGTGCCTAACCATTATTTATTATACTCAAAGACGGCAAAGCGTATGGCGTTATCGTTACTGGTTACCAAATAAAACATTCGCATTAAAGCACTCGCCAGCACTTTCCCTCTTTGTGTTGTGTGTCTCACTCTGCTTGAACATATTAATTTGAAACTTATAAGGTTATACACCATTCTTTATTTTAGGACGTCACTATAGGGCAAGTATTGGCCAATGAAAGGGATTATTTTCACCGAGTTCATGGAGTTAGTAGAAGAGAAATTCGGCCTTGATGTGTTAGACCAAGTTCTCGATCTTTCTAACGATGAAGGTGTTTACACCGCTGTTGGTAGTTACGATCACAAAGACTTGGTTAAGTTGATCGTGAATCTCAGTAAAGTATCTGGTGTTCCCCCCGAGCAACTGCAAGAAGTGTTTGGAGAGTGCGTCTTTTTGAATTTACTTCGCTCCATTCCTAGTCACGCCAGTTTGCAACAGTGTGAAACGACGTTTCAATTTGTTCGCCATGTTGAAGACTTTATTCATGTCGAAGTTAAGAAGCTCTATCCTGATGCTAACCCTCCGCAATTTGATTTCATTAGTGAAAACCAATCCCAATTGGTATTTGACTACCACAGCGCAAGATGTATGTCTCACGTATGCTTAGGATTGATAAAAGGTTGTGCTGCACATTTTGGTGAGGTAGTTCATATCAAACATCAAAACCAGTCAGAAGATGGCAGCAAAGTACGTTTTTGGTTAGAGGCTCAATAAGAACGATATGACGGGAAGTTCCTCATTAGAAAGGAAACTCAAACGAGAAGTTGCATCAAGAAAAGCAGCTGAGCAGCTGTTGGAACAGAAAAGCTTAGAGTTATATGAATCCAACCAGCAACTCAGTGTTGCATTGAAAAAGCTGGAGCTGAAATCTAAAAAGGATCTGCGTAAGTTTGAGTTTGAAGAGCAAATTGATGCCACGTTGATTAAGTTCGGTCGTACTTTTTTATCGAGCACGTTCGATGAAGCAATGATAGCGAGCTTTATTGAGCAGCTCACTTCTAACTCGATCATTTCTGCGGCTTACTTGTTTCTTGACGCTACAAAGCTGAGCTCATTGCGTCGTCATCACTTTGGTCACTTACAGCTTCGTCATAACAACGAGATTTTAACTTCTCCTAATTGGCAGGGAGAGAATTTGCATTTGCCAGTTATCATTGATGGGGAAACGGTTGGGGAGTTGATTTTCTCTGTGTTGCAAGATCAAATCGATCAGTCTTTTATTTCCAAACAGATGGAGCTCGTGTCTGACTTAGTTCATGGTGTTATTGGTCGACACTTAAGTTTAGAGCGAGAGGTCGAGCTGAGAAAGCGGGCTGAGGAATCAGAAAAAGCGACGAAGGAGTTTGTCGCCATGATTAACCATGAGCTGCGAACTCCTCTCAATGGCGTATTGGGTAGTGCGGAGTTATTGAGTCGAACCCAATTAGAAGAAGAGCAGCGTCAATACTTGAGCAATTTGACTCAATCAGGGGACTTATTGAGAGTTATCATTAATGATCTTCTTGATTTCAGTAAGATGAATGCCGGTATGATGGAAATCATACATAAAGTTTTTGCCTGGGAGGAGCTTGAAAAAGCCATCATGGGTGTATTTGCAGCTAAGGCTGCGGAAAAACGCATCCATTTCTCTATCGATAAAAAGCTGGGGATCCCTGAATTTTTAGTCGGTGACTTAGAGCGCATTACACAAATTTTGGTTAACTTGGTGGGAAACGCGATTAAGTTTACTCACTTGGGTGGTGTCGTGTTACGTGTGGAATGGCTTAACGGCACGGCTTATTTTGAGGTTGAAGACACTGGTATTGGCATCCCAATAAAAGCACAGCCGTCACTATTTGATCCATTTGTCCAAGTTGATCGCTCGGCGAAACGCAGCTTTGAAGGTTCAGGTTTAGGTCTCGCGATTTGTAAAAATCTCGTGGATTTGATGCAAGGTCAAATTAGCTTTGAGAGTGAAGAGCGCAAAGGGACAACTTTTAAAGTTGCTATTCCTCTTGAGGAAGGGCAAGCACAAGGCACAGCAGAGGGGGAATTGGTCACCATAGAGCGAAGCGATTTAGCAGGACGCTCAATATTAGTGGTTGATGACATCAGAATGAATCAAGTCATTGTTACTCAAATGCTGAAAAAACTCGACATTACACCTGATTTAAAAGCCAACGGCAAAGAAGCATTAGAAGCGGTGAAAAGTAAAGACTACGAACTGATATTCATGGACTGCCGAATGCCTGAAATGGATGGTTATGAGGCGACGATGTATCTGAGAGAGCGTGGCTTTACTCATCCTATTATTGCATTAACCGCTGGCACTACCATCGAAGAGCGTCAAAAGTGTATTGATTCAGGCATGGACGACATCCTCACTAAGCCGTACACCGCAACCGATATTGAACAGATTATGTGTAAGTGGCTTGAGCAGTAGACGCTTCCTTTTAAAAAAGAATTTTTGTTGGCCAACGGCTAAAAGCTAAAGTACATGCAAATAAAATACACAGAAAAACGCACCACACTGGATAATGCCGATCATTTAACGATGTTTTTTGGGTCATTCTAGCGAGCCTTGGCGAGACTAAGAATCTAGTAGCAGCACGATGAGCGGGTAATGAAACAAATTTGACCACAAAGTGCTTGAATAGAAGAACCTGTATCACGCTCCTTCGTCGCTGTGCAGGGTGATGAGATACAGAAATATGCCACTCGCTGTTAAACGAGCGGCATTATCCGTTCTGGAGGCGTTTTAGATTGTTTTCGTCAATAGCATTAAAGCGACGTTGTCCGCGGTTGAAATCTACGATTGCAGCGCTGGTAAAATCTTTGAAAGCTTGTCCAACGTTTCTTGATACTCAGAGGCGCAATCGCTATCTGCCACGACGCCGCCGCCAGCCCAAGCGTAAAGTTTGTTTTGTTCCGCTACAAGAGTTCGGATAGTAATGCTGGTGTCCATACGACCATGGCGTGAAATGTAGCCAATACTGCCGCAATACGCGCTGCGTCGATGCGGCTCCAGTTCTTCAATAATCTGCATTGCGCGAACTTTGGGTGCGCCCGTAATTGAACCGCCTGGAAAACACGCTCGCAGCAAATCCGCAGGAGCGTATTGTTCATCCAAATTTGCACGAATGGTGCTCACCAAATGATGCACGGCAGGGAAGCTTTCAATATCGAAGAGCTTTGGAACGTGAACGCTACCCGGTGATGCAACTCGACCAATATCATTACGCAGCAAATCGACAATCATCAGGTTTTCTGCCTGATCTTTTTCCGCTGTCTGCAAGTCATGGGCATTAGCGTTATCTTGCTTTGGATCTTCGCTGCGTGGTCGAGTACCTTTGATTGGTTTCGTTTCAATGACGCGATCTTTGAGCTCTAAAAAGCGCTCTGGAGAGATACTCAAAATCGAAGACTCAGGCATACGGATAAACGCTGAGAATGGCGCTTGGTTGGCGGACTCCAATTTCAGATACGCTTGCCACTCGCTGCCTTGATACGGTGCGTTAAAGCGCTGCGCCAAATTGATCTGATAACAGTCACCGCTCAACAAGTATTCTTGCACCTTGTCAAAGCGAGTGGCGTAGCTCTCTTTCGTCATGTTTGACTGCCAATCACCAGACAAAGCGAAGTCAACGGTTTGTTCTGCTTTTTGCTCGTTTAACCATTGCCAAGCTTGCTCGATGTTCTGACCGACTAAGCATGCTTTTTTTAGCTGGTGGTCAACAACAACGGCCCATTCATACAGACCTACCGCCATATCCGGCGTGTTGAGGTCCTTTTCTGCCACTTCTGGCATCGTTTCTACGCGGCGACCTAAATCGTAACTGAAGTAACCGAGCGCACCGCCGACAAAAGGCAAATCCAATTCTTTATTTAACTCTACGTGAGGAAGCCACTGTTCTTGCAACTGATGAAGCAGCGCAAATGGGTCATCTTGAGTTGAATAGGCATTCGATGGTGTTTCAACTTGTGTGTTGTCGGCAGTGGTTTCTAACGTTGCAATTGGGTTGGCAACCAATACATCGAAGCGGCTATCGATATGCGTTTTTGATGCAGAACGCAGCAACATCGCCCAAGGTAGGTGTTGAATGCGAGAAAAAAGGTGAAGAGCAAACTCTGGTGCGTATTCCAGCGCTTTAAAATCAATGAATTGATTGTCCATGTTGTTCATTTGTGTAATTTGTGACAAAGAGATCGTTCACTGCATGGCATGTCATGGGCAGCAAGAGTATCATATTCCTCTGTATAGCCAAACTCCCTCTATTCATAGGGTTTTGAGATGGTTTACAAGTAGGCAACTTCAGCATTTCGTGTGTCGATATCAGCCGTTCGACAATTGTTTATAAAAAACGAAGCTCAAAAGAGCAATAAGCTCAACAAACACGATTGAAGCCAAGCCAATAATGGAAGCATAACTATAACGAGGCATGTAATGACGGTAATACGCAAGCAGGATGTGATCAGCAGTGTCGCTGATGCGCTACAGTATATTTCTTACTACCACCCGCTAGACTTTGTTCAAGCTCTTGAAAAAGCCTATCACCGCGAAGAGAGCCAAGCCGCTAAAGACGCGATTGCTCAGATCTTAATTAACTCCCGAATGTCCGCAGAAGGTCACCGTCCAATTTGTCAGGATACTGGTATTGTGACGTGTTTCGTCAACATCGGTATGGGCGTGCAATGGGATTCGACCGACATGACGGTTCAGCAGATGGTAGATGAAGGTGTTCGACAAGCGTACACGAACCCTGATAACCCGTTGCGTGCGTCCGTACTTATGGACCCTGCTGGTAAACGTATTAATACCAAAGACAACACGCCTGCCGTCGTACATATCAACATGGTTCCGGGCGATAAAGTTGAAATTCAGATCGCTGCGAAGGGCGGCGGTAGCGAAAACAAAACTAAGATGGTGATGCTAAACCCATCTGACGATATTGCTGAGTGGGTAGAAAAAACGCTACCAACAATGGGGGCGGGCTGGTGTCCTCCTGGCATGCTTGGCATTGGTATCGGCGGTACGGCTGAAAAAGCAGCGGTATTGGCAAAAGAATCTCTAATGGAACACATCGATATTCAAGAGCTTATTGACCGTGGCCCACAAAACGCAGAAGAAGAGCTTCGTTTGGATATCTTCAATCGCGTGAACAAACTTGGTATCGGTGCGCAAGGTCTTGGCGGTTTGACGACTGTTGTCGACGTTAAAATCAAAACTGCGCCAACGCACGCGGCTTCTAAGCCTGTTTGTTTGATCCCGAACTGTGCGGCGACTCGTCACGTACACTTCACGCTTGATGGTAGCGGCCCAGCAGAGCTAACACCACCTAAACTAGAAGATTGGCCAGATATCACTTGGGAAGCGGGCGAAAATACGCGTCGCGTAAACTTAGACACAATTACTAAAGAAGAAGTACAAGAGTGGAAGACAGGCGAAACGGTTCTTCTATCAGGTAAAATTCTGACTGGTCGTGATGCTGCTCATAAACGTATTCAAGGCATGCTAGATAACGGTGAAGGTCTACCTGAAGGCGTAGATCTAAACGGTAAGTTCATTTACTACGTAGGCCCTGTCGATGCAGTTGGTGATGAAGTCGTTGGTCCTGCTGGCCCAACAACATCTACGCGTATGGATAAATTCACCGACATGATGCTAGAAAAGACCGGCATCATGGGCATGATCGGTAAAGCTGAGCGTGGCCCTGCAACGGTTGAATCTATCAAGAATCACAAAGCGGTTTACCTAATGGCTGTCGGTGGCGCTGCGTACTTGGTGGCGAAAGCGATCAAGAAAGCTCGCGTTGTCGCATTTGAAGATTTAGGTATGGAAGCGATTTACGAATTTGAAGTTGAAGATATGCCAGTAACAGTGGCTGTCGACTCAAATGGTGTTAACGCGCACCAAATCGGTCCAGACACTTGGAAAGTGAAAATTCAAGAGATGGAAGCATAAGGCAAAGGGCAATCTTGCTGCGTCTCAGTAGAGAGAATGTGACAAGGTGCTGATTTACCTAGCAAACAATTGACAAAAGTGCAGCGAAACCTGCACTTTTTGTCTATATAATTAAGGATATAAACCTTTAGGCATAGCAATCAAACGTTATGCGAACAATAATTAGGAGACGGCATGCCTCGTTTTATTCAGATTCTACAAATTATTCTTGCTGTAGTGATAGGTGGCTTTGTTGGCTATGACTTGATTCTTCACGGTATCAGCATCTTTGATGAAAAGTACGTGACCATCACATGTGTGTTGTGGCTGATTTTAGAAATCGCTCTATTTGTTATCTATAAGTTGATCGAAGACGACTAGGCTTAAAGAAAGCGGGTTCCTGTTTAACATAGTAATCAGCGAATATAGAGTTACTAATGCTGTAGATTAAGTAAGCCTCTGAACCACTCAGGGGCTTTTCTTTTTTTAACACAGCATTAAGCCGGATGTTTTGTTCATCTTTTATTAAGGTATATAAAGTTAAACTCATAGGATTCGGGATAGAACAGTATTCATAGCTCGAAATTCGAAGTCGCTGACAACGTTGTTTTAAAGTGGAGTAAGATAAAGAAGCGTAATGAAGAGAATAAAGAAAGAAGTTAATGACTTTATCAACAGAGGTATGGACTCTAATGTTCGAATTGCTGTCACCGGACTTTCTCGTGCCGGTAAGACGGCATTCATCACGTCATTAGTGAATCAGCTTCTTCATACTGCAACCCATGACAATTTGCCTCTTTTGACTGCGGCTAGAGATAAGCGCCTTATTGGGGCGAAGCGTGAGCCTCAATCGAATATGATGGTGCCACGCTTTGCTTACGATGAGGCGATGAGCCAAATTCATGCGACTCCACCTCAGTGGCCAGTACCGACACGTGATGTGAGTGAGATTCGCTTAGCGCTCAAGTACAAACCAAATAAAACCACGAAAAAGCTGTTGAGTAAAACCGCAATTTTAAATGTTGATATTATCGACTATCCAGGAGAGTGGTTGCTCGACCTGCCTTTATTGGACATGGACTTTGCAACGTGGTCGCAAACTCAGTTTGATGCACTTAAAGGCCAGCGTGGCGATTTAGCCAAAGCTTGGCTTTCTGAACTGGAGAAAGTGGATCTCTTTGCAGAAGTGAATGAGAAACTACTTGAGAAAGTTGCACACACATACACAGAGTACCTTCATTCTTGTAAAGACGCTGGCCTTCATTGGGTTCAGCCTGGCCGCTTTGTATTACCTGGTGAGCTAGCAGGCGCGCCGGTGCTACAGTTTTTCCCGTGTCGTGTTGATTCAGAAAGCAAAGCGTCCAAGGGCAGTAACTTAGCGATGCTAGAAGCCCGTTTTCATGAATACCAACAGAAAGTCGTGAAAGCGTTTTATAAGCATCATTTTGCGACCTTCGATCGCCAGATTGTACTGGTGGATTGTTTGCAGCCTCTCAATGCTGGTGATGAAGCGTTTTACGACATGCGCCAAGCGCTAGAACAGATCATGCATAGCTTCCGTTATGGTCGTAGTAGCTTTTTGCGTCGTTTGTTCTCACCAAAAATCGACAAAGTGTTGTTTGCTGCTACAAAAGCGGATCATATCACGCCCGATCAGCACCCAAATTTGGTGTCTCTGCTCCAACAAATGGTGCATCCAGCATGGCAAACGGCAGCCTACGAGAATATTGAGATGAGCTGCATGAGTATCGCTTCCATCCAAGCAACCACGACGGGGTTTATTTCCTCTGGAGATAAGACCATCCCGGCGTTACAAGGAACAACATTGGGTGGTGAGCCGATGACTATGTTTCCCGGAGAGGTGCCGAAAAAGCTACCAAATGCAGCTTATTGGCAAAACAACGGGTTTGATTTTACGTCGTTTCGTCCGATGCCCTCACCGAATGATGAGCCAGTGAAGCACATACGCTTAGACAAAGCACTGGATTACCTGATTGGAGATAAATTGAAATGAGTGAGTTGAAGCAAAAACAAGTTTTCTCTGAAAAGGTAATGGAAAAAGAGCAGCAATCGAATCAACCGGAGTTGACGGCGCAGCAAACATTCGGCGAAAAAGAAACATTTGTACCTGTTGAAGTTAAAGAAGCGCACCAGGAGACCGAACAGGAATTGCAACTCGAGCATGTCATTCGTCCAAAATCGGGCAGAAAATGGCTCGCGACTGGCGCATTTGCAACTTTTGCTGGTTTGGTTGGCTGGCAAGCGGTGGACTCGGTTATAACCGCAATTCAGGCTTCTGATTGGCTGGCCTTAAGCTGGACGGGGTTTATTGCTGCGATCGCTTCGCTTGGTTTAGGAGCTATGGGTAAAGAGCTTTGGAAACTGCGAAAACTACGAAATCATTTTAGTGTTCAAGAAGAAGCAGAAGCACTTGTTAATAGTGAGAGCGTTGGGAAAGGGAAAGCCTTTTGCGAAACCGTAGCAGAACAAAGTGGTGTGATGGCAGAGAATCCGGGCTTTGATCGTTGGCAGAACAGTATTAACCCTGCTCATAGTGACGCTGAAATTCTTGATATGTATGACTCGATGGTGGTGAGCCAACAAGACAAGTTGGCAACGAAAATCGTATCACAGCACGCAACCGAGTGTGCGGCCCTAGTCGCCGTGAGCCCTCTGGCTGCCGCTGATATGTTGCTGGTGGCTTGGCGAAACTTCAAAATGATCGACAACCTCTCCAAGGTATATGGGGTAGAGCTAGGTTATGCATCTCGCATCAAGTTACTAAGAGCGGTATTTGTCAATATGGCGGCGGCTGGTGCCAGTGAGCTCGCTATTGATGCCAGTATGGACTTGATGTCGATGGATCTTGCTGGCAAAGTTTCTGCTCGTGCGGGGCAGGGGCTAGGTGTTGGTATTCTAACGGCACGTTTGGGCTTGAAAGCGATGACCTTATTGCGTCCACTACCCTGGTATCCTGACCGTCAGGTTAAGTTGGGCACCATACGCAAGGCAGTGGCGGCGAAAGTTGCATCAATTACGATGAAACCGTAACGAATATCAACTTTGATGGATAGGATTGCTTGACGCCATTCCAAGCATGATAGAAACTACTGTCAACTTTTCCTGACAGTTGTGAATTGGGATATTTTAAGTGCGTCTTGAAGTCTTATGTGAAGATCGACTCGGCTTGACCCGAGAACTGCTCGATATTTTAGCGTCTAAAAGCATCGACTTGCGTGGTATCGAAATCGATATTAGCGGTATTATCTATTTGAATTGCCCGGATATTGATTTTGATACGTTTAGTGAGCTGATGGCTGAAATCCGCCGTATTCCGGGGGTGAAAGACGTACGTAAAATCCAGTTTATGCCGATGGAGCGCCACAATACGGAGCTGCTCTCGTTAGTTGATAACTTGCCCGATCCGGTTTTTGCCATTGATCTTAAAGGTGCCGTAGACATGGCAAACATGTCTGCACTTTCATTGCTTGGCCTTCACAAGCAAGAAGTGATTGGTACTCAAATCGGTGCTTTGTTACCAAGTGTTCGTTTCTCTCGTTGGTCTGAGGGTGTGAATGGCCGAACACGGGAAAACCTTGTGATTGATGGCTTGGACTATGTTCTAGAGTTGATGCCCGTTTATATCCGAGACGAAGCGCAAAACTCGACTCTAGCGAGTACTCTAATGACGATTCGCTCTAGTCAGCAAGTTGCCAGAATTGAAGAAGCGCTACCGCTGCATAATCCTCTGGGTTTTGAGCACTTTGTTGGTCTATCGAACCGTCATAAAGCACTAATGAACCAAGCTAAGAAGCTGTCTGTGCTTGACCAACCATTGTTGATTGAGGGCGAAACGGGGACCGGTAAAGAAATGCTTGCTAAAGCTTGCCACAGCCGTTCTAGCCGTGCGAGCAAACCATTCCTAGTTTTGAGTTGTGCTTCGATGCCTGACGATGTAGCAGAAACCGAACTTTTTGGTCATGCGCCGGGTTCATTTAATCATGAACAAGGCCACAAAGGCATCTTTGAGCAAGCAAATGGCGGGACGGTATTTCTTGATGAAATCGGTGAAATGAGCTCGCATCTTCAAATCAAGCTGTTACGTTTTCTACAAGATGGTAATTTCCGTCGTGTCGGTGCAGAAGATGAGATGCATGTCGATGTTCGTATCATCGCTTCAACAAAACATAACCTTGCCGAGCTTTCTGAAGCAGGAATGTTCCGTGAAGATTTGTTTTATCGTCTCAACGTACTTACGCTCAGCATTCCTCCGTTACGCAAGCGCTCAAACGACGTTGCACCATTGCTTGAGTTGTTTGTGTCGAAACATGCTCAACAGCTTGGGATTGATAAGCCAGAGTTTGATGATGGTCTAGTTGATGCCCTTGCAAATTATCAGTGGCCAGGAAACATGCGCCAGCTGGATAACATGGTTCTTCGAGCGCTCACGGAAATGGATGGTGGTATACTAAACGCGGATCACTTCAATTTACCTCAGCCTCAGTCAGTCGGCGCTGGTAGTGCAACGCTTAACATCGACGGTTCATTGGATGAGATCATGCGTGATTATGAATCTCAAGTTCTGGAACGTTTGTATCAGTCATTCCCATCAAGCCGCAAGCTTGCTAAGCGCTTGAATGTATCGCATACCTCAATCGCTAATAAACTGCGTGATTACGGTATACGTAAGAATTAATCGAATTGAACGAAAAGACGGAATTAATCATTTGTAATGGAAGATAACAGCTCATCTATCGCCGTTCATAAGTTGGACGGTGACTTGCTTCTTCGTACCGCTGAAATCGGTGACGCAGATATGATTGCCGAATATTTTCAAGCGAATCGAGAATACCTGAAACCGTTTGAACCGAAACGTGAAGAGGCTTTTTTCTCAGTGAACGGTTGGTTGCAAAAGCTTATCAAGCTCAATGAGCTGCATCGAATGGGATTGGGGTATTATTGCCTTTTAGTCAGAGCCTCTTCGGGTGAAATGCTAGGTACGATATCCTTTAGTAGTTTGAGTCGTTTCCCTTTTTATTCTTGTAACGTCGGATATTCTCTCGCTGAAAAAGCGCAAGGGCATGGTTATATGCGTCGTGGATTAACCATGGCTTGCGACTACATGTTTAATGTCCAGAAACTGCATCGTATTCAAGCTGGCTACATGCCTCACAATAAACGTAGTGAATCTGTGCTAGAGCATGTAGGGTTCAACCGAGAAGGGTATGCAAAAGATTACCTTTTGATTAATGGTGAGTGGCAAGACCACGTCCTAACGTCGCTTATTAATCCGAATTGGCAGCCAGAAGGACGATAGTATGGAACGATTGGAAAAGCAGTTAGCACTTGTAATCGAGCTCGATAAACTCAAAAGCATTTTGCGCCGAACTCGAGTTAAAAGTGCTGAAGGGCGCCTCGAAAATAGTGGTGAGCATAGTTGGCATGTCGCACTGATGGCAATATTGATGGAAGAGCATGCGAATGCACCTGTTGATATTTGCCGAGTGATGAAAATGTTATTGATACATGACGTAGTAGAGATCGACGCGGGCGATACCTTTGTTTATGATACTGCTGCGTCTCAAGAGCAAGCAGAAAAAGAAATCAGAGCCGCAGAGCGCTTGTTTGGTATGTTACCCAGCGATCAGGAGCAAGAGCTATTGGCGCTTTGGCATGAATTTGAAGCCGCGCAGACCGATGATGCTAAGTATGCAAAAGCACTCGATCGGTTAATTCCAATGCTCTTGAACTACCATAATAATGGTCAGAGTTGGAAGGAACATGGTGTCTCACGCGAACAAGCACTTACCATTAATAAACGAATTGAATTTGGCTCTGTTACCTTATGGGACAAAGCGAAAGAGTTGATTGAAGAAGCCACAGAGAAAGGTTGGCTGAAATCGTAATAAAGGAGACTGAATGTCTTATTTGCCTTTGGACGAATACCAAAGAAAATGGATTTTTACGCATCAGTCGATGCCTGTGCCAGAAGAAGATTTGGCTTTTATTAAGCCGATGAGCCAAGCCCGCTCAGCACAATTTTGGAAAGAAAATATCAGTGCTCAAAGCCCTGATATGGATAGACTTAGTTCCCAAGACTGGCCAATGAATGAGGCGAATTGGTCTGAAACTGTGGATTGGATGGCTGCGTGGGAGTCGGATGATCCTGACATGCCAGCGGAAGCTGAGGCACATATCGATTGGCAAGACGATGTAACCGTTTACTTTTGCTACGAGAAGTACAATGTCATCGAAACGAAATGGTCTATTTTTAAAAAGCACTGGAAGAACTTTCTCTTTTATGACGATGGTCCGATACTAATAGGACGTCGCCGTTCGCAAGCACTTTGGTTTGATTCAAAAGGCAATGTGAAACTCGGTGTTCGTCAATAAAGAGTTATAAAACAAAGCCACCTTTCGAGGTGGCTTTGTTTTTCTAAAGGCTGGATAATGGACTCAACACACCACCAGCCCCGCGCTCGATAACGTGAGTATAGATTTGCGTGGTTTTTACATCAGTATGCCCTAATTGTTCCTGAACAGTTCTAATGTCTGCGCCAGATTCCAATAAATGCGTGGCAAAACTGTGTCTTAGTGTGTGGCAAGTTACAGTTTTCTCAATGCTTGCGTCGCTTGCCGCGCGCTTTACTGCTCTTTGTATTGCGCTTTCATTGATATGATGCCTTCTGAGTTCACCAGTGTCTCGATCTGCGCTTAACTTTGTTGATGGAAACAAAAAGTGCCAGTTAAAATCTAGCTCCGCTTTTGGGTATTTACGTCGTAAACCTTCAGAGATGTATACGCCCGCATAACCAGGCATGTGCCTATCTTTAAAGTAATAGTTTCTTGCTAAATTAACTTGAGCTTTGAGTGGTTCATGCAGTTCTTTGGCTAATGTGACTGTACGATTTTTACCTCCTTTTCCTTGCCAAACGCGAACTGCACCATAATCATAATCGATGTCTTGAACTCTTAAGCGTAAACATTCCATAACTCGAAGCCCTGAGCCGTAAAGCAGCTGAATATGGAGTCTATACCTCGGGTCGATATGCTGAACGAATCTTCGGATCTCCTCCCTGGTTAATACAACGGGAAGTTTCTTTTCGGTCAAGGATTTCTGAAATCTCATATCAAGTGATAGTGGGGTTTTGAAATAATCACGATATAAGAATGATATTGAGTTCAGCGCCAAAGCTTGCGTTTTTACCGCAACTTTTTCTTCTACCGCTAAGTAACTCAGAAATTGAATGACATCATCTTCTGCTAGTGTTGATGGGTGTGCAAGCTGGTGAAAAGTGATAAAGCGTTTTATCCAAAATAGATAACTTTCGATAGTTTTATTCGCATAATGACGAGTAAGCATGTGCTCTTTTACACTAAGTAAAAACTGACTTTTCATGATAAATTAACCTGTTTATTTATACAGCTCCGTTAATGTATCACCACTTTTGAAATTAGCGTGCTGTGCGCCGACTAATTGCGCGCGCTACCACACATATTCATACTGTTTTTCTATTTGTTTCATACATATAAGTGCTACGATTGATAGCGCTTTTGATAAGAAAGAAGGCGGTAACCTGCCAGAAAAACGGCAAATCGCCGTATAGAAAGCGTTATGAGCTAAAGGGTAATTAGGAGAATAGTTCTATTGATCAGTGTGGCTGTTTTTTGTGTCATTGTGGGTTTCTACTTTTGGTATGGAGAAAGTGATACGTCGGTAAAGGAAGCGTGCATTGCAATGCTTGCCTATATTGCGTATACGATTTTGTATTTGTTTGTTCCGCCTTTCCCTTCGGGTACATCATCACAAATGGGGCAATTATACGGTTTTGTGCCACTGTTATCTTTTGGGGTCATTTTATTTCCGCATTTCAATACACAATCACCGGAAGCAATAACACGAACAATCGGTTGGATTGGTCTTGTCACAGTTGCACTTATCCTCGTTTGTTTCAAACTTTTTGTCTGGTAAGTGGGCAACGTAAGTACGCTCATAACAAACTGTTCAAGAGGGATTCAGCACGCGTGACATTATTGGTATGCGTTGATTTTAGTGGTTAAGGCGGCATGCGGCGGCATAGGTATTGCGTGCTTCACCCCTTAACAGGGCGTTATACGCAGGGTGAGTTTTGCTGCTAATCCCTTGCGTCAAAGACTCCTTCTCTTGTGGCTTATCGCTTTGTTTAATTCGCATTAGTTCCTCTTAGTTTTGCTAAATCATTAGGTAATCGACTCCAAGCCTTCATGCCCAAATTCTAAATTTGCGAGTGTTGCCCAATCTGGGTAAATAAGGCAAGTTCGATACGGTAGTGTTTGTTGAAACTCCGCTTTGCCAAATTGTCAGCCTAAAAGCTTATGTGCTTGCTGAAGTTCTGTTTTCTTTGGTGTTGTGTGTTTCAAGTGCGCTTCAATCAAAAATCGCTGAATGTCTTAGTCTCACAAAAGTGCATCAATACACATAAAAATTCGTGCTTACAAAGTGGGGCTCGGCTTAAAATCGTAGCTTCAGCGTTGGGCGTATAACAAAGCATTTAAGCGCGATTCACAACGCGTGGCATTTTCGGTTTGCGTCGAGTTTTGTATTTAAGGCGCAATGCGGTAGCCGTTGTGTATTGCGTTGTTCACGCCTTAATGCGGCGTTATAGCGCAGGAGGAAATAATGCGTAAGACTATCAGTGTTACTGACAAAGAAGAGGTCGCAGCTCTAAAGCAGTTGGTCATGGATTCAATCGATAAATCTGTTGAACAAATCCGCACTGAACAGGATGCATACGGGTTATTTTCAAAAATGAAGTTTGGTGGTGTCGGTTTTGATCCGCTGGATTCTGATCGTGAGTTGAATGTAATTGAACAAATTAATCAATCATTTACTTACTTAGCGTCATTTAACGCAATGGAGGTCTTGTTTAAGCATCACTCTGAACTTGCTCCATATACTCTAAATTTAGGTACAGCGCCTGGCTCAGATATTGAGTCAAATTGTGGAACGTTAGCGGCTGAAGTTTTTGCATCAGTCACCCCAAGCAATAATCAAAAACTCAAAAAAGATATCGACAAGGTTGCCGCTACAGATGCGCAGCTAAAGTATGCATTTTTTATGTGTCCGAATTTTGGGTATGGACGTCAGACTAAGTTTGAGCGTGATGGTGTAATGGTATGGGCGCTTGAAGGTGCAAATGCGCTATAACAAACTGTTTAAGAGTGATTCGCAACGCGTGGCATTTTTACTATGCGTTGGTTTTAGTGTTTAAGGTGATATGCGGGAGCTTCGGTATTGCGTTGCTCACACCTTAACAGGGCGTTAGTGTTTACATCAAAATTTACGCAAAAATAGGGTAGTTGTATGAGTAAATCTGTCTATATTGCTGGTAGTTTTAAAAATCTAGAAAAGATGCAGGCTATACGAGAAACTTTGGTCAATGCAGGTATTGAAACTACTATCTCTGAGCCTCTTCAAGCTAACGGTATTGATGGTTGCTTGCAACGCATTCGAGAAGCCGAAATTACCTACATTCTAAACTTTGGTGGTTACGTCGGAAAAAGTGTAGCAATGGATATTGGTTATGCTTTAGGTCTCGGTAAACCAGTTTATGCTCTTGAGCCTATTGAAGACCCAAGCATCACTCACTTGCTAACACGTGTTGTCACACCAGATGACGTCATTGTTGAGCTCAGTGGAAATAGTAAAAACTAACAAACTGTTCAAGAGTGATTCGCAACGCGTGGCATTTTTACTATGCGTTGGTTTTAGTGTTTAAGGTGGTATGCTGCAGCTTCGGTATTGCGTTGCTCACACCTTAACAGGGCGTTAGGCTATTGAGGAGAATTTGAGCTTGAAAACAGTTTGCGTAGCTCTAAGTATGTTGCTTGTTTCATCGCTTGCATATGCAGCAGTTGTTCCTGATTTTCAGGGGCATTATGAGCGGTATAACAATGATCAATTGGATACTGACACTGCCTTTATTGACTTAACTAAGGTGGGTTCGAACACCTACGAACTATCAGGGACATCAGTTTGGGTAGGTGACTCTTCTTCTGGCCTTGTAAATTTTGGAGAAATCGACGGAGTCGTAACGTTAAAAGGTAATCAAATAGACTATGACGTTGACGGCTGTACTCTCCAAATTTTATTAGAGCAAGATACCCTCGTAGTGAGCAAAGACAACGGTTGTGGGGGGCTAAATGTCACCTTCAATGGGACGTACGTGAGAACCCCAGAGAATCAATAGCCTAACAAACTGTTCAAGAGTGATTCGCAACGCGTGGCATTTTTACTATGCGTTGATTTTAGTGATTAAGGTGGTTTGCAGCGGCTTCGGTATTGCGTTGCTCACACCTTAACAGGGCGTTAAATTCTTGAGGGTTTATGAGAGCATTTCGAAATGTATCAAAAGGGGTGCAGGGTAGCCTCAAGTCACTTTATTCCGTTCTAGACAATAAAACGAACGAGAGCATTGAGGATTGGCAATGTGTTGCAATCACTGTGTTCGATCATTGGTTAACACGAGAAGAGTTTGAGCAATATTTTACTAATCGTTCGTTAGACCAACAAGCCGATATCGACCTACGTTGGCATTTGTTTCATCGTCTTCTAGCGGAGGATGTTTCGTGTTACCAGTACAAATATAGATCTGTTAGTCGGTTGATATTTAAGGAGCCAAGAAACAGCTCTTTGTTTGTCCGTCGTTTATCTAGGTTTTCAGTTGCGGATGCTGATGCTTTGCAGCTCGTAATTCCAGAATATCGGGCTGTTTTCGTACAAGGTTATGACGATACATGTTCTCTTTACTTTGAGTGTCGAGAGTCTGTAAAGCCTCTACTCCATGAAATTAGAAAGTTGAGCATGTATACGTCAGAACGAATTTAACAAACTGTTCAAGAGGGATTCGCAACGCGTGGCATTTTCACTATGCGTTGGTTTTAGTGTTTAAGGTGGTATGCGGCGGCATCGGTATTGCGTTGCTCACCCCTTAACAGGGCGTTAGGCATCAGGAGGAAACTTGGATAAATTTTCAATTGAATTACTAGAGAAAGTGAACGGATTCTATGCGACATCTTTCTCTCAACTAATGACAATTACACTTGGTTTGGTTGCATTCGTCGGTGTTTTGATTCCGATCTTGTTTACTTTTTACCATAATCGAAAAGTGAAATTAGAGTCTGAGTTGCTACAAAAACATATTGAGCAAAAGGTACTAGACGCTCAAGCTGAGCTTATGAAATATATTACTCAAGAGATCTGTTCGAAGTTTGACTCAGCTAGCTCTGAGAACGATAAAAGGTTGCATGTTCTGTCTGCTGGTTTATTTCATCTTCAAGCTAACTTTCAAATTAAAAATAAAAGCTTTAAGAATGCTACGGATAGTAGCTTTAGCGCCATATTTTCATGCATAGAGGCGCACGATGAATTAAACCTGAAGCGTGGCTTGGAAGTTCTAATGAAACGTTGCCTACCATTTTTAACGCCAGAGCATGCAGTCAATCTAAAAGAACTGGATTTTAACCTAAGTGAGCTAATTACTGCCCTAAAAGGCATTAATGAGAATGGTCGTTATACTGACACCATATTTGAGCTTTCAGCAGTCAAGCATGAGCTGCTTAATAAACTGTCTACACACCATGAGGCGAATGCCTAACAATCTGTTCAAGAGGGATTCGCAACGCGTGGCATTTTCACTATGCGTTGCGTTTGGTGTTTAAGGCGGTATGCGGAAGCATCGGTATTGCATTGCTCACCCCTTAACAGGGCGTTATGTAAATTTCGTTACCTAAGCGGGATGGTGTTTTGTATAATGTGCAAATCTATGACGTTTAAGGTTAACTTGTATGAAACTTATTACTCCAATAGCTTTGCTTACATCATTGCTGCTCCCTTCATTCGGCTACAGTGCTACCAAAATTGACTCTAAAGATGCTCCTTTCCATGAAGGTGAAGACGTAATAGCTTGTGGTACTTTAAAAGAAGTATCTCGTTTCAAGCGTGGGCTATACCTAAATATGGATGATCGCTTCCCAAAACAATCTCTAACACTTGTTGTATGGGAAGATGATCTCGTTGAATTTAAGCAAGAGCATGGCTCACTGCAACAGTTAGTAGATAGCAGAGTTTGCGGTAAAGGTACTGTTTCAGAATATCGAGGGCGTAGCCAAATAAGTTTGTACAATGCGTTTTCACTAAAGGTAGATACGCGAAAATAAATTTACATAACAAACTGTTTAAGAGTGATTCGCAACGCGTGGCATTTTTACTATGCGTTGCGTTTAGTGTTTAAGGTGTTATGCGGCGGCTTCGGTATTGCGTTGCTCACACCTTAACAGGGCGTTAACTTTCTTTTGAGTTTGGAGGTAAATTTGTCAGTAGGCTCAATTGGTAAAAAGCAAGCAAAGTCTGGAAACGTTGGGTACAGTGATCCAGTAACGATCCATGAAACCACACGTTCAAGAATAGACTTTGTTCCATTTTATATAACTAAATCTCATGGCGTAGAGCTTGCTGGAAAGATCATCACGTACAAGAAAGACAAAACCCCTTTTGGGTGGCTTCCTGTTGATGAGAAATCTGTGTCGTTACAAGCAGGTTCGTTACTCAAACTATATGAAGCTATTAAATCTCACGTTGCGGTTAAAGATGAAACAGAGGGTGACTTTCTTCTAATTCGTGTCAATGACGGTACAGCTCAATTAGCTGAGCATGACCCTCAATCCGTCGCAAATGCGTTAACAGCAGTGTTGTCTCAAACTGAAATCGTTAAGCATCTGGAAAATACAGACCTATCTGATGAATTAGCAAATGCATTAAAAGGTTCTATCCGCCTAAAAGACATGAAGTCAGCAGTTAATCAATTGCGTAACCATCTAAACAACCAAGAAAACGATGAAAAGATATACCAAAAGTGGTGTGAGGAATATCCTTGGGCATTTGGTAATGCATACGTCGTTAACGACGATGTTAGAGCTATCTCCCCTCACGACCACTTAGACTTGATGCTATCCAATGTTATTGGTGGCTTTAGGGATATCATCGAGTTGAAGCGCCCGAATATGGAAGTTTTAAACTACGATAGTTCTCATCGGAATTTCTATTTTTCTTCTGAAGTTTCTAAGGCAATTGGTCAATGTCATAGGTATATGGATGTCTTTAATGATGTCGCATCCAAAGGGTTAGCAGATCACCCTGAAATTGTTGCATATCATCCAAGAGCAACGATTGTTATTGGTCGCTCTTACGATTGGACTGCTGAAAAGCACAAAGCGCTACATGGCTTGAATTCACGACTAACTAGTTTATCAATAATGACTTACGATCACCTTTTGAACCAAGGAGAAAGGCTTGTAAATTTACTTGAACCTAGTCAGTGTACTGAAAGTGAAAGCAATTCTGTAGATAATGGTGATTGGTTAGATTTCGAGTTTTAGAAAGTTAACAAAGCATTTAAGAGTGATTCGCAACGCTTGGCAGTTTCGCTTCGCTCAAGTATAGCCAAGCGCAGCTCACACCTTAATGCGGCGTTAGGCAATTTCATGTAATTGTATCAAGTAAGGATTAAGAATGAGTGATTGGGAACATCTATATGATATGCACGCTCAAGGTTATAGTGCAGAGCAAATAGCTGACGCGGCAGCTTGCGGATACAATCCATATGAAACTACCTTGGAAGAACTAGGCTTTTCTTCCGAAGAGTGGGAGCCCTTGGACAACACTCTCGATAGTGAGGCTTTTGAAGTTAACCCTGAACTTGTAGCAATTTTTATGACGTTGGTTGAAAGTGCTAAATCATTTTATTTGCATACAAATCGCTATCTACAGATCTGGGGAGAGCTAGGTGAGCTATATGCTGAAATTGAGTATGGGATCAGACGGCATAAGCCATGTACAAGAGGTTCAGATGGAAAGTTAGGCAACGATTTTATCGAAATTAAAACAATTTCTCCCGAAAAGAGGAAAGACGAAGTTAAGGTGAAACTAGCCGGAAACTTCAATAAGCTTCTTATTGTAAAGATATCCGCGGATTTTAAGTTTGAAGGGCAATTAATTGCTCGGAAGGATCTACCTAAAGGTGAAGGTAAGCATGCAAGAGCTCAATGGACAGATAATCAAAAGCGCGCCCATCGGAATTATCAGCAAACGGTAATCACTAAAGCAATGACGAGTTCGCCTTCAGCTAAAATCTATGTAGCTTTAAAGCATCCAACCGCTCTAGATCTGGATCTTCAAAACAAGCTTGGTCTATCAGAGGCTGAATTTTCTAAGGCTGTTCATGAACTTTCTAGTTCCCAAAAGATTGTACGTTCCCAAGAAGACAGGAATAAGTGGGTGCGCAATATAAATTAGCCTAACAAACTGTTTAAGAGTGATTCGCAACGCGTGGCATTTTTACTATGCGTTGGTTTTAGTGTTTAAGGTGGTATGCGGCGGCTTCGGTATTGCGTTGCTCACACCTTAACAGGGCGTTATATGCTTCAAGGATAATGATGAAAAAAGTAGTACTTTCAATATTCTGCTTAATGGCGTTTAGTCAGGCTAATGCTGACGTCAAGCTAGACTTTCCCTTCCAGAAAAAGTTTGAAGTGTATGAGATTAGCGGGAATAGTGTTGAAGAAATTGAGCGCTCATTTAACGCTAGACCTGAGTTTCTTGTAAATGAAGGCTTTTACGGGTACACAGCGTGGAAATACGACTTCCATACGAATGATGATTCTTGCGAAATTCATAAATTTGAGCTTGAAGTTACCTATACACTTCCGCAGTTCGAAATGTCTAAGACTTCAGCTGAGTCAGCTGAGGAGTTTCGCCTATATCTTGAGAAGCTCTATCGCCATGAACAGATTCATTGTGCGCTTGCAGTTAAGTCAATGCACGAAATGTATTTAGCCTTCAAACGAGGGCAGCGTGGAGGGTGCAGTAGCGCAAATGATAGAGTCATTGAGCTTGAAGGTGATTTGGTGGAAAGTAATGCTCTGTTTGACGTTTATACATCGCATGGAGAAATTGAATTAACAGAGTCTCCTTTTGGTGAGGAGCCTTACTTGAAAATATGCGAAATACCTTTCGCGCCAATGTCACCACGCATATAACAATCTGTTTAAGAGTGATTCGCAACGCGTGGCATTTTTACTTTGCGTTGGTTTTAGTGTTTAAGGTGGTATGCGGCAGCTTCGGTATTGCGTTGCTCACACCTTAACAGGGCGTTAGTACGGGTTTGACATCATAGGTCATAAGTCTTGGTGTTTATCTGTTTTGGCGCTCGTCTTTACACCTTTCAGTTTGTACCTCCCACGTTCTTTCCGGTGGCACTATATGCGGAGTGTTTGCTTTGATTTCACCGTTTACGGCTTCTAACTCTTAGTCTATTTCTTTAGCGCTTCTTCATTTTCGTCGTGGCTTTTGAGAGAACCTTGATTACTTTTGGCGTGGCTGTTGAAGTACGAGGAAAGAATCCTTTTCTAATTTGAAGTCAGTAAAAGTAGCGGAGTTCAGTACGTTTTTCTTCTAGCCAACTTTCGTCTCTCTATCGATTTTAAGTTTTGTAGCTGCCCGTCTCACTTCAGTGTTCAAAGCCTTTCATATTATGCCACTTTTCAATATCTTGGAGCGCACAAATAGAAGTAGCGCATTTACTAACAAATTGCTTAAGAGTGATTCGTAACGCGTGGCATTTTTACTATGCGGTGGCTTATGATGATTAAGGCGCCGTGCGGTAGCTTTTGTATTGCGTTACTCACACCTTAGCAAGGCGTTATGTTTTAAGGAGGAAACTTGAAAGCTGGTGTAACTATAAGCTTGGCTCAAATCCCGATCGTGAGAGGCGACTTATGTGGGAATATTGAAAATCATATTAAAATGATCAAGAAATCATCTTCTTACAAAGCTGATGTTGTCGTTTTTCCGGAATTATCATTGACGGGCTATGAGCTAGACTTGGTTGCTGAGCTGGCTTTTTCACCTGAGCCGTTGAGTTTTAAAGAACTATCTCAAGCGTCAGTTGAAAATGAGATTATAGTTATTGCAGGTTGTCCGCTAAAAGCTAACAATTCCTCAAAGCCAACAATAGGTGCGGTAGTTTGTTTTCCCGATGGCTCAGTCCAATTTTATTCAAAGCAATATCTGCATGAAGGCGAAGAGAAGTATTGTTCTTTTGGGACGACCGATTACTTTTTTACTGTTAATGGGCATCAAATAGCACTGGCTATTTGTGCCGACTTCACAACACCGGAACATTCTCAGCGGGTTAAAAAGCTCGGTGCGGATGCTTATGTTGTAAGTGCTCTAATTTCTGGTAATGGCTTTACCCCTGATTCTAAAATCCTATCCGAAATTGCTTTAGAACACCGAATCCCTGTACTTCTAAGCAACCATATATCAGAAACAGGTGGCTGGGAAACTTGTGGTAAAAGTTCAGTTTGGGATTCATTTGGGAAGCTCGTTATTAGCTCTAGCGAAAAAGAAAGTGGTTTGGTTTTGTGTACCATTGCTGGCAATGAGCTCGAGGCTACTAAAACATAACAAACAATTTAAGAGTGATTCAGCACGCTTGGCATTTTTAGTTTGAATCAAGTTTAGTGATTACGGTGTTCAATTTGAGTTTGTGGCAGCGTGCTTCACACCTTAATTGGGCGTTATATGCCCCTTTTGGAGATTAGTAGGAGAATTTAATGTCTAATCCTGAAAATGAAGTAATTAAAGCTGTTGGAACGGATATTTATCAAGATACTTTGCAACCTTTTGCAAAGCATATTGGTAATGTTCTTGGTGACGCTGGCCAGCTCATAGAGCTGCTGTCACCGATTTCAGGAGTGAATTATGGCTTAAAGGGAGCTAGAGATTGGCTAAAAGAGAAATTAGTTAAAGACTTGAGTTGTGTTGATAAAGATGACTTAATTTTGCCTAACCCCGTCCGCTTGAAGAATAGTTTAGAGGGGTTTTATGCTGTATGTGATGACGAAACTTTAAAGTTGATGTTTGCTGAGTTGATCTCAGGCGCATTTCAAAAGAGCCATCAAGAATCCGCTCATCCATCTCATATTGCAATCTTACAGCAACTATCACCATTTGAAGCTAACTTGTTAAAATTGATAGTTGAATCCTCTTTGTCTATCAACTCAATCTTCAATGGCTATTTAGAACATAAAGACATAGACGCGCATTATGGTAATTACGGTGATCCTATGTTTGGTGTGTTCATAGAACAGTTAGCTGAAAACAAAGTCATTAATAATGAAGTATCGGATGGTGAGTTAGAGGTTGCTTGGAATAACCTTAAACGGCTAGAAATAATTCAAGTTATTTCTACAACAGAAGCGCATTTTCAAAACCAGAGAGCGCAAAACAACGAAATTATTCCAGCTCACTTGGATTATTCGTACAACATCAGGATTGGTTTGTCGGGTTTAGGCCACGACTTATTAGTCAGTTGTGGGGTTCTCGGGCGCATATAACAAACAATTTAAGAGTTATTCAGCACGCTTGGCACTTTTAGTTTGCGTTAAGTTCGGTGTTTACGGTAGTCAAATTGAGTTTCGTAGTTGCGTGCTTCACACCTTAATTGGGCGTTATATGTACAGTTCAACCGAGCAGCAATATGTAGTGCTCGGTTGAATTGCAGCTTAAGGATAAGGGTCTTTGGTCGCATCTCCTTGACCAGTAAGAATATCCCAAGCTCTTAAAGGATGTGGTGTTTTAGAAAAGTTGGGACATGGTGGAAGTGAAGTTTTAGATTGGTTGGAATATATCTTTCCGCAATCGGAGCATTTATATGTTCCAGCAGACACATCGCTACCATACGGGACATTTTTTCTTTTTACCATTAGTAGGGTCCTTATTGTTTTTAACCTTCCTAACTTTAAGGTTATTTGCGTGTGATTTTTGTTATCAAGATCTCAGATATAAGCCTTTGCGCATATAACAAAGCGTTTAAGACGGATTCCCAACGCTTGGCATTTTCTGTTTGATTCAGCTTTAGTGGTTACGGCACAATGGTTTAGGTAAGGTGGTAGCGTTGCTCACCACTTAACGCGGCGTTAGTCGCCAGAAAAAGCTAGCAATCAAAATCATGTTTCTGAGCTTAAAATTTAGCAGCAGTTTGTTTGGAACACAGATTCATCATCGATCATTAGAACTTAGTTTTAGCTGTTTTGAGTCCAACGTTTTGCAAGTGCTCTAGCGGTTGTTTTGTTCGTTGGTGCTGACAGAGCAGGGCAATCGAGAGTTTGATTTTTGGTTGCAACTCCGCTCGGTGAGTTTGTTGGTACAAAAGCCGATTTACTCGCTGAAATGACGTTTTCTCTGGTGTGGTAAGTTCCACGTGGTTTCAGTGACTTTGTTGAAAGTCCGCACTGTGAGATTGGTTTTCCAAAAGCGTTTTTTGGTGTTGTCAGTCCGTTTTCTGCGGCGTTGTTTGTTCCAAGTGGTTTCATTGACTAGCCGCTTTGAGACTACGCCTGATTTAAATGAATCAAAGCACATAAAGTTTGTTGTTTGCAAAGTTTGGTTCGGCTTAAAATTGTCGCTCGGTGCCTCGCGACTAACAAACTGCTCAAGAGGGATTCGCAACGCGTGGCATTTTTACTATGCGTTGATTTTAGTGATTAAGGTGGTTTGCAGCGGCTTTGGTATTGCGTTGCTCACCCCTTAGCAGGGCGTTAGGCAATAACAACAATAGTTAACGTTAGGAGGATCTATCGTGTCCTTATTAAGAGAGATTCAAGATGCAGCTGTTAACTCTGAAGTAGAGTTAGCGACGTTGCTTAGAAAATGTAAAGTGCTTGCAGCTCGACTCGGAAATGATGAATTTAAGTCTTGGGTTGATAATGAGTTGGACGGATATAAATCAGCTGATGGTCTACCTGATTACAGAATCCTTACTGTTAACTCCAAAGGTCATTTCGCGGGCGCTTTTGGTTCAGGGCTAAACAACGCAGATATTCCACTTTCTTGTATACCTGAAGAGTTTCGCGAAAATTTAGAAAAGTCATACATGCGTGGTGCTGTGGCATCACTGGAAACATTAGTCTCAAAGTCTACAAGTGGTACTGCAAGTGAACCTTGGAATCCTGACTTAGTAGCGTTTGTGGGGCAAGATATTTATCAGGGAATGAATTGTTTACAAGCATGGAAGGTTATTCCACTAACTTCAATTGTGGCAGCGCTAGATGCAGTAAGGAATAGAATACTCAGCTTCGTACTCGAGATTGAGTCTGAAGCTCCTGATGCTGGTGAAGCTGCGCTTCATACAAATCCCTTACCGCAAGAAAAGGTACATCAAATTTTTAATACATACATAACTGGTAATGTGCAAAACGTTGCCACAGGAAGCTCTGATTTTGAGCAGCATGCAATAACTAATCAAAACCAACCTGAAGTATTCGCTCAGCTCCTTGAAGCTATAGAGTCTGTCAAACATGATGCATCTTATACTGAGGTTCAATCGAGCATTAGGGAAATGGAGAGCAACTATGGGACCGATTCATTTAAAGATAAGTATCAGAGCTTTATGTCTGTTCTTTCTAATCATATTACCGTTTTAGGTCCGATAGTCGCACCATGTTTGCCGGCACTCGCTGCACTAATTGCCTAACAAACTGTTTAAGAGTGATTCGCAACGCGTGGCATTTTTACTATGCGTTGCGTTTAGTGTTTAAGGTGGTTGCGGAAGCTTCGGTATTGCGTTGCTCACACCTTAACAGGGCGTTATGTTTTTTGTTTGAATTTAGTGTTTAATCTATAGGTAGGATAGATGTCTTGTGTTAGATGCGGTGAGAAGAAAACGATTAAAGCACACTTAATTCCACAGGTGTTTTGTAAAGAGGTGCAAGTCGGAAAAGCTCATGCAACAGGAGTTGGTGAGGACGGAAAGTTTCATGTTACTCAATCGGGAACATTTGATAAAGAAATTCTATGTGCCAAGTGCGACGGTATATTAGGAAAGCTTGAAGACTATACAGCTAAAATACTAAGGTTGATAAGAGAAAATAGTATTGGTTTGCAAATTGGACCCAAGGTGGTTTCGGGCATTGAGAATGAAAAGATATTAAGGTTTTGCGCAGGAATTCTATGGAAATACAGTATTACAAAGGAAGAGTACGGTAAAATTGACTTATATGGTTTCCAAGATGAAGTTTATAGAATAGCTTACTCAGAGCAGGAAATACCAGAATGGTTCAATGTGGCTATGTTCCGCCTACAAACTCATCCAAATGACAGTGGTGTATTCGCTTACCGAGCCCCTTTAATTGACAGGAAAAATAGAGTGCGCTTGTATAGGTTCATGCTGGGTGGCTGCCTATTCTTTGTAAAAGTACATCGTAAAAAAATGCGAGATGATCCTATGCCTGATTTATGGTTAAACGGGGAAAGCACTTTTAAGTATTGTCTCTTTCCAGCTCAAAAATTTGAAGAGTTCAATATGTCAAAAGAGTTAGCGTACAATACTGAAAGTCTTTCCAAGTTTTTAGACAAGCAAGATGCGCTCGCGGAATCAAAAACATAACAAGCAATTTAAGAGGGATTCACAACGCTTGGCATTTTTGCTTCTACTTCAAATTTAGTGTTTATGGCACAATGTTTTAGGTTTGGTGGTAGCGTTGTTCACCCCTTAATTGGGCGTTAGTAGGTCAGGATGAACAAACAAAAACTCAAGCATCTAATTCAGCAAGTTCCTGAGTTAATCGAAACAGCTGAAGTGTGTCGGGAAGTAAGGCTGCCAAACTTCTATATCGCAGGTGGCGCTATTACTCAAATCATCTGGAACAGTATTGAAAGTAAATCGCTTCTTGCTCAAGTTAAAGACTTTGATATCGTCTATTTCGACAGTTCTAATCATGTCACTGAAGATGAATTCAAAAATCGTATTAGTTCACGGTTAAGTCATAGTGTCGACATTGATGTCAAAAACCAAGCAGTCATACATGAGCGCTACTCTAAGAAGTTTGGTTGCTCCATTCAGGCATACGAGCGTGTCGAACAAGGTATCGAGTCTTGGCTTTCTGCCTTTGCTATTGGGTTCAATCTAGATAGCTCAGGTAATATTAACCTGTTCGCCCCCTACGGGTTAGAGGACGCATTTGATATGTTGATCAAACCAAACAAAAAGGCAATGACAGAAGCTAACTACAACAAAATGAGTGCTGGCTATAAGGGTAGGTGGCAACAAGTACAGGTGCTCTCTTGGAATTGACCTACTAACAAACGCTTTAAGACGGATTCGCAACGCTCGGCGGTTTTGGTTTAATTTAGGTTTTGTGTTTACGGTGTAATAATTGAGTGTAGTAGTAGCGTTGCTCACCACTTAAGCGGGCGTTATGTGTCAGAGAGAGATTATGAGATTTTTGCAACTATTTATCTTGATCTTAGTAGCAGGGTGTTCAAGTTCAGCAGAAAACACTTACTCATCGGAATATTTAGATATAGAGCCAATAGAGTTTGTATCGCCGAGATACCCCAAAGTTGCAGTAGAGAATAACCTGTCAGGGTATGTGGTCATGACGTTTAACATTACTAAAAATGGGGATGTGTCTGATATTGTTGTAATCGAGTCCTCCCCAAAGGGGATCTTTGAAAAGGTAGCTGTACAAGCGTTGTCCAAATGGAAATATGAACCACTTGAAGATGTTGATCTTATTGCTCAAAAACAAAAATTAGTCTTTAAAATCTAACACATAACAAATTGTTCAAGAGTGATTCGGCACGCGTGGCATTTTGACTATGCGTTGGTTTTAGCGGCTAAGGTGGTATGCAGAAGCTTCGGTATTGCGTGCCTCACACCTTAACAAGGCGTTATACGACTTTATTAAATTAGGAGAACTAAATGGACTTAGATATCTATCAGGTTGATTCATTTGCAAGTGACGCATTCAAAGGTAATCCTGCTGGAGTCTGTATAACAAACAATGGGTTAAGTGATAGCTTAATGCTATCAATTGCCGAAGAAATGGCTGTGTCCGAAACGGCTTTTTTATCGCTTTCTGATATGACTTTAAAGTGGTTTACTCCGAAAGCGGAGGTAAAGCTATGTGGTCACGGAACTCTTGCTGTTGCTCATGTCCTTAAAGAAAGGGGGCAAGTAAGTACGCACGATACCGTTAATTTCGAAACCTTGTCTGGTACCTTAACTGCACTGGTTAACGAATCTACAATTGAACTGGATTTTCCATCACCAACCCTTCAATTCGACATTTCTCCCTGTCAGGTGCTATTGGATAACTTAGGCATAGAGGCATGTGAAATAATTTCCTTTGGTAGCTTTGATTCGAAGGTTTTCATTGAGGTTGATAGTGAGGAAACATTACGGAGCCTCAAGCCAAACTTTGAGGCAATGAAACAAACTAAGGGGCGCGGAGTTCTGGTTACTACAAGTTCACGTAGTAACGAGTTAGATTTTGTTTCAAGGTATTTTGCACCTTGGGTAGGTGTAAATGAAGACCCCGTTACAGGTTCAGCGCATTGTGCTTTAACTGTTTATTGGTCGGCAAAGCTGGGTAAGTTAAAACTACAAGGCTATCAGGCCTCAGAACGAGGTGGTTATGTTGCTACTGAGCTTTTATCTAATGGGCGTACGAAGTTAATAGGCTCAGCAGTGACGGTCATCAAAGGGACTCTGCAGGTACCAGTCGTATAACAAAGCGTTTAAGACAGATTCGCAACGCGTGGCATTCTCAGTTCAAATTGAGTTTTGTGTTTACGGTGCAATGGTTTAGGTTCAGTGGTAGCGTTGCTCACTACTTAACGCGGCGTTATGCTCTAGGAGATGATTTTGCTCGATTTATTCAAGAAAGTGTTTCTAATTAACCTCTTAGCGGCTCTTGTTGTTATCGCTCTAGCCCAGTTTGTTCCATTCTTTGCTACGACTCAGTTGGTCGACTTTCTGTTCTTTGTTGTCATCGTTATATGGGTTTTAGCGAAGCTAATGTGGGAAGGTGGTGTCCATAGTAAGACGACTCGGTTAGATGATCCTAGAAGAGATAAAGTTTACAAAATGGTAGAAGGGCATGATTTCGAAAAAGACGAACGAGAGCACTATCGAATGAATTACCAGACAGGATTAGTCTTCTTCATTGCCGGTCTGCCAGCGTTTATTACTTGTTTAGTCCTTCAATTTCTTTGAGTACGAGCATAACAAAGCGTTTAAGACAGATTCGCAACGCTCGGCATTCTTAGTTTGAATCAGCTTTGGTGATTAAGGCACAATGGTTTAGGTTCGGTAGTCAGCGTTGCTCACTACTTAACGCGGCGTTATGTATATAAGGAGGCACATGAGAACTTTTGGGCATATTCTTGGTGTTGAGGTCGGTGATATTTTTGAAAGTCGAGCAACCTTAGCTAAGGTTGGAATTCACCCTCCAACTCAGGCTGGTATAAGTGGCGGTGCGAAAGAGGGCGCAGATTCAATAGTTTTATCCGGCGGCTATGAAGATGATGAAGACTTTGGTGATGAAATTATTTACACCGGAGCAGGTGGTCGAGATGAGAACTCAGGCAAGCAAATAGCTGATCAGAAATTAGAACGGACAAATATGGCGCTCGCGAGAAACTCGCTTGAAGGTCTCCCTGTCAGGGTTACCCGTAGCTATAAACACCCGAGCAATTACTCGCCTTCTAAAGGCTTCCAATATGCCGGTTTGTATCGAGTCGTTGATTATTGGTGTGAAAACGGATTATCAGGATACAAAATATGGAGGTATCGTTTAATTGCGGTCGATGTCCTAACTGGGAATCAGCATGTAGTTAACGTCGAACCACCAGAGTATGGTGAGACTAAGCGTACAGAGACTACTGTCCAGAGAATCGTTCGAGATTCTAAGATAGCTAAAAAGGTTAAATCTATCCACAATTACAGTTGCCAGGTTTGTGGGTTGGCGATAGACACAGGCGTTGGGTTGTACGCGGAAGCTGCGCATATACAGCCGTTAGGTCAGCCTCATTGCGGACCGGACATCGAAGAGAATATTCTTTGCTTGTGTCCAAATCATCACGTGATGTTTGATAATGGTGTCTTCACAATAGCTGATGATTTGACCTTAATTGGAATTAAAGGTGTCCTTAGAACCAATAAGAAACATAAAGTAGGTGTAAATTTCATTGCCTACCATAGAGAGCACTACGGAAAATATACATAACAAAGCGTTTAAGAGTGATTCCACACGCTTGGCAGTTTCGCTTCGCTCAAGTATAGCCAAGCGCGTGTCACACCTTAACGCGGCGTTATGTGACCAGAGAAGGAATAACATGGAATACATACCCAAACTATTAGCTAGTAAATTTAAATGGGCTGCTACTTCTTCCATACTGAAGCTTTGGTTTATATGTGTCTGCTTTGTTTTTTTGATGCCTTTATTAGTACCGATTCTCATGCGTATTAATGGTGATTTGGTATTATTAATGTTGAGTGCCTATTTAGTGTTTCTATTAGGTATATTTTCCGCTAAGCATTACTCTAGAACAGATGTGTTGTTAGGTACTCCGGTTCCTAAAAATAATAAGCTGAATTTTGTATTCCTAGCGGTATTCTATTTTAAGTTAAGTTGTGCTGTTCTCTTGGCTGTTTCCCCACTGTTTTTTGGTGATTAGGTTTTGGGGCAAGTCACATAACAAACTGTTTAAGAGGGATTCGCAACGCGTGGCATTTTCACTATGCGTTGGTTTAAGTGATTAAGGTGGTATGCGGCGGCTTCGGTATTGCGTTGCTCACCCCTTAACAGGGCGTTATGTGTTTCAGGTTTTTTAAGATCAGAGTCACTTAAAATCGGAGAAATTGACAGAGTATTGTCTATATTTTTACCCATTAAATCAGTTAGTAAGGAAGCTTGATGACTATTCATGATACATTTTGGTTAGCGGCTAAGAGAAAAGGTTTTATTAGGTTTACAGTGGAAACAGGCTTACCATTTGGCCTGATCATGTTTATTGCTACAGGGTTTATTTATGAGCAATTTTCTAGTGGTTTGTTTACCTTTGATGTATTGAAAAATCTGCTTATTTGGCTAACTGGTGGTGTTGTTTTTGGCGGATATCAGTGGTTTAGTCTAAAACGAAAGGCGGAAAATTGGGCAAACAACACATAACAAAGCGTTTAAGGCAGATTCGCAACACGTAGCATTTTTGGTTTTAATCGGCTTTAGTGTTTACGGCACAATGGATTAGGTTCAGTGGTAGCGTTGCTCACTACTTAACGCGGCGTTAGCTTACAGTCTGAAAAATCAAACTCATATAGCTGATGTTAGGTAGGGCATATCGTCAAAATGAGCAATCTGATTGGCAAATATTTTGGTAGTATCAGCAGTAGCAAGTAACATTTTTTAGCGGTCATTATTACCGTGTGTGGTTGTAAGCTTACTTGCTCTTGCTCTTGCTCTTGCTCTTGCTCTTGCTCTTGGTTTGTTGGTGGTAATTTCAGTTCCGCCTCTATTTCATTCATGGCAAAGTTTTGCATGTGAAAGCAGCAAATCTAATACGAGCTTTGGTGGGTGAAGTTCCGTGAGTCTCCACGCTCGGCGGTTTTGGCTAAGTTCAAGTTAATACAAAGTTCATCGCCTGAAGTCGTCGGCTATGTTTATAATTTCGACTTCACGTTTAATGTCAAAATAAGTTGTTGTTTTAGTATGGAATGCTCGGAAAGTAATAAGCTAACAAAGCGTTTAAGGCAGATTCGCAACGCGTGGCATTTTTGTTTTGGTTGAGTTTTGTGTTTACGGTGGCATGTTTTAAGTTGGGTGGTAGTGTTGCTCACTACTTAACGCGGCGTTATGTGTCTTGGTCAGTAATGTGTCGAGCCTGCTACATAAATTGATAGAATCTTCGCTTTTAAATGGATAACAAGGAGTGTTAGTGAAAAGAGTCGAGCAATTTGAGTCATTATTGAGAAAAATGGATGTGGTTGTAACATGTCTAGCGGTACTAACAGTTGCAGTTGGTATTTTTTCCACTGTTTCCTATGGAATTCAAATAGGTATCGGTGCTCTAGTTTCAGGGATAATGCTATGGATCGCAAAATTTTTCGTATGTGGCATATCATATACGTTGATTCAGATAGCAAAGAATACTGTTCCAAAAGCTGCGGATGAAAACACATAACAAAGCGTTTAAGGCAGATTCGCAACGCGTGGCATTTTTTGTTTTAATCGGCTTTAGTGTTTACGGCACAATGGTTTCGGTTCAGTGGTAGCGTTGCTCACTACTTAACGCGGCGTTATATTTTTGTTTTACGTCAGTGGATAAAGGAAAGTATGAAAAGAATAGTTTTAGCCTCTTTATGCTGCTTAAGTTCGGCAAGCATGGCGGCTATAGGCATCGCCGAAGACAATTACCAAGACAATGAAAGGCATAGGCTCATTGAGACTAAGCTATTTTACCCGACAACGACAACTGCTTCCGAAGCCATTTTCGCCGAAAATATTGCTTTCTATGGGTTTAAGGCTGCTAAATCAGCAATCCCAAACGGCAGGGGTTTTCCATTGTACATCCTAGTTCACGGGACTTCAGGTAATTGGAAAAACCTATCATGGCTTGGGAGTGAGTTAGCTGAGAATGGTGCTTTTGTCGTGTCAGCAAATCATCCTACTTACACAACAGGTCAAGCTACGCCCGAGGGCGTTCTCAGAATGTGGGAGCAGCCTCGAGATGTCTCCTTCCTTATCGATCAGATACTATCAAGTAACTACGCCCAGTATGTAGACAAAGATAATATAACGGTCATCGGTTACTCTTTGGGTGGTTATACAGCATTAGCATTAGCAGGCGCAAAATTCGATATTAAGGGGTATCAAGAATACTGTCATAAGTACAATGATGCATCATGCGATTATTATAGCAATGTACTGAATGAGCTTTCACAACAAGAACGTCTTATGATCTCGGGCGATTACAGGGATAAACGGATAAAAAATGCAGTTGCGATTGCTCCAGGTTACGTGCCTGCGATATTACCTAAATCGTTAGATACTCTGTCGGCAAAAACAGTAGTAGTTGGTGCTGAGTTGGACGAGACTATCCCGCCTAAGCTACAAATTACTCCGTATATAAATACCAACCTAAGCAATCTTTCTTACAATGAAATCAAAGGTGCTTCGCACTTCAGTTTTATGCAAATTTGTAAACCTCAGGCTATTGAGGTTTTGGCAGAAGAGGGTGCGGCTTTTGTTTGTCAAGAAACTGGTAACGTCGATCGAATCTCAATTCATAAAAGATTACTTGAGGTATTGAGTCCACTGAAATCAAAAATATAACAAACTGTTTAAGAGCGATTCGCAACGCGTGGCATTTTTACTATGCGTTGGTTTTAGTGTTTAAGGCGGTATGCGGGAGCTTCGGTATTGCGTTGCTCACACCTTAACAGGGCGTTAGCACTATCAGTTGATATTTCTACGTAATATGAATATTATTAGAAAATTTTACGAAATATTCTTATGAAACAATCTTTTATCAAAATTTGCGTGTATCTTAAACACTATTGTTTGAATCTCGGTAATGAACTCAGGTTTTTTGGGGTGTTTGGTTTCATTTCCTCTCTATTGATGGAAGTTATGGCTTTGCTACCTAACCACATTAATAGAGGGCTATTTTCGACTCTGGTTGGAGACCATATACCATTTTACACTCTTGTATCCGTATTTTTGGTGCAGTTTTTAGGCGTTGTTCTGTATCAATTTATCACCTGCCCATCTATAGAAAAGTATCTTGATGAGTTGGTAAAACACTTGTCTGAGAGAATCGAACAATTAAGTTTACCAGCCATTTCAGTCATTCTTGGCATGGCTTTTGGGTCACTATTTATGAGCTTATTTAAAGGTGCTCTTTATGTGAATTATGCGAAGTTTTTTGCTTTATATGCACTACTCTTTTTCTTTATTGCTCTGCTTTCTTCTCAATTAAGATTAGGTGTAAAGTTTGAAAAAGGAGACATAAAAAGAGAGTTTTGTAAAATAATAGGTATCAGTATTCCCATCAGTGTTGTCTTCGTAACTATTTTTAACTCAAACCCAATGGCTATTTCGTATGAGGTTTCGGTCGAACAGTACAAAGTTATAGAAAAATATTCAGATGAAATGGATATACCTATCGACGAGATTAGTAGAAAATTTGTATTAGACGCAATTAATCAAGAAAAATAGTGCTAACAAAGCATTTAAGAGTGATTCCCAACGCTTGGCATTTTCAGTTCAAGGTTGGGTTTCGTGTTTACGGTGCAATGGTTTGGGTTTGGTGGTAGCGTTGCTCACACCTTAATGCGGCGTTAGAAATACGAATTAAGTTAGGAGTAATATTTGAATTCTTTACTAAAGTGGATACTTAAAAATTCTTGGAACTTGTTTGGAGCAATAGGGGTGGCTGGTACATTTTATTTCTCTTTAATGTATGTTCCTGATTACGTCAAAGACATTACAACAAGTAAAATTAACGTCATCCATGAAAGTTTAATGGATGATCTGCAAGAGGTTATTTTTCATGGTAGAGAAGTCACGATTTCAGACATCGAAACTTTTATTAGAGGTAAGGAGTTAAAGCAAGGTGCTGTTTACCCTTATACATCTGAAGAATTATTAGTCCAAGTGCAAGAACGCTTTATGAGTAATAAGTTCATACCTTTAGAAAAAAGGGGTGAGTTGCTGGATACGATTAACACTATCCGTTCTCAATACAAACCGCCGACTGAACCCATCTCTGCTAAAACTGACTGGATCAGTATTTTATCAATCTTGCTTTCGGGTTTTGGAGCTTTGATTGCAGGCATAGGAGCTGCGAGTCTTGTAGCTAAATTCAAGTCTGACAAGGAAACTGAAGCCGATATTATGTCAGGTGATATTATCGTTAATCATCATGGTTCAGCATTTATTGCAGGTTTTGAATATGAAAAAATGGTCGGAGAAATACTCAAAGAATTAGGTGTACTTTCGGCAACAAATGTTGATGGATATGATTTCATAGTTGAAAGTGCGCAAAAACAAATGGTTGTTGAGGTAAAAAGGTATCGGAAATTGTTGGGTTTGGGAACAGCCAGAGAGTTCTTACATAAGGTTGTTGAGTCAGAAAAAGGCGGTATTTTGGTCGTTTCTTCAGGGGTGACTCAGAGAACTAAGGAATTGATTACTGAGCATAATAAAATTTCAGGTAATCAAAAAGTCTATATAGTCACCGGAGACTCGCGTGACGAAATAAAAGATCAACTTAACAAAGTGTTCAATGAGTAACGTATTTCTAACAAACGCTTTAAGACGGATTCGCAACGCGTGGCATTTTTACCATGCGTTGATTTTAGTGATTTAGGTGGTGTACAGAAACATTGCATTGCGTTGCTCACCACTTAAGCGGGCGTTATGTAGCCACGAGAAGACGGTAAGTTAAAAGGATTTATATATGTTAAATATTCGCCAAGCTCGCATTGAAGATATCGGCGTTATCAAGAAACTACAGTTTCAGCTTAATGAGTATCATCAAGCAAATTTACCTGATGACTTTTTATCACCGGAAGAAATTGAGCAAAAAATAGACCTACACAAGATAATCGAAAGTGAAAGCTCGATTTTCCTGGTAGCCGAGAGCAATGGGCAGTTAGTAGGTTTTATTTTTGGTGAGCTATGGGTTCGTAAGTCTTGGACGCTCAAACAGCGAAAAATCGCGAGCATTGAACAAATAGTAGTGGATTCATGCTTTAGAAGCCAAGGCGTTGGATTGGCGCTAATAGAGGCATTTGAGGAAAGGGCTATCTCTAACGGCGGAGAAGAGCTGTTTTTAGAAGTATATTCCTTCAATGAATCTGCTTTAAGTTTGTATCGCAAAGCTGGTATTGCCCCCAAAATCCTAATTGGGCAGAAAGCACTAAGCTGAAAGTCGGCTACATAACAAATTGTTCAAGAGTGATTCGGCACGCGTGGCATTTTTACTATGCGTTAGTTTTAGTGGTTAAGGTGGTATGCGGGAGCTTTGGTATTGCGTGCCTCACACCTTAACAAAGCGTTAGTACGGGTTTTACATCAAAGGTCATAAGTTTTGGTGTTTATCTGTTTTGGCGCTTGTCTTTACACCTTTACGTTTGTACCTTTCACGTTTTTTCCGGTGGCACTATATGCGGAGTGTTTGCTTTTACTTCACCGTTTACGGTTTCTAACTCTTAGCCTATTTCTTTGGCGCTTCTTCACTTTCGCTGTGCTTTCCAAGCGAATCTTGTCTTCCTTTAGAGCTGCTGTCGGAGTACGAGGATCGAATCCTTTTCCAATTTGAAGCAAGTGAAAGTAGGGCTGTTCAGTCCATTTTTCTTCTAGCCAACTCTCGTCTCTTAATCGAGTTTAAGTTTTGTAGCTGCCCGTCTCACTTCAGTGTTCAAAGCCTTTCATATCATGCCAGTTTTCAATATCTTGGAGCGCATAAACAGAAGTAGCGCATGTACTAACAAATTGCTTAAGAGTGATTCGTAACGCGTGGCATTTTTACTATGCGGTGGCTTATGGTGATTAAGGCGCTGTGCGGTAGCTTTTGTATTGCGTTACTCACACCTTAGCAAGGCGTTATACGAATAGAGGGAAATTATGTACAAAAATACTGATTTTAACTTGGATTCAAAAGAGTTCAGGTTTAAGAAAGACTCATATCCTTTGTCTAAGATAAACAATGTTAGGGTTAAAAAGTTAAGCTTTCTTGATAATTTAGGTCAAGTTTTATTCTGGGTGTGTGTTTTTTCAGGGGCAGTTTGGTTAGTTATTCCAAGGTTGGAAGAGGTGCCACAATGGCTACTAGTTTTAGTTCTTAGTCTGACGGTTGTAGGTTTGGTTTTTGCTCTTTTTCGTTGTTCTAAATATGCACTTCAAGTCGAGTTTCGCCACATAGATGAAACGGGCGTTCAATGGGTTAATGTAGCTAAGTCATACTCAAAGTCAGATTGTGAGTTATTTGAACGGCAAGTGTTGGCACTGAAAAAATTCGTATAACAAATTGTTCAAGAGTGATTCGGCACGCGTGGCATTTTTACTATGCGTTGGCTTTAGTGGTTAAGGTGTTATGCGGAACCTTCGGTATTGCGTGCCTCACACCTTAACAAGGCGTTATACGAATAGAGGGAAATTATGTACAAAAATACTGATTTTAACTTGGATTCAAAAGAGTTCAGGTTTAAGAAAGACTCATATCCTTTGTCTAAGATAAACAATGTTAGGGTTAAAAAGTTAAGCTTTCTTGATAATTTAGGTCAAGTTTTATTCTGGGTGTGTGTTTTTTCAGGGGCAGTTTGGTTAGTTATTCCAAGGTTGGAAGAGGTGCCACAATGGCTACTAGTTTTAGTTCTTAGTCTGACGGTTGTAGGTTTGGTTTTTGCTCTTTTTCGTTGTTCTAAATATGCACTTCAAGTCGAGTTTCGCCACATAGATGAAACGGGCGTTCAATGGGTTAATGTAGCTAAGTCATACTCAAAGTCAGATTGTGAGTTATTTGAACGGCAAGTGTTGGCACTGAAGAAATTCGTATAACAAATTGTTCAAGAGTGATTCGGCACGCGTGGCATTTTTACTATGCGTTAGCTTTAGTGGTTAAGGTGTTATACGGAACCTTCGGTATTGCGTGCCTCACACCTTAACAAGGCGTTATGTGTCTATGGAGGAAAGAGTGATATCCGATATCTTAGAAGAAATTTTGACACCAGTTTCTAGGACGATTAATAAGGTTATTGGCT